>VBKE01000100.1 GCA_005879605.1 Deltaproteobacteria bacterium
CTCAGGCCAAGTCGCGCAACTGTCGGCTCACCTCAGCAGGGCGATGGATAACGGCCTGACGAAATCGGAAGCGTCGGAGGCGCTCACACACCTCCTCTTCTACGCCGGTTGGCCGAACGTTTTTTCCGCAATACCGGCCGCCAAGGATGTATTTGAGAAACGTCCCCGTTAGCACGATAGCCGAGTTTGCTTGCTAATGCGCAGCCGTTTCGTTGAGGGAACGAAGACATTTTTGTGAGATTGAACGGTTTGGAGTGGCCGGAGTACGTCGTTTAGGTTAGCAACAAAGCTATGCGCAGGAGTAAATGACTTACACATTATCTTACACAGTTTCACAGTTTAGTGGTGGAATGGCAGACGCGCTGGACTCAAAATCCGGTGGGGGTAACCCCGTGGGGGTTCAAGTCCCCCCTCCGGCACCAACGAATCAACAACCACTGGCGGGAATCGTTCGCCTCTAACTTTGTTCTCACTCCGACATGTCATGGAGCGGCACAGCAGGAAACGACGAAAGTGAGCAAAAATGGCGAGATGACCAAAAGCGATTATGGGAGCAGCAGCTTTCCGTTGCACTCCGCTTGCATCTATAGGCCACGGTGATAGGAGAAACATAGATAAAACTCGCCAATTATACACCGGGTACACGGAGGCTTTATGAAAAGTGTGCCGGTCGTCTTGGCTATGCTTGTGGTCCTGTATTCCTTGCTCATGCTGCTAGTGGCGAATTCCACGCGCGATTCAGGCTTGGCCAACAATCAGGAAAGAGTTTCGGAGGTGGTGTTGGGACTTGTCTCTAAGCGGTAAGGCTCGATGCCTGACGGTCCGACTTCGTGACTATAAGGTTGCGTTGCGAAAATCACGTCTCGCGTACAACGTGTCGTGGATTTTTGTCTTCCCTGAGGGCCACAAATTTGGCTTCCCTCAGGTGACCGTCCGGGGTCCACTCGGTAAAGTCTATCTGCGCGACCGAGTCAGGCCGAAGCCATCGGCAATTTTTCATTTCTTCTCGCGTGAGCGCCCACGGTGTGCGCTTCTTTTCAGGCAGGTTAGCGAACGGACAATCAGCGGACTCTAAGCCTTTGAGGCTCTGGAAAACTTCGCGCCGCACGTGAGGCACAAAGCCATTCCTTACCTTTGCTGCAAAGTAAAGCTTCTCGCCTTCGTAATAGCCGACGATCAGTGCATCGAGCGGGTTCCCCGGCGTATAGCCACCAACGACAAACTCCTGGGAGCAATTGATCTTGTACTTAAGCCATGCCCTGCTCCGTTTTCCCGGCTGATACCACGAGTCTTTTCGTTTTGCGATAATTCCCTCAAAGGCATGTTGTTTGGCCGCCGCGATTAGCTCGGCTGGCGCAGTGTCGAAGCTCTCCGAAAATCTGATCGGATCGCTCACTGTACTGAGAGCCTGAACGAGCAATCGCCGCCGATCCACTAGGGGAACGCTGAGAAGACTTCGCCCACTATGGATGAGAAGGTCAAAGGCGTAGAATTGTATGGCCTTCGCCTTGGAGCGGTGATGCTGGAGCAGATTAAACGAAATGCGGCCGGTCTCGTCGATAGCAACGACCTCACCATCGACAAGGGTGTCGGGTGCGAGCCGCTCAAAGGCTCGGGCGATGGTCGGGAATTGTCTAGTGAATAGGTTTGCGCGGCGGGACCAGAGGGTCACCCCGCGTGAGTCTCGCCCGGCAAGACACCGATAGCCGTCTAGTTTGATCTCGTAGAGCCACTCGTCACCCTTCGGCAACTCGGCGGCAGGACTCGCGTACATCGGTTCTATGAACCGTGGCTTGGCTTGCGGCAAGTTGTCCAGACCTGTTGCGTTCATGGTGGCGTTTGTGTAATGAAGCTATGTCATACAACAGGAGGAACACAACAATGCAGCACAATTACAAGCACCATCCCATACATGGGTTCGCCGTTGCAGAGTCGGGGATGCTCTGGCACCCCAGGGGTCTTGTGTTTGATCCAAAGCGCTCAACGAGAGAGGTCAAACGGTTGGAGTGCTGCGAGATAATTTCCACGAGCCGTGAAGAAGCGGAAGAGTACGCGCTCATTCTATGTCGGGCGTGGATTGACGGGCTAAAAGCGGGAAAGTAAGAATCGAAGTAGCTAATGGATGGCGGCGCTCATGAGTCAATGACTTCCTGAAGGGCGTTTGCTATTTCCTCTATCTGATATGGTTTCTGAATTGCCCGCTTAGCGCCAGCATTGAGCAGCCGCAATTCCAGTTGCGAATCCAAAAACCCACTCGTGACCACAACCTTCACATCAGGATTTGCCGCTTTCATCTTTGAGAGCAAATTCCAGCCGTCGATTTTTGGTAGCTCGATGTCGAGCAGCACGACGTCAATTTTTTCCTTTTGTCTTAGATAGACATTCATAGCCGCCTCACCGTCGGATGCCAGTAATACAGTATATCCACACTTCGATAAGCACCGCTCCAATATGTTCAACATCCTTATTTCGTCTTCTACGACGAGGATGGTGCGGGAAGTCTTAATCATAGAGAGGTAGTAGGGGGTCGGAAATATTCTCTTTGCTTGGCAATGGCCGATCTTTCAAATGGCAAGCACCATGCCAGATAAAAAGCGTGGAAATCTGTAGAGGTCTTTTCTCTCTAGCACTGAAGAGATTACCTACGGCAGGTAAAAAATACCGAACACCGGCACCCTTAAAGGCGTATCTTGCTACATTACCGCGCTCGCGCCATCTATGGCCTACAGCACGGACGAAATCGATCCCGCAACCAGCGACCCGCGATTAACTTTCGTCCATTCGCGCCGTCTAATGCGCCAGGAGGAGAGTTTTTATGGGCGCAAAATTCAAAACTATAGTATTTGGTACCCTTGTTGCCGGCTCTTTGGCGCTTTCCGCGGGTCCGGTCATGGCACGGGATTGGGATTGGCCACATCGGGATTATCGATATCGGGATTATCGGGATTACCGGGATTACCGTTATCGCGATTCCCGTGGTTACCAATGGAGTAGGCGTGAAGATCTCTATCGGCAGTTGGAGTCTGCGCGGAGCAAGCTTAATTACGACCGCGCGCATCATGCCAGCCGGGAGCAACTTGCTCACGACACTCGACGTATCGAAGACCTTTGGCGTGAGATCAACTTTACCCGGTGAGTTTAGTCTACCCGAGGGCGCCTGACGAACCGTCGCGGTGTCGTCGTAGCCTTCTAGATTTAACGCACCCGCCTGGGCGCCATTAGCCAAACGGCGCGACGGGAAAACACATCAGGTTCTGAACTGCGTTACGGGATTAATTCGTTTTCACTGAAAAAATGCAATTGAGGTAATGGCGGTGTCAGATCGGCAAATCTCAAAAAAATCGCGTCTCACGCCACCTCGAACGGCACTTGAGTTGGACCTTCGCCTTCACGGTATTCGTCCGTCTTTGCGTCATAGCGGCCTTGAAGCGTGCGACCCACGAGCCGTTCTGAGCGCACGATCACGGCCACGGACCTCGTTGGCCCGCCTTTCTCGGAGTGAATGGCAAAGGGTGGCACGAGATCGACCTTGCCGGGATTTCCTTCAGCGAGACTCTCTAACTCGATGAGCGCGTATCCTTCTTTTTTTCCTTCGTCTATGCGACGGTAACGTTCCAGCCGCTCCGTCCCATCGAGCACGCCGTAGGCGGTCCACGCGTGGGCGTGATCGTGGATTCGCCCATAGCGCCCGGGAGTGCGCACGACCGCGTTCACGACAAACTGGTAATCGGGATCTTCGTACAAGAGCAAATTTTTATGCCCTTCGGTAGATGGCCAGTTTTTAGAATGCTCCTGGATAGTTGGATCCTTCACCAGTCCTTCGAGCAATACTTTTACCCGCTTCATGCGCGCCTCTGTATCCTGCAACTCAGCCCAGGCCGCGCGTACGTCTTGGATAAATTTTTCAAACACGGGTAATCGTTTGGTGGTGTTCATAGAATCCTCCTGTGCACCCGCCTCGACCGGCTTATAACGCGATCCGAGATAGATTGCCGACCAGACCGGCGTTCCTAATCAAATACTACCAAAGATTTACATGCGATGGGAAGTTTCTGCGCGGGGGGACGTTTGCCTGTCATCCGAAATTACCGGCTCGACTGATTATCCGGACGGGACTCTAAATATCCCGCGCAGTCGATCACTTTCTCAAGCGGCTATGGGCAACGATGACAAGAGAAAAATTCTCTGGGACAATTGCGCCGCGTATGACGCGATATAGAAGTGGCCACGCGCAAATTCTAGATAGTCGTGACCGACGCGAGAAAGCATCTACGCACCTCGCGACGAATCCCCCGCCTCAAAACGGTTGATGTCATTTTGCGCGTGGTCCCGCCAGGAGTAGCCGTCGGCAAAGCGATGATGACCGTGATGCCAGTGACAAGCGGTCAAGGGAAGCAAGGCTGCAATTAACAAGGTCCATAGGGCTAAGACTTTCATAGGTCCTCCGTTATAAATTCAAGTAGCCTTCGGGTCTCTAATCGTCGCGCGACATGCAAGAAAAACCACAGATCGGGTTTCTCATTTTCTTGTGTCCGCTCAGCCAATTAGACGGGTGAGGTCGCAGATTGTTAATCTGCGGCAATTGGCGGGGTTTGTGATAGTTTGAATACCCGCCGAGAAGCGACAACGAAAGTTTTTGAAAACGCGGCTATTGCTGAACCGTCAAAACAAGCAGCGTCCGATTGCGGCCCGGAAAAAATGGCAGCTATCTATCGAAACGATGAAGCTAATCGTCCCGATCATTCGATCGAGGGGATCTTTTGTCACGCAGGTGACGCTGCTCCTCAGGGGAGAGCTTATCGTAGCGTTGCCGCAGCCTGTCGCGCCGATCCTGCGGGAGATTTTGCCAATGATTCCATTCTTCGCGGAGGTGTTCCTTATCCTTTGGCGGAAGGCTCTGCCAGCGTTGATAATTGCGCAAGACGTTCTCTCTTTCCTTGGGACTGAGCTGGCGCCAATTCTCGGCGCCGTCCAGGGCCCAACCGGACACCGGCAAAAGCAACAGCAAGCAAAGAGCCACAGAGCTAAGACTTCGTTTCAACATTTTAATTTATCTATCTTAAATCCTATTTTGAGTTAAAGCTCGTGAATTTTACAAACCCAACCTGTTAGCTGCTTTGACTGGTCCTCGATTCTGTCTTCGTGCTATCGAGCGTTTCCAGAACATGCAGCGACTCCAGCATATCCATTGAGTTAAAGAACTCCAACTGCTTGGCATCCGTCAAGATCTCCGACGGAATATTTTGCTGCGATCGGTTGGGCTGAAAACTCCAACCGCCTTTGCCAAGGACAAGAGCGACGGCGAGCACCGCAATTGCAGCAGTCCCAAAAGCGGGAACCACCCAAACGCGCATGGGCGCAAAAAAGCTTCTCCACCAAGTACTGCGCTCCCTATGAACGGCAAGCTTGCCGACCATTTCTCGATAGTAATTATCCCAAAAGGATTGCGGCAGTTCTTCCGGCCGGGCCATCTGCGGCAGCAACTTGCGTAGATCGTCCAAAAAACGGCTACAACGCGAACAGGCTTTGACGTGACTTTCGACTCGGCTCCGTTCCGCTCCCGAACCTTCACCGTAATAGTAAAGCACCAGGTCTTCTTCAAAATCCCTGCACGCGGTTTCTAACTTACCCGAACGTCCCATCATGGTAACTCTCCTTATACGAATTCCACCAGGCTCTGTCGGAGCGCCGCCACGGCACGGTGGAGGTAGACGCGAACTGTTCCTTCAGTGGTTTTCATTACCTTGGCAATGTCAGAAATCGACAGACCCTGGTGATTTCGCAATAGAAAGGCGGTTCGATGTTTATTTGGCATGGCTTTCAAAGTCAGATCCGCGCGCCGCTTGGCCTCGCCCGCAATGGCCTCCTCATCCGGCATAGAGGTATTATCCGCAAGCTCCACGGAATCCGATGGATTGTCTGCCTCCCTTTCGAGCCGCTCCCAAACGACCCTTCCTTTGCGGCGCGTGTGGTCCAGGCAGAGATTCACAACCAGGCGGTAGAACCATGTATAAAAACTGGACCGGCCGTCAAATTGCTTAATTCGCGAAAAAGCCCGCAAAAAAGCATCCTGGGATAAGTCCTTGGCCTCTTCCGTATTATGCGTAAAATCCAGGGCGATCCGAAACGCCTTCTCCATATAACGACGGACCAAGACCTCGAAATATCGGCCCTCGCCGTTCTGGCACAGAGCGACAAGCTCTTCGTCCGGAAGATCTTCAGGAGACATCTGCTTCGTCACAGTATCGATACCGACGCCATCGCTCCGCGAATCGGACTAACTCATTATGTACAGTTAGACGTAGAGAGTCCTTAAAAGTTAACTTGCGGCCGGCAGAAGTCTCGATAATCCTTAGGGAAAAGTAAAGCCGAAAAATCCATGGGTTAGGCAGCCCATCCACGGTGCCATGGAGTCCGCCGCATTGGAGCGAAGCTCTTTTTTTGAGAAATTGCCCGGGGCCCTATCCGCGGCGAACCAACTAGCCCGCATTATTCATGGTCAGAGGAAAAACTACGACACTGTGTCGATCGAGGGATGAGCCTGGAGGAGTGAAGGCACAGAGACGAACCGCTTCGATGCCGTCTTTGGTGCTTGGCTCGGCGCTCGCATTTTTTCCCAGGCATTCGCTCCAGTAACTCAGTTTGCAGGCCGCTCCAAGGCACAGGCTCATTGCCTTCGCTCTGGAGGGCTCGCCCCTCGATCGCTGTCACGAGTGCATAATCCGGGCTAAGTAGAGAGGTCAGTCGCCCAGCCCGATTATCTTGATACTGCCATGCTTGGATTTGTACTTTCGGTTGAGATGAATGATCACGCCCGTCAGTCCTTCGATAACATAGGCGTTGGTAGCCGGGCCTGCGTCAAAAGCCCGCGCGCCGATCCGGCGGACAATCCCCATGACTTTCTGCTTCGCTTCTTCGTTGTCGCCGCACACCAGGACATCGCCGAGCGGAGAATTGACATCGCCGAGA
>VBKE01000068.1 GCA_005879605.1 Deltaproteobacteria bacterium
AGGTCGCTTCGGATTTGCCGCTGCCTGTGATCAGGCGGAGGTTGCCGCGCTGCAGCAAGTCTGCGAACGGCACGCCGCCCGCAGGACCGTCAGCCTTTACAAAGACCCGGCCGCCTTCGAATGCCAGATCGTCGGATTTGCGTTTCTCGAACGGCGATCCCGGCGTTGTCGTTCCTATGGTCAGCAGTGAGGCGATCGCGTTGTCTGCTGCCTGAAAGACGGCCGGGACTATCGATGGAGTTGCCATCGAACCGCCAGACAGCGGACCTTCCGGGAGCGACGTATCGCCGAGCGCGACTTCGATCTTTTCGAGCGGCACGCCGGTCTTGTGCGCTGCAAGCTGCGCGAGATTCGTGTACGTGCCGGTGCCGATGTCCTGCGTTGCGCAGGCGACCCGGGCGGTGCCGTCATCCCGCAGTTCTACGTTCGCCGCTGCAGCGAATCGTGCTGCAATCCACGCGCATCCGGCCATTCCCCAGCCCAGGATCAAGCCATCGCGCTTCATGGAACCGACTTCGGGAGTGCGCCTGGACCAGCCGAACTTCTCCGCGCCAAGTTCGAAGCACTCGAGCAAATGGCGCGATGAGAACGGAAGCTGCAGTCCTTCGTCGATTTTCGGCTCATTCATGATACGGAATTTGACCGGATCGATCTTGAGTTGACCGGCGAGTTCATTCATCGCCGACTCGGTCGCGTAGAGGCCCGGCACGGCGCCGGGGCCGCGCATGTCGGCGGCTGCGCCGACGTTGCGCCGGGCGCGACCGAATGTCACGCGAAGATTGGGTACGCTGTATTGAAACGGCGTCGCCTCTCCGCAGTCTTCGTGATGCGCGTCGAGCATTGACCGGTGATAGATGTAGTCATGCTGGAGCGAGACGAGTTTTCCGTCGCGTGTCGCGCCGAGCCGCACGCGCTGTTGGGTGCGCGGCCGGTGACCGACCGTCTGGAACATCATCTTACGGCTGAGCACGAGCTTCACCGGCTTGCCCAACTGCCGCGCCGCTGCGGCCGCAAGCGCGCAGTGTGTCCATGGAAACAGTTTGCCGCCGAAACCCGAGCCAACGAACTTTGTGATGACCCGGACGTTCTCCTTCGGCAAATCGAACATTTGCGCGAGTACGCTCCGGAAGTTGACGACTCCTTGCGATGAGTCGTAGAGCGTCAACTTCGATCCTTCCCAGATCGCGGTCGTCGCGTGTAACTCAATGGGGTTGTGCGTCTCGGCCGGTGTGACATAAGTCTGGTCGAGCTTGACGGGGGCGCTCGCGAAAGCAGCATCGGCGTCGCCGCGCTGGCTGTCCACGCGTTCGCGCATGCCGAACGTGGTGACCACTGAGTCGGGATCGTCGTCCGCTTCAAGGTGAGTCTCGACGTTCGGCTTCTCCTTGCTGTACGTCACGCGAACCGCATCGGCAGCGGCCTTGGCGGTCTCGAACGTGTCCGCCACAGCCAGCGCAATATACTGGCCGTAGTAGCGAACGACATCATCTTCAAATGGCGGACGCCGCTCTTCGCAGATGCCTTCCATCCCCTGTCCCAGGGTCGAGCGGAACATCTTGCCAATGTTCTCGCGATGAAAGATCGCGCGCACACCGGGCATCTTCCCGGCCGCGCTCGTATCGAGTTTGACAATCCGACCGTTGGCGATTGTCGCCTCGACCGGAACGGCATACAGCGTCTCCGGAAAGTGGAAGTCGGAGGTGTACTGCGCCTTTCCGCTCACCTTCATCGCACCATCCACACGAGGCGTGCTACGACCAATCGGTGATGTCGTCGGGATTTCTTGTGTTGCTGACATGTTTGCTCCTTCAGTGAATCACGCCGTCGCCAACTGAAGCGCGTAGGTGAGGCAGCGCTTGGCCAATTCGATTTTGAACGCATTCTCACTCTGCGGTTTGGCGTCGCGTAAGGCCGCCTCCGCCGCGTTGCGGAAGTTCGCCTGGTCTATAGGCTGGCCGACGAGCGCGGCTTCGGCCTCGGGCGATCGCCATGGCTTGGTTCCGATGCCGCCCAGTGCGACCCGTGCCCGAGTCACTCTCCCACCGGCAACCGTGATTACGACGGCCGACGACGCTAGAGCGAATTCGTAGGATGTGCGGTCACGCAGCTTCAGATAGAGCTGCCTGCTCCCCGCGACGGGCGGCGGCAGGGTGACGTGGGTGACGAGGTCGCCTGGTTCGAGGACCGTTTCGCGGTTCGGTGTGCTCCCGGGAAGAAGATGAAAGTCACCGATGGGGATCGCTCGCGCACCATTGGCTCCCTGCACATGGATCGTCGCTTCCAATGCTGCCATCGCGATGCACATGTCCGAGGGATTCGTTGCGATGCAATGTTCGCTGGTGCCCAGGATAGCGAGCACGCGATTGGCGCCGGTGATCGCCGGGCATCCGGTTCCGGGCTCTCGTTTGTTGCAGGGCATGGCGGTGTCGCGGAAGTACACGCACCGCGTGCGCTGCAGGAGATTGCCGGCCGTGGTCGCCATGTTCCGGAGTTGGGCCGATGCGCCGGCGAGAAGCGCCTGCGACAGCACGGCATAATCCCGTTCGACCGTCGGATAGTGGGCGAGATCTGAATTTCGCACAGTGGCGCCAATCTTGAGCCCGCCGTCGGCGGTCGCTTCGATCTTGTCGAGCGGCAAACGGTTGATGTCGATCACCCGGGCAGGCGTTTCGACGTTCAGCTTCATCAAGTCAAGCAGCGTCGTTCCGCCGGCGACAAACCGCACGTCGGCACCCTGCTGCGCCGTTTTCGCCTGCGCGGCGGTCGCCACTGCCGTCGCGGAATCTGCTGGCCGAACAAATTCAAAGGTATACATGGGATCGCTCCTGCTTGCGGCTAAGTGTTTTTGCGAACTTGTTGGATCGCGGCCACGATATTGGCATAGGCTCCGCAGCGGCAGATGTTGCCGCTCATCAGTTCCTTCACCGCCGCGTCGTCGGGACCGCAGGGTTCCTTGAGCAACGCAACGGCCGACATGATCTGGCCTGACGTGCAATATCCGCACTGGTATCCGTCGCACGCAACGAATGCCGCTTGCATGGGATGCAAGTTGTCGGGGGTGCCCAGGCCCTCTATGGTGGTGATCTCTGCCCCATCATGCATCACGGCTAGGGTAAGACATGAGGTCACGCGCCTGCCATTCACATGCACCGTACATGCGCCGCATTGCCCGTGGTCACAGCCCTTCTTGGTGCCGCTCAAGTGGAGTCGTTCGCGCAGCAGATCCAGCAGCGACGTACGCACGTCCACCGTGATCGCCTGCGGCGCGCCATTCACTGTCAAATTGATGGTTGTCTCTAATGAAATATCAGTCGCCTGCATTGCTTCTCCTCCTGCTGCTGGTCTTTTTCGCCTAACACTGAAACGCCAAAGCCAAAAAAACTGCCGGTCTTGAGCGATTTCTCCAGAAACTCACGTCTCGTCAAATCTCTCCTGTCGTGATCATTACTCGGCGTGGCGGCAGGATAGGCCGTCCTTACCCTGCCGCCTTCTAGGCTTCGGCCGAAGCCGCGGGAACTAGCGGTGATCAACCAACTTTTTTGCACCATTGCATTCTCTGTTGGTTGACCTACTGGGCGGTGTAACCGCCATCAACCGGAAAAATCTGTCCGGTAGTAAACGATGCGCCGTCGGAACAGAGCCAGGCTACGATGCTGGCGATCTCTTCCGGCTGGCCGACCCGGCCGATGGGAGTCGCGCTATCCAGCGCCTGCTTCACTTCAGGCGTAGCTGCAAAGTCGCGATACATTCGCGTCTCAATCGGCCCGGGCGCGACGGCATTGACTCGAACGTTCTGTTTGGCGTATTCGAGCGCGACCGATTTGGTCAGCCCGTTGACGGCGTGTTTACTGGCAACGTAAACCGGAACCATGCCAATGCCGATCAGTCCCGCCGCGGAAGAGTTGTTGACGATTGCACCGCCGCCGGTCTTCAGCATCGCCGGAATCTCGTACTTTAACGACAGCCAAACGCCTTTGACGTTGATGTCCATGATTTGATTGTAGGTTTCTTCAGTTTGTTCGGGCAACGGCGTCAGCGCCTGCTCAATGCCGGCGTTATTGAAGGCAAAATCGAGCCGGCCGAATGTCGCCAGCGTTTGATCGATCATCACTTTGACATCGCTCGCCTTCGAGACGTCGGTTTTGACGAAGATCGCTTCGCCGCCTAGCGCTTTGATCTCGGCGATGACGGCATGGCCTTCCTTCTCGCGGCGTCCACTGACAACGACCTTGGCGCTTTGTTTTGCAAACTCAATTGCAGCAGCTCGGCCAATACCGGCATTGCCGCCGGTGACCAATGCAACTTTTCCGGCAAATTGACTCATGGAGTGCTCCTTCTAGAACCTTTCAGATAACGTTGATTGGAGTGATCGGCGAAATCGGCGGCGAAGAGCTCTTCGAACACTTGAAGTCCCGCGCCTCTGAACCTCTTCGCTATTGCGACGAACAACGGCGATGCCGTCTTCCACTGACATAACGCTTTCTGGCCAGCCATGGCTGAAGACGACGGGCTGTCCGCTACCCCAGTCCTTGTAGTAGATCTCGATGTCTTTGGTATTTTCCTTCCCGACAGAAATAAATGGCATTTGGAATCCTTCGTTAGTGTGCGTGATTCGATTTTGGTTTTCAGAAGTTAATCGCCCTTTAGTGTTGCTCGCGGAGCATCCATTCTCGTATGTAAGGCCAGCAATTGAGTAGGTCGACGCCACTCTCCTCGCAGGCATTCAGAAATCGAATAACCTCCACATCCACGAGTGTCACGCCGTCCAGGTCCAACGCAATCCGTGACTGATCGCCGTCTATTTGCGTCTTTAATTCGTCGAGATGCTCCGATCGTAGTCGACCGCTCAGGCGGACAACCGTCTTTCGCCCATCGGAAACTTTTTCAATTTTCAATGTCATCTACGATTTCTGTGACGTGAGCGACAAAAAGAACTGCAATGAGGAGACCATGCGTAACTTTCTGAAATGTTTACACTGACGACGAAAACGACTGCCGAATTTTCAGCATTTGCCGAATTGTCGGCAAAAGACCCGGGTCTTTGGACCGTTGCCTAAATCAGGAGAGCGCCTAAGTGATAAACGACCGTCGGGCTGCCGTGGTCAATCCTTTGAAAGACCCGTTAGCTTCTGCAGTCGATGCTGAAAATAGTTCCTCAAGCTTTCGGGAAGAGCCTCGACCTCAATTGCGCGACGAAGCAATCCGATGTTGTGCTTCTCGCGTGTATACAGTCGGGTGATATCGCTCACCCTTACACGGCGTTTGCTTCTTCGATCAGTTCAATCTGATCACCAACTCCGACTTCGCCCTCTTGCAGCACGGCAAAATAGAAGCCCGTGCGCTCGCTTGCCAGGAACCTCTTGACGATGTCAGAGCGGCCGAACTTGATCTCAAGCTTGTAACAGGGCATGCGCGGCTCGGTCACCATCACGACGGCCGAGCCAACGCGAAACTTGTCCCCGATGTTTAGCTCCGATTCAAAAGGTCCCGTGGTTGTGAAGTTCTCACCGAACATGCCCCAGGGTAGTTTCATCTCAGGCAATTCTTGCTTCCAGTAGTCGTAATGTTCCGACGGATAGACGTAGACTGCTTTACTTGGTCCACCATCACGGAAAGATCAGCCTGCCGGTCGCCGTCCAGGTTGAGCGTTCTCAGCATGACACGGCCCGCCACCGGCTCTTTAAAAATCCCGGTCGATACTGGATCGCCATCAACTTTGGTATTTTCGTCGTGACTGCCTGTGATCGCGCACACGCTGGCGAGTTAAGACGTCATTAACGACCCATGACACCACCATGTAGGCGCCGGCTGGATCACGGATGATCGGCATGACCTCGTCTGCCACCGCGACGATGAGATCGCCCAAGGTAGTCTTGATAACTTTTCGCTGCCGCATGTTTTACTCCTCCACGCACAGCCCGAATAGGTATACCTTCGGTTACTGGCAATTCTGATCTCAGCTTTTTTTTAGATTGGTTACATCAGCATGGCAGCAAGCTGCGTACCAGACTCGAGCGAAGGCTGAAAATATCCGTGTCTTACGAAATCGGGACTTTAGGATTTGGGAGGAAAGATGCTACGAAGGATACGTGACTATTTATCGGCAAGTGTCGAAATATCGGCAGTGAGAAATTCACAATCCTAACATGTGAGTTGTGAAGAGTTGAGTGCCTCATCATAAGCCGGGCGGCATTGACCGAGGATGCACTGATGATTCATTTCGTATCCTTCAAGATGCGCACCTCCCGACGTTTGGTCAGAAACGAGAGCCCCCACTGGATCATGACTGTAGCCGGTTGGCGAATCCGATCAAGAAGTAAATGTGCGCGCCTAACCACAATAGCCACGCCAGCACGCCCCAGAAATGATAATCTTTGTATAGAAATCCAAGCTGTTATGCTCCTGGCAGCACTTGATAATCGAGAGGTCTCACATTTGCGCGAGTGTTCCGATCTCTGTGGAATGATTGCGTGGAATCCTGTTGAAATAATCGATGAAGGCGAACATCAAGCAGGTCGTCCAGACTGGCGATATCGCGCTGATGCATACCGAGTGAGCCGGCACGTAAAACACGCCTAATAAACAAGCCAGCGATCAATCGAAAACGCCCCGGCGCCTTCGATCAATACCGCCAAGGCCATGGCAATGAGCGCGAGATTGTACTCGATCCCGTGCCCCTGCCCCGGCTTTAATTCTGCGTTGAGGAAAAAGCCGTGCTTCAAATGGACTGTCGCTATGGCACCCCCCATGATTGCCACAACAGCCAGGCCGCAAAGGCGCGCCAGGAAGCCGATCAACAAACCGATACCGCTCAGGAATTCGAGCAAGCAGACAAGGTAGGCTATGGGGAGTGGCATCCCCATCGAATTGAAGAAAGCAGCCGTGCCTTTGAGCCCCTGACCCCCATACCAGCCCAACACCTTCTGTGCACCGTGAGCAAAAATGAAAAATAGGAATTGCATGATTACTCTCCATCGGCGGATTGCGCTGTTTTAGCCCTATCCGCCCCCGCCGGTAACATCAAGCGATATCAAACAGAAGAAGTTTAGCTGCTTCGACAACCTGAATCTCCAAGATTTGTAACGGCCTACACTTGTGCGAACCCGCCATCCACAAACAATTCCGTTCCCGGATGTAGCTGCTGTCGTCGGATGCGAAAAAAACCACCGCCTTGGCGATCTCATCGGGTGTACCGAACCTGCCGAGCGGAACGTTGTCGGAAATCATTTTCTTGCGTTCCTCGCCCACTTCTGCGGAAGCGAGCAGGTCACTCAGTCCCGGCGTGTCGATGGAGCCGGGGCTCACCGCGTTCACGCGAATGCGCCGATCCTTTAAATCCGTTGTCCATGTCCGCGCGAACGAGCGCACAGCCGCTTTCGTGGCGCTATAAACACTATTTGACGAGAACCCTTTGCTGGCGACAATGGACGCATTGAGGATGATAGAGGCGCGCCATCCGGCAGCAGCGGAAGCGCCTTCTGCACCGTGAAAAGAAGGCCTTTCACATCGACCGGCAGGGCGAGTATGCATTCCATGCGCGTGATTACATGGCAGCGAATCGTGCTTGGCAACACGCGATCGTGGATGATCCCAGCAATGGCGCGTTAGCTATGAAGCTGGCTTTGGCCATGTTCGCGGTGGGCAAGTACCGGGAAGCGGCCGGTACAACTCAACAGATATTGATGCTCCTCCCCCAGGAGAAGTGGGGACAGGCGGTGAGTGATTACAAGAAACTATATGCAAACCCTAAAGATTACTTGGACCAAC
>VBKE01000313.1 GCA_005879605.1 Deltaproteobacteria bacterium
CACAGGCTCTTCCGGTTTAGGTACAAGAGAATTGAAGTCTTTCCACTTCGCCGGGGTACCAAGCTGATCGATCAATGCCGGTCCTTTTCCGTCGTGCATTCATCGCCATGGCCAGAATTCGAGCGTGACCACCGAAGCGTAACGCTAAACTCTCGGCCAAAATAGATTCAGGAACTCGACGACTCCGGGTTCGGGCACGCGCATTCTGCTGTCTACATCGTTCGGAATCCCGACAAGCGGAAAAATCTTTCCACGTTGACGTAGCTTTTGGGTAACCGAAGCTTAATAAATTCTTCACAGCTTCTTCACCTGTATTAAATCTGCGTTGATAAAAAGCGCTCACCTAAGGTGTGAGCGATGCAGAGTTTCAAGTTAGTAGAAATAAGCGAAGAGCGTCTTGAACGAGTCGGGATCGACGTATATTCTTGAACCTGTGAAGGACCAGACCATTGAGCGACAAGAGATGGATCTCTTACACAGCCAGTATCAGGCTCTTCTTGAAGTATCAGAGGCGATTGCCTCGCACCGAGACCTCGACCGGCTTTTTCATGATCTCGCTCCAGGCCTGCACCGTGTCGTGCAGTTCGATTTCGCCAACCTGATTCTGTACGAACCAACCCGCAAGGTGATGAAGTCGCATGTCCTGGAGACTCCCGATCCCGGGTACACTTGCCCTTCTGGGGAATGTCCCATGGAGACGCCGGGCGGGTGGGTTTGGGAGACGCAAGAATCTTGGGTGGCTTCTAATCTTAGCAACGACAACCGATTTCCGGATTTGGCGCGATGGCTGTGCGATCGAGGGGTCTTATCGCTCTGTGTCGTTCCCGTTACGACCGCGTTAAGAAAATTGGGCGCTCTAGCTTTTGGCAGCAGGACAGCAGCGGCCTATTCTGAGATCGATGTCATTTTCTTGCAAGAGGTCGCTCGGCAGGTAGCGGTCGCGGTTGACAACGCGCTTAATTTCGAGCAGGCCCAATCCGTCCAGCGACAACTCAAGGAGGAACGCGACCGTTTGAGCCTCTTGCTTGAGGTGAACAACACGGTCGTCTCCGCGCTCGATCTGCACGAATTGCTTAACGCGGTGTCCGCGTCCCTGCGGCGTTTAGTGCCGCATGAGTATGCGAGCCTTTCCCTCTACGATCCCGAAACCCAGCGTTTGCAGATTCACGCGTTGGACTTTCCAGTCAGCAAGGGGCTGCTTCAGGAAGGTCTTTCGATTCCGGTAGAGGGTTCGCCGACGGGCCGGGCTCTGACTACACGCCAACCGGTTTTTATAACTCGCGGCGATATCGAAGCGTTCGGTTCTGACATCGCCCGGCGCATTTTGGCCGAAGGGCTCAAATCTGCCTATTGCTTGCCCCTGATTTCTCATGGCCGACCTCTCGGCACACTCGTGGTGGCGAGTCTGAAGGAGGAGAATTTCCCTGAGAGAGATGCCGAATTGCTTCAACATGTCGCCAATCAAATAGCGATTGCGGTAGAAAACTCGCTCGCCTTTCGCCAGGTGGTGGACCGGGCGAATAAACTGAGCGAGGAAAAACTCTATCTGCAAGATGAGATTCGTACGGAACACAATTTCGAAGAGATCATCGGGGAAAGTCCCGCCTTGAAACGGATCTTGGAACAACTGCAGACAGCAGCGCCGACGGACTCGACCATTCTCATCCTAGGTGAAACCGGGACCGGCAAGGAATTGATCGCGCGCGCCATACACAATCTCAGCGGCCGCCGGGAGCGAACCCTCGTGAAAGTGAACTGCGCGGCAATTCCGACCGGGCTCCTCGAAAGCGAGTTGTTCGGGCACGAGAAGGGCGCATTTACGGGCGCCATTGCGCAACGGATCGGTCGGTTCGAACTCGCGCACCGTGGCACGATCTTTCTCGACGAGGTCGGCGACATCCCGCTCGAGCTTCAGCCTAAACTCTTGCGCGTGCTCCAAGAACAAGAATTTGAGCGCCTGGGCAGCGCGCGAACGATTCGTGTGGATACTCGCTTGGTGGCTGCCACGAACGCGGATCTGGCGCAAAAAGTAGCGGACAATCAGTTTCGCATTGATCTCTATTATCGGCTCAACGTTTTCCCGCTCGTCATTCCACCGCTGCGCGAGCGCAGAGAAGACATCCCTCTCCTGGTGCGTTATTTCGTACAAAAATACGCGCAACGCATGAAGAAGCCGATTGATACGATTCCCGTGAAGGCGATGATCGCCTTGACGGAATACCACTGGCCCGGCAATGTGCGCGAGCTCGAAAACTTCATCGAACGCGCCGTTATCCTTTCCCGCGGAGCGGAACTCCAGCTTCCTCTCGCTGAATTAAAGCAAAGATCGAAAGTAGTCCCTGTTGCGCCGCTCGACGGCGTCCTTACTCTGGAGCATGCCGAGCGGGAGCACATCGTGCGCGCTCTCGGCGAAACCAATTGGGTGATCGGCGGTCCCACGGGTGCCGCCGCTCGACTCGGCATGAAGCGCACGACTCTGCAATCGCGGATGAGAAAACTGGGCATCGCTCGTTCCAGTCAAAGCTATTAGTTCAACACCTGCCGATAAATCGGCGAGCCAGCCTCGTCGCAATCCGTCGAAACGTAAAGCATGTCGGGTCTATAAGTTAAAGGCAAAAGTGCAGGCCATTCTGCCGTTGTCGAAAGCGGGCGAGGTCCACGGATGGTTGAACGGGGCGAGCCCTTTGGAAAGATTGTTTTGGTGCCGGAAGAAGGGAGCCCAACATGACTCAGAGTGAGAAAATTATTGTGGAACTTATAGAAGGCGGCTGTCTTTGTGGCGCAGTTCGCTATCGTGCGCGGGGGCAAGCGTACGGCATCACGCATTGCCATTGCAAAACTTGTAGGCGCGCGAGCGGCGCGCCATTTGTCACGTGGGCCGGATTTGACACAGATAAATTCACGTTCGTCAAAGGCCAGCCAGCTTCATATAGGTCATCTCCGAACGTCGTCCGTACTTTCTGTGGAAAATGCGGAACCGCTTTGACCTATCAGCGACGCGACCTCTCCGCTTCGATCGACGTGACGCTCGGAAGTATGGATGATCCGGAAATGATGGCTCCTCAGGATCATACGTGGATAGAAGGCCAGCTTTCATGGATTTTTTTAGACGATGGGCTCCCCAGGTATTCTCGCGAGAGGGAGTCCACGTGAACTCACTGCAGAGCGGACATGAGTTTCGTTGGCCGGCCGGGTTTAGGAAGAGTGAATGCGTATTGTTCTCGTCTGATCGGCAGCCGTTCACCGCATCGCTGTTCTTCAACTAATTCATTTCAAAGCACGCCCATATTTCGGCATCTGACGACAAATCGGCGCAGCCTCATTCGTCACAGTCGTCCTGGACACGCAAACAAAAGACTGAAATCACCGCAAATGCTTCTGTCCACTGCGTTTACAATTGCTTTCCGAGTTTCAGGTGGACTTGGCATAACGATTGTACACAACGCATTGAGAAACCCGCAATGGCTTTTCATCCATTGAGCGGTATCCCACAGATTACTTACCAAGGAGGGTTTATGTCTTTTTCACTCGAAGGGAAGACTGCATTGGTGACCGGCGGCTCGCGTGGCATCGGACAGGCGATTGGCGAACGGCTTGCCGCTGATGATGCAGCCGTCGTTATCAACTACGCTCGTAATGAACAGCGCGCGCAAGAAGTGGTGAGCGCCATCCTGGCGAAAGGCGGCAAGGCCGTCGCCATTCAGGCAGATGTTTCGAAGCCGGTCGAAGTGCGCCGGCTATTCAGTGAAGCCGAGAAGACGGTGGGACGTCTCGACATCGTTGTCGCCAATGCCGGAGTGTATCTCTCAAAACCGCTAATCGAAAATACCGAAGCGGATTACGACTATGTTTTCGACATCAATACGAGAGGCGTCTTCTTCACGTTGCAGGAGGCCGCCCGTCGCGTGCGCGATGGGGGCCGAATCATCGCCATTTCCACCGGAGGCACGAAAATGCCGTTCCCAAACGCTTCGCTTTATCTCGGCAGCAAAGCGGCGGTGGAACAATTCGTTCGTTCGCTCTCACGCGAACTCGGCCCGCGCAACGTCACGGTAAACGTTCTGTCACCGGGATTCACAGACACGGACATGCTCCCCGAACAATACCGCGCATACGGCGCGGGCCTGTCGCCGTTCAATCGCATAGGCACGCCACAGGAAGTGGCAGATGTGTCCGCGTTTCTTGCCGGCGACGCTGCACGCTGGGTGACGGGGCAGAATGTGCAGGCCGGCGGCGGCGTGGTGTGAGAACAAATGTGACGTTCCCTTAGTCGTTGACACCAAAAGGACGAAGAAGAAAGGAGAGGCTTTCCATGAAACTTTCATTCATACCCTTACTTCTTACGGGAAAAAGCATTTCTCCCGAAGCACGACAGGCTTTGCATGAGAACCGCGTAAAGGACGCGGCAGCGATACTCATGCAGCAGCATGGGTTAAGTTGTTTGGAAGCCGGCGAGCTTTTGGACATCGCCGTGTGTGAATAAGATTCGCGTCCATGCATGCCGCGGATTGAAGCGACTGAGGAGCACTAAGACAGGAGGAGATATTGCGTCTCGGCGAGCTGGAAATGGAATACACGCCGCCTGGCAATAACGGCTTGATCGTTTCATGGCTGGCTTTTGGCGCGATGGCTTTTGGCAGCGAGCCTTCAGGCGCGTGCCGACGTGGGGCGAGGAAGGCATGTCTGCCGGCGGCATGTATCTCCGCCGATCAAGGGAGCAAATCCGCGGCCCAACTCGGGACAACATTTCGGCGCGTGCCGATAGGTCGGCACTCTTCCTTCGTCACAATTCCTCCTAACCAAGAGCCGGACAGCTCGTAACTTTTCTCAATCTCAGCACTTACAGCTGCTTTTCCACTTCGATGCGCTTGGCACAGTGCTTGCCATGACTAAGTTCAGGAAGAAACGAAGCGAAAGGCGGTAAGCCCCATGAAAATCGCAATTTCATTATTGGCAGTTCTGTTGTTTATTGGAACAGACCTGTTGGCTCGTGCAGCTGCTCAAGGTGTCGAGCAGGCGTTTTTCTCGACAGCGATTGAATACGGCCTAAACGGTATAAAAGCAGCGACAAAGCTTCTCCCCGGTGCTGTGAAATTGCATCGGTAGCTCTGCGTCGAGCCAAAGGAGACCGTCTTTGATGTTCGTCAATCAGACATGGTTTTATCCTGCGATAGCGCCGGTAGAGATGCCGATCGGGCTGAACCACTTAGACTCCGGTTTCTGTTGGTGTGATCCGATAGTCGAAGTCGATGATAACGGGCAGGAGATCGTGCTTCATAGGCAAGTCGCATGGAATTGAACTCTCATGGGAGGTAGCGCGTGGAACTCAAATCCAAAATCTTTGCTGCCGTGTTGGGCCTTTGCGCTCAACTGTCCTTCGTCACACCCACGCAGGCAGAGTTGATACAAACCAGCGACCGAGCATTGCCACAGGCAGTCTTTGTTCCTAATACCGGGCCGGAACAACGTTCTCTGACCCCTGTCTCCTTTTCCCCGTTGGTCGTTGCCGGCGAGGTATTGGGCGAGGTCGTTGTATACGATGACCCAACCACCAAAAGACCGGCGGATTATTTTGAATTGTACGACAACACAGGCGATCTAATAGCTGTCGGTTGGTTCGATCGATTCGGCATCCAAAGGATGGCTGTGGATCGCGGATTATTTGCGGGGAAAGATGAGCCCGAAGGAATCTTTGTGTCCCTCTTGGAGGGAGACTCCATATGAGATCGCTTTCTAGCTTATGCTGAAGATCACCACGCAAACCGACGGTACAACAACCATCTTTGAGCTTGAGGGAAAATTGGCAGGACCTTGGGTTCAAGAAGTCGAAAACTGCTGGCACCGTGCGGTCACCGACGATTGGCAGGTGACGGTTCTGTTGAAAGCGGTGACGTTCATTGATGGCGCGGGAAGAAAGCTTTTGGCCGATATGCATCGGCAAGGGGCCGAGCTTGTGGCCGAAGGATGCATGACGAAAGCGATCGTAGGAGAGATCAAGCGAGGAGACGTTTCATGAGTGAATATATCGAGGAAGTGAACGACGGGAATTTCGAGCAACTCGTGTTGCAGTCTAACCGGCCGGTCCTGGTGGATTTTTGGGCGCAGTGGTGCGGACCGTGCCGCATGCTTGCGCCGATTGTCGAGTCTCTGGCCAAGCAGTATGCCGGCAATGCGCAGGTCGTCAAACTCAACGTCGATGATAACCCGTCAGCCGTGCAGCGGTATCGCATTCAAGCCATACCAACCTTGGTTCTTTTCCAAAACGGCGAAGAAAAAGACCGTATGATTGGAGTAACAACCAAAGCAGCGATCGCGCGCACCATCGACGCGCACTTAGGCGCAGCTTCGAATTAGGAGGTGAGAAGGATGGAATGGAAAACAGCTAGCTCCGCATACACCGGAGATCAGACCGGCCTCACAGCCGATGAAAGGATTAGTTCTCTCTTTCAGCCGGACACGCTTCTGTCGGCCCAGTATTTTGAGAATCTTCGCAGAAAGACCCTTCTCGAACCTGAGAAGCGGCTCATGTTGGCCATTTTGGAAGACGCCATCAATTGCTTCCAGGACAATCTCTTGTCACCGAGTGTCAAAGGAAAGAAATTTTTCGAGGAGGCGGAGGAGTGGATCTTGGATAACGACGGCGACTGGATTTTTTCTTTTGATAATATCTGCCAGGTGTTGGGCTTCAATCCCGGATACGTGCGTCACTGGTTACTCCGATGGAAGGAAAAGAAACTGGCAACGGATCGTAATGGCGGAGCTTTGGAAAGGAAAAAGCTGGCTGGCTAAAATCCTTCCGTAAATAGACTTGAGAGAAGCAAAGTCCTACGCCGTCGTCCGCGACTTAATGGCTCGCACGGGGCGGCTGAACTTGTTAAGTTACAAATAACAAGGAGGTAGCATTATGGCGAAGCCAATTCCCGATGGGTATCACACGGTAACACCCTACTTGATTGTAACCAACGCAGTTGACGCCATCGAGTTCTACAAGCGAGCATTTGGGGCAACGGAGCGGATGTGCTTGATCGCACCCGACGGCAAGGTCGCGCATGGAGAAATCAAGATAGGCGACTCGGTCATTATGTTGGCCGACGAGACCACGGAATTCCACAGTCCGCGGTCGTTCGGAGGATCAGCCCTGAGTATTTTTCTTTACCTAGAAGATGTCGACCTTTGGTTTCGTCGAGCAACTGAAGCGGGTGCAAAAACGGTTAGGCCTGTTCAGGACCAATTTTACGGTGAACGCCTCGGCATGCTGCAGGATCCCTTCGGACACGTTTGGACAATTTCGACGCACAAGGAGGACGTCTCACCGGAGGAAATCTCCAGGCGCGCCGAAGCCTTCCTCAAGGAGCAGGGTAGCAAATAAGCTGCCCTCTCAATACCAGCGCTAATCAAACGGGCGGACTGCACAGCTTCTGTTAAAGTGGGTGTCAATATACTCGAAAAGGCCGGCGCGCTTTGGTGAGCGGGTGTGGGGTCACGGGTTTTGTGTGTTGCGGCTCAGTGACAAACACCTAGTGTCTTGGAACCAAAGTTCGTTAAATAAGTCATTCAGATCTTCGCCGTCATACCGGCGAAAGCCGGTATCCAGAAGTCTTTGAAATTCCTGGATTCCGGCTCGCGCTACCCCGGACTCTGATCCGGGGTTGGCCGGAATGACACCAGAATTATTCAGCGAACTTCGGAGCCACCACACTAGAGTCCAATTTATGGTGAGCAATATAAGGAGTTGCGACGGCGCAGCTTCAAAGGGTATGATAGCGCGCATTTATTGAGGAATGTAGAAAGAAAGAGGGAACTCTCTGTGTCCGAATTAAACGATCTTAAGAAAAAGTTGGCAATGTCATCTCGTATGCTCTTTAACGCTCAGCTAGTGGACCACAGCGGTCATATCAGCGCGCGAATCCCAGGGAGCGATCACTTTTTTATCCTTCCTCATCCCGTTAGCCGCGCGACGGTTGCGGCGGATGATATGGTAGTCGCCGACTTTGATGGAAAGTCAGTGGAAGGAAAATATAAGGCTCCTTCGGAAGTCTTCATGCACGCGCGTGCATACAAGGCGCGAAGTGATATCGAGAGCGTGGCGCATTTACATAACCATATGGTTGCCACGCTCAGTATGGTGGACAAGCCTTTTTATCCCGCCTCATCCAATCCAGGCGCCTTCTTTGGTCCAGGTCCGATGCCCGTCTATATGGATCCCGCGCTGATCCACACCATCGAGCAAGGCGATGCAGTCGCCAGGACACTCGGAAAAGGCGATGCAGTGATGCTTCGCGGCCATGGCTCCATGGTCGTGGGCCAAACCATCGAGTGGGTTTTTGCGGCATGTGTCGATCTCGAGGAAGCGGCGGTGAGATTCTACCAGGCCTCCCTTCTGGGTCCAGTACGGGTCTATACCGATGACGAAACGCAGCGGGTCATGAAAGGTCGGCGGAAGGACTCGGTGGTTCAGAAGATCTGGGACCACAATGTCGCCAAAACGAAACTGGCGAGACTGATGGAAGGTATTTGATATTTTCCGAAGGATTTTGGCTTACCCCTAGGGAAACGGCCCCGTCGAAGGACTTCGCGCGGACTTCCCATCGCCAAGTTCCGGGTTTAGCTAAAGAAATTACGCAACCTGCGGGCACGATATATTTTCTTGTGACTTTTTTAATCTCGGCAGGAAATCCTGCCCTATTTTTTTATTGCAACTTGGTAAGGCGTGTGGTAAAAAACGCAATTCCATCTCACCAGGAGCCTTCCACACATGTACGATGATTTTTTAGCCAGGATTCTGGAACCCGATATCTTTTTGCCATCGCAGTTCTACGGGACGAAAGGGTTGCCTCGAACGCTCGAAGGGGAAAAAAGGCTAATGATCGCTATTCTTAAAGACGCCGTCGAGTGTCTCGATAAGTACCGTGGCACTGGCAGCAGTTCGGGACAGAGCCACTATCAGAATGCCCTAGAATGGGTCCAGGACAAAAGCACGGATTGGCTTTTTTCTTTCACCAATATTTGTGATTTTTTGGGATTTGATCCCGATTATCTTCGCGAAGTACTGGTAAAGCGGGAAAACAAGTTTATCCAGCCGACCCGCGACAAAGTTATCTCTTTCCCTGCCATCAGTGAGCAAGAGTAGCCTATCTTCTTCTTGCTCGAAGAGTTGTTAGTTCTTCCTTGATTAGCTGGCCTCGTGGGGAGTTCTCGCCGACAAGCTTGAGAGCCCTCTCAAAGTCGGCGATCGCTTTTTGATCTTCATCTTGGAGGAGAAAAGAGCGGCCGAGATAATAATATGCGTCGCCGAGCCGGTTTAGCTTGCCATAGACAACTCCGAGCCGGTACGGCGGCTTGTCCCATAGAGGCGAGAAATTGTTGGCATTCAGATAAGCGCCAGCGGCGCTTCGCAGATCTCCTTGTTTCTCAAAGAGCTCACCGAGATAAAGATAGGTCAGGGCCTCTTTAGGCTCCAGCGCCAAGGCGCGGTCGAATGCCGGTCCGGCCGAGGCGGTATTTCCCAGTTGTGTATACAGCCGACCGAGATCGCGCTGAAGCCCCGCGTTATTCGGGTTAAGTTGCTGAGCTTTCTCATAGTTCTTCTGAGCTTCAGCCAATTGTCCCTTGAGTTGCTGCGCAAAACCGAGTAGCTGCAATAGTTCGGCGCTTTGCGGATTTTGCCGCACGAGTTTCTCGTACTCGCCAACGACGACATCGCCGTCATGGCGTTCCATCCGGATGATAATTTGCACTTTCTTAAGCGGGTCCGGCTGCTCGGATCTGACTTCGGTTTTCCCCAGGGAGCGGAGGACCTGTTCCATATTTGCCACCCGTTCCTGGCTGATCGGGTGGGTCATCAGATAGGGCGGCACGTCGACGGGATTTAAGGCTCGCTCTTGATCTAACGTTTTGAGAAATCCTAACGAGCCCTTCGGGTCGTAACCTGCCGCTGCCATGTATCTTACGCCCAGGGTGTCCGCTTCCATTTCCAACTGCCGGCTGTAAGCGATTTGCCGAGTGGCTGAAACGGCTTGGCCAACCGCGCCCGCCGCTTGGGCACCCGACCCACTACGCGCCAGCAACACCATACTCAAAAGGCTTAGGACGGAAATCGCGTCGGGTCCGGACGAGCGAGCCATGTGATGGCCCTTAATGTGGGTAATCTCATGTCCCAGCACGCCGGCTATTTCGTCGGTGCTTTTCGCCCTTTCTATAAGCCCGCTGTACATGTAGATAGTTCCACCGGGGACGGCAAAAGCATTGAGTTGAGAATCTTCGACCACAAAGAAGCGGTAATCAAAGGGTTGCGGGCCCATGGCCGAGAGAATCCGTTGCCCGATACGATCCATATACCGTTCCACCTCGGGATTGTTGACGAACTTAAACTGCTTCTTGGCCTCACGACGAAACTCGCGACTGATTCTTACTTCGTCGTCCTCGGTGGGAGGACCTAAGGAAGGAAGCGATGGTAGACTCGGTGGAACGAAGGAACTGCAGCCGTTGATTACGATTAATACCGAGAGGAACCAGGCACCGGAAATGGGCCACCGACGAAGTTTGCCAGCCCCATGAATCATTCAAGGATTATAAAGAGTGCGGTCGCGTTTTCAATAGCGTCGAATCGGGAGCAACCGCGGGGTTGACGACCAAAAGCCTAGCCCATATCCTCTGTTCTAATAAACAACATGAGGAGACCCTGATGACGGCTCAATTTGAAGTCGCGGCGGAGAAACTAAGCTGGCGTTGCGATCTCTCTTTCCTTCCATTCACTTGCACGGCAGAGATGACGCCACTAGAGGATTTTATCGGTCAGGAGCGAGCCATTCGCGCGATTGAGTTTGGTCTTGGCGTGAACAAGCCTGGGTTCAATATCTTTGTCACCGGACTCACTGGCACCGGCAAGACCAGCATCATCAAGGCATTCCTCAAGAAAGTGACCAGCAAACGAGCCGCGCCAGAAGCTGATTCTGCCTCCCCCGAGGACTGGTGTTATGTGTACAACTTCAGCGATCCCGATAGGCCTCAGGCTCTGAAGATTCGCCGCGGTTGGGGAAAGAACCTCAAAACGGATATGGAGCGGCTAGTCCAAACTCTGCAACGCGAAGCCAAGAAAACGTTTGAGAGTGAAGACTTTGCCCACCAGCGCCAAGGAATGATCGAGCAGCTGCAGAGAAAGCAACAAGAGATGATGGAGGGGTTGATGGAGGAAGCGAGAAGAAACGAATTATCGCTGCGGATATCGCCATCCGGAATCATGCTGATCCCCACGAAAGATGGCAAGCCGATGCAAGAGGCCGAGTATCTCGCCTTATCGACCGCGGCAAAAAAGGCATTGGAAGAAAGGCGGAGCGAGATTGAAGAAAAAGTTGAGGCGGCACTGCGCGAGGGAAAGAAGCTCGAGCGAGAAATCAACGAAAAGTTAGTGGCGATCGAAACCCAGGCAGGCGAATATCTGGTGCGGATTCCGCTGGCAGAACTCAGAGAGAGATACCAGGATTATCCCAAAATTCTGAGCTATTTCGACGCAGTGCGCGACCATATCCTGAAGAATCTGCAGCGATTCAAGGGTACCGACGCTGCTCCAAACCTAGGTCAGATGACGCAAATCCAGATGGCCGAGCCGCCTGCCGATCCATTTCTTCCTTACCGGGTCAATGTCTTTGTTGACAACAGCGACACCCAAGGATCTCCCATCATCATCGAAACCAATCCCGCCTATCATAACCTCTTTGGGGTGGTAGAGAAAAAACCGATGGTAGGCGGTTTCATCACCGACTTTACCTTGATCAAGGCCGGCTCCATCAGCAAAGCTAATGGCGGTTACCTCGTCCTCTACGACAGAGATGTCTTTGCCAATCCGGGTGTTTGGGAGGCCCTGCAGAGGGTGATCAAGAACCGTGAACTAAGAATCGAAGAACCCGCCACGTTTTTTGGCTGGATGGCTCCTCAAGGTCTGCGGCCGGAGCCGATTCCAACAGATACAAAAATCATCATGATTGGCGATCCGTATCTCTATCGCACTCTCTCGGCGATGGACCCCGATTTCCGCGAAACTTTCAAGGTGAAAGCTGACTTCGACTTCGAGATCGATCGATCCGTGGAGAACATTGTGGCGTTTGCCTGTTTCATCAGCGATTATTGTAACCGTGATGGACTGCGTCACTTTGATTCCACCGGTGTCGCGCGGGTCGTTGAGCATTGTGCGCGGCTCGTCGAAGATCAGAACAAACTCTCCACTCGTTTCAGCGACATGGTGGACTTGCTGATCGAGTGCGACTATTGGGCCGGTAAAGAGAACGCCGAACTTGTTTCCGAAAAACATGTGGAGCGGGCCATTGTCGAGAAGACGTTCAGATTAAACCTCATCGAAAAGCGTTTGCAGGAGATGATCGGCGAGGGGACCGTATTGGTGAACGTCGACGGCTCTGTCGTCGGACAGGTGAACGGCTTGGCTGTCTACCAGATGGGCGATTTCAGCTTCGGCAAACCGTCGCGGATCACGGCCAAGACCTTCCTGGGGCGCGGCGGGATCGTCAACATCGAACGGGAATCCAAGCTGAGCGGCAAGACTCACGACAAAGGGGTTTTGATATTGAGTGGCTACTTAGGCGGTAAGTACGCGCAAGAGCGACCGCTATCGCTTTCCAGCAGTGTTTGCTTCGAGCAATCCTACGATGGTGTGGACGGTGACAGCGCTTCGTCCACGGAGCTCTATGCTATCCTCTCGAGTCTGTCTGAAATGCCCATCAAGCAAGGAATCGCCGTCACTGGCTCGGTCAATCAGAACGGCGAAATCCAGGCCATCGGCGGTATCAATTACAAGATCGAAGGTTTCTACGACGTCTGTCGGCTCAAAGGACTCACGGGAGAGCAAGGTGTGCTTATGCCCCGCTCTAACTTGCGGAATCTGATGCTACGACCGGACGTCGTCGATGCTGTGAAAGAGGGAAAATTCCACATTTATGCCGTGAGTACCACCGACGAAGGCATCGAAGTCCTAACGGGGGTTCCGGCAGGGGAACGGAACAGCGAGGGCCACTATCCAGCGGGGTCCATCAATGACCGCGTCCAAAAGAAATTGCTGCAGTACTCAGAGCAACAAAAGCAGTTTGCAGCGGCGGGAACTGAGAAACACGCCACTGCAAAAGAAGAATAAATCGGTTTATCCGCGCTGTTCTTTAAGCGATTCGGGTTTGGTTCCCAAGGGGACGGATAGATGAAGGGTTTTTCCTTGCCGCAGGATGGTCAACTTCACCACTCTCCCCGCTTCCAACCCGCCGATCATACGCAGGACATCGCGCGGGCTGCCGACTTGAGTGTCATTCACCGACAAGATGATGTCTTGCTTTAGAATGCCGCCCCGCGCCGCCGGCTGACCCGGCAGTACGGAGCGTACGACGACTCCCTTTAAGAGTAGAAGGCCCAGGGTTTTCGCTTGATCCAAGGAAACTTCTGCCATTTGGACTCCTAACCAACCCCATACCAGTTTCTCCCCGCCCAGCAGACGGGGAATCATTTTCTTAATAACATTGATCGGGGTGGCGAATCCCATGTTGCCTCTCTCCGACGCCATGGTGATCATCCCGATGATATGACCCTTGCTGTTCAACAAAGGTCCACCGCTGCCGCCGGCGTAGGCTCCAGCATCGGTTTGAATGAACTCATAACTTGCCGAGTCGGGATAGCTTCGACCCGGGCGGCTGATGATTCCCAAATTCATCGAGCTTTCGCGACCGAAGGGATAGCCGAACACCACGGCCAAATCCCCAACGCGAATTTTGTCGGAATCGCCCAGGGCTAGGAAAGGGAGCGGCCGCTCCGTGACTATCTGCAGAATGGCCAGATCGACTTGGCTATCCGCAGCGACGATTCGCGCCGGGAGCCGCTGTGAATCCGCGAGGCGGACCTCGATCTCTTTAGCTTTATCGATGACGTGCTGAGCGGTAAGGATGTAGCCTTGGGGATCAATAATGAACCCAGAGCCGCGACTACCGAAAGGTTGCTCCGGGTTTGCCCCCGATTTCGCCTCGTGGAAAGTCGTGACTCGAATCTGGACAATGGCCGGCCGCGCATTGTCTGCTAATTGGACGAAGGCTCGGTTGAGGCGCTCCAGCTCTGTATCACCTTCTGTTAGCGGCGCATCACGCCAGATTGGCGTGAATGATTTCGCTAACTTCTCGTCGGCTGAAAGAGCGAGGGGTAGAATCACGAGGACAAGAAGAAACAAGATCGACCTGGCGATAGCCATAACCGTTAAGCCTCCGGGCAGATTGATTGCCATCCCTTTATCTAAAACTAGTGACGAGGACAAGTGGTCCCAAGACACCTCGATTGCGGTCCGCGGGATGTGTTATCCTGCCGAAGTGACCGGCCTGGAGGAGAAAATCGTCTTGGTGACAGGCGGGAGCGGCGGCCTAGGACGGGCTTTGGCGTGGGCTTTTGTTAAGCAGGGTAGCCATGTCATCATCACGGCCCGCAACCAAGAAAGATTGAAAGCCACCGCCAGAGAAATCGGCAACGACGGCCAGATACTGGCGTTGCCATGCGACATCACTCAAAGGGAATTGGTGGAAGCCCTCGACAGCAAGATCAAGAGGGAGTTAGGAACCGTTCAAGTCTTGATTAACAATGCCGGCATGGCCCAAGCGGTGGGCTTTTTAGAAATGGCGGACGGTCTGTGGAATGAAACGTTGAAAACCAATCTGACTGGCACCTATAACTGCTGCAAAGTATTTCTTCCCGGCATGATCAAATTAAGTTGGGGCAGGATCATCAATATCGCATCCACCATGGCCAAAGTCGCCTATTCCCACGTATCGGCATACGCCGCTTCCAAGCATGGCGTGTTGGGGCTAACGCGCGCGCTGGCGCTGGAAACGGCGCGTTTAGGAGTTACGGTGAACGCGATCTGTCCGGGATACCTCGACGACGAGCGGACGCGCGAAAACGCGCGGCGAATGGCGGACAGGACTGGGAAAAGTATTGAAGACATCCTTAAGATTTTTGCCAACAGCTCACCCCAAAATCGGCTGATAGACCCGGACGAAATCGCCGGACTAGCGCTGCTGCTCGCCTCCGACAAGGCTGGCGGCATGACTGGACAAGCGATCAATGTGGACGGTGGTGCGGTGATGGTCTGAGAGTTTCGAGTCTCGGGTTTTGACTGTTGAATTCGTGAGGACCTTATGGCTTACGCGAGTTTCATCTACGAAGTTAAGGACGCTATCGCAACCGTTCGTCTGAACGACCCGGCCAGACTCAACGCCCTGACGTTTCAGACCTATGAGGAACTGGAACGGCTTTTCCAAGACTTGGCACAGGATGATTCAGTCAAAGTCGTAATCATCACGGGCACGGGCAAAGGCTTTTGCTCCGGTGGCAGCGTGCACGAAATCATCGGCAAGCTGATGGACATGAATGCCGAAGAACTCAATCGCTTCACGCGTATGACCTGCAACGTCGTTAAGAACATGCGAAATCTTAAAAAACCAGTTATCGCCGCAGTCAATGGCATCGCCGCCGGAGCCGGCGCCATGTTGGCATTGGCCAGTGATTTGAGGATTGTATCGGACCGAGCCAAATTCGCTTTTCTCTTTACCAAAGTGGGACTCTCAGGAGCAGACATGGGAGCGCTCTATCTCCTACCGAAGATCGTCGGACAAGGAAGGGCTATCGAGTTGCTGTTCTTGGGAGATGCGATCGACGCCCGGGAAGCCTACCGTATCGGTCTGGCCAATCGAGTGGTGGAGCACGAAGCTTTGACGGACGAAGCTTACCAACTCGGGCGACGGCTCAAGGAGGCTCCGCTGCACGCGTTGGGCGTCACCAAAGAGCTGGTAAAACGAGAGGCAAACATGGATCTAGGTGAGGCGCTTCAATTGGAAGCCGCGGCGCAGGCGCGTTGCATGCAAACGGCGGATTTTAGAGAAGGGTACAAAGCCTTTGTGGAGAAAAGAGCGCCGGTTTTCAATAAATCTTAGTCGGATGAAATCGATGGCTCCCTTCTTCGATCAAGATCATTTGGCGTTGCGCGCTCATGTCCGCGCGTGGGTGCAAGCAAATTGGGATTCTCTCAATGGGCGGGTCAGTGACGTTGAAGAAGAAGCCCGCCGGCTCGTGAGATTATTGGGTCAGTCGGAAATACTAGCCTACGTTATTCCCAAGAGATTCGGAGGCCAGCGGGAAAAGGTTCAAGCGCGTGACATTTGTATACTCAGGGAAGAACTGGGGCGCGCCTCTGCGCTTACCGATGCGATGTTCGCGATGCAGGCGTTGGGCAGTTATCCGATTACGCTATACGGCACCGAGGAGCAGCAAAAACGCTATCTCCCGCCCATTGGCAAGGGAGTAGCCATTGCCGCCTTTGCCCTCACGGAGCCTGACGCCGGATCTGATGTTTCATCGCTACAAACGAGAGCCGTCCGGCGGGGCAAAGAATATTATCTTACAGGCGTCAAACGCTTCATCTCGAACGCTGGCATTGCGGATAGCTACGTGGTCTTTGCCTCCACCGAGCCGGAAAAAAAGGGCAAAGGTATCAGCGCCTTTGTCGTGGAAGCGGATGATCCTGGCTTGATTATTAGAGAAAAGACCCAGCTGATATCGCCACATTCCATCGGCGTCATTGAGTTCGAAGAGTGCGTCGTCCCAGAGAATTCCTTATTGGGGAACCAAGGTGAAGGACTCAAGGTCGCGCTCGGCACTTTAGATGTTCTTCGCTGCACGGTGGGAGCTGCAGCCGTGGGATTCGCCCAAAGGGCGCTCGAAGAGGCAATTCGTTACAGTCAGGACAGGCGTCAATTTGGCCAAGCGTTGGCTGAGTTTGAAGGGATACAGTTCAAGCTCGCCGATATGGCGACAGAGTTGGAGGCGGCAAGACTGTTGGTTTACCAGGCGGCTTGGACCCACGACTCCGGCAGCGAGGACCCCAAGCAAAAGTCCTCGATGGCAAAATTATTCGCCACCGAGGCGGCGCAGCGGATCATTGATCAAGCGCTGCAGATTCATGGCGGCGCGGGACTAGTTGTAGGAAACATCATGGAGCGATTGTATCGGGACATCCGCGCGTTGAGAATTTACGAGGGAACATCCGAAATACAAAAGCTGGTGATTGCACGGGAATTGTTGAAGAAGGCATAAGGTTTTGTAGGGGCGACCGGCCGGTCGCCCCTACCTATCGCCTATTCTGAGACGGAGGCAGAATGGATTTTGAATTGTCAGAGGAACTAGTCGCGGTGCGTGATCTGGCGCGCGAGTTCGCCGAGAAAGAGATCGCGCCGACGGCGGCAAAGGACGACAGAGAGCGCAATTTCCGCAAGGACTTGCTTCTCAAAATGGGCGAATTGGGATTTTTCGGAACCGTCATTCCGGAAGAGTACGGCGGCAACGGTTTGGGATTTCTCGCGCTTGCTCTGATCACGGAAGAAGTCGCTCGGGCTCACAGCGCTCTGCGGGTCGCCATCAACATGCAAATCGGCCCGGCATTGGCACTGCTGAAATTCGGTGACGAGGAACAGAAAAAGAAATGGATTCCGCCGCTGGTGCGCGGCGAATCGGTCGGTTGTTTCGCTATTACCGAACCGGACGCCGGATCGGATGTCGCGGCCATCCGCACCACTGCCATGCGAAAAGGAGACAACTACCTCATTAACGGAACAAAGCTGTGGATCTCTAACGCGCCGGTGGCCGACGGCGGATTGGTTTATGCATATACCGATAAAAGCCAGAAGCACCGTGGGCTCTCAGCGTTCTACGCAAACTTCGATCGGCTAGGCATCACTCGCCGCGCTCTCGAGACGTTGGGCGCGCATGCGTCGCCCATCGGCGAATTGACCTTTGAGAATTTCGCGCTTTCCGCTGAAAACTTGCTTGGCAAAGAAGGCGATGGCTTCAAAGTTTGCATGTGGCAACTGAACCAAACGCGGCTCAACTGCGCTGCCGGCGCCGTGGGCTTGGCGCGTGCGGCACGCGAAGCGGCGGTGAACTATTGCAATCAGCGAGAGCAATTCGGTCAGAAGATCGGCCAGTATCAGATGAACCAGGATCTGATCGCACAAATGATCGTGCACGAAGAAGCGGCGCGGCTCCTCGTCCATCGGGCCGCCTGGCTCGCCGATCAAAACCGGCTCAACAATCTCGAGGTGTCGATCGCCAAATATACCGCGGCCGAGGCCGCAGCGTACGCCGCCGATGCTGCCCTAAGAATCCTCGGCGCCTACGGCTACTCTACCGAGTTTCCCGTCGAGCGCTACTACAGAGATGCCAAATCCTATCAGATCGTCGAGGGCTCCTCGAATATCCAAAAGATCATCATCGCGCAAGACGCGTTGGGGTACAGGAAGGCGAATCGATGAAGGTTCGGCCGCGACTCGGGTCTACCCCGAAGAAGTTCGTGCATGCGGTATTGGTTCGCATATGCGTGGTTCGCTTGCCATGCAGGGCCCGCCGCCTGACAAATCGCGTAGTATTTCAGTCTATGTACCCTTGACGAATTGCGACGGAAGAGCAGTAATGAAAAGAATAACAAACGTGATAGCCTCGCAAAAAAGCCTTTTTGGAAATGAACCGGCATCAAGGTAGCGACCATGAATCATAGCGAAATCGTCAGCTTTCTCTGGGGTGTTGCGGATCTTATTCGCGATACTTTCAAGCGAGGCAAGTACCAGGACGTCATTCTGCCGCTTACGGTCTTGCGCCGACTCGACTGTGTTCTTTCACGGACCAAGGAAAAGGTCCTTAAGAGGCAGGCGGAGCTTCGCGGCAAAGGTTTGCAAGACCTTCAATCACAGCTTCGCGCCGCCTCCGGCTTCGCCTTTTACAACACCTCTCGCTATGACTTCGATAAGCTGCTTGGCGACGCCCCGCACTTGGCGGCCAATTTACGCAACTATATCGCCGGCTTCAGCCAGAACATGCGCGAGGTGCTGGAAAAATTCGACTTCGATAACACGATCTCGAAACTGGACGAGGCGGGTCTTTTGTTTCAAGTGCTGGAGCGTTTCAAGAACGTGGATCTACACCCGGATAAAGTCGACAATCCCACGATGGGGATGATCTTCGAGGAATTGATCCGCAAGTTCAACGAAGCGCTCAACGAGAACCCCGGCGAGCACTTTACGCCGCGCGACGTAGTGCACCTAATGGCGGATCTCATGCTCGCAGGCGATGAAGCCCGCATCCGCCGACCTAATGTAGTTGCCACTGTTTACGACCCTTGTTGCGGTTCAGGCGGCATGCTTCTCATTAGCAAAGAGCACATCACTATCGGTGTCCGGAAAAATGGAGCGATTCTCCGTGGACCGATCAATCCATCCGCCGAAATTTATCTTTTTGGCCAGGAGGTGAATCCGGAGACTTGGGCGGTTTCTAAATCGGATCTGTTCATTAAGGAGCCGACAGGGCGCGATGCCGACAACATTGCGTTTGGCAGCACGCTATCAAATGACCGCCACGCTGGACGACCCTTCGACTACCTAATCGCCAACCCGCCTTACGGGAAGGACTGGAAGCGCGACGAAGAGACGGTTCGCGACGAGCACGCACGTGGCGAGACGGGCCGCTTCGCACCGGGATTGCCGCGCATAAGCGACGGCCAGCTTCTCTTTTTGCTGCACATGCTGGCGCACCGAAAAGAGCCAAAGGAAGGCGGCTCACGGATCGCGATCATCATGAACGGTTCGCCGCTTTTCACCGGCGACGCTGGTAGCGGCGAGAGTGAAATCCGCCGTTGCATTTTTGAAAACGATTGGCTAGA
>VBKE01000069.1 GCA_005879605.1 Deltaproteobacteria bacterium
ACGAGCTTCTTTAGCCGATTCGACGGCAAATCATGGCGAAGCGGATCCAAAATAAGAAAGTTTTTCGCCTCACCGATCTAAAATCCATCCCCAACGTTCGAGAATCGCGCGGGTTCGCTCCGGGGTGCTGATGATATTTCCCGCCAGAGGATGATTCTTCCATTCGAAAGGTGTGGTGGCGTCGATGATCATCCGCGAATTGGCGTTTAATTCGCGTTTATCCGGCGCGATCGCCATGTCGATTCTGCTCCCTTTGGTGTCCTTGATGATTTCCACGCCGCGCTCCGGGTCGCAGCGCGCTAAGATAGCCCAGACAACGTCTTGAATATTGGTGACGTCGACATGGTCGTCAACTACCACCGTCAATCTGTTCATCTCAATCCCGCCGGCACACTGTGAGGCGATGAGCCCCGCTTGTTTGCCATGGCCAAGATATTGAGTCTTGAGCGCCACTACAGTCATCAAGCGGTTGCCGCCTTCGGGCGGACTCCAGACACCACAGACTCCCGGCACTCCCGCCTTTTCCAACTGATCCCAGATCATACCGGCACGGAGATAAGCCAGGAAGCGATTATCTTCGTGAGGGGGTTTGCCTTGGGGACAGCCTAGGAGAATGGGGTCGTTACGGTGATAAACCCGTTGAATTCGCACGACCCGGTCCTTTGCGTATCCATCTTGGTAGTAGCCCATCCATTCGCCGTATGGACCCTCTTTAGAAAACTGGTCGGTGGTAATAAATCCCTCCAGCGCGATCTCAGCGTGAGCCGGAATGGGCAAGCCTGTCAGCTCGCCTTGGATCACCTCGATCGGACTGCCGCGCACGCCTCCTGCCCAATCCAACTCGCTTTGACCGTATAAAGGGCCCTCGACGCACGACGCGAGAAATAGCAGAGGATCAGCGCCCACGACGGTAACGATCGGACAGGGCTCGCCTCGCTGCAGGTATTTTTCCTTGATGATTCCTCCGTGGTGCGGGGGAGCAGCACGAATGCCGATACGGTTGCGATCAAATACCTGGTTGCGATAGGTGCCGGCATTGATGATGCCGGTGTCAGGATCGCGCATAATATTGACGCTCGCCGTACCAATGAACCGGCCGCCGTCGAGTGGGTGCCAGATCGGTACCGGGAATCGCTCCAAATCCACTTCGTCGTCGCGCAGGATATTTTGCTGAACCGATCCTCGCTTCACGTTAATCGGCGGAATCGGGGCGAAGCCTTTGAGCAGTTCTCGCCAAAACTGCAACAGCCGATCGTGAGAGGCTTCTGCGGGATCCAAGCCGAGCGTTACGGCCTGACGTTTGCGCGAGCCCATGCTATTGACCAAGACGCGGTAGCCCGGCTTGAAGTTCGGGATCTCGTCGAAAAGAACAGAAGGGCTCTCTTCGGCATGATCCAACATCTCGGTGACGGCGCCGATGTCTTCCTCGGAATTCGCGCCTTGAACTCGTTTTAGCTCGCCAAGACCCTCCACCACATCAAGCCACTCGCGCAGATCACGCCAGCGTGGCTCGGTCGGTTGGGCTTTCACTTGCTTAGCCATTCATTTGCCTCCCCTGAGGTATGCCAGATCTCCCTCGGATAAAGGACGCACATAATCAGCCGGATTCATCCGCTCCTTTACATCCGGCGGAACGCGAGTCGCAACCGGGAACTTACCCGCAGATAGGGGACGTGTGCAGTCGAAGATCAGCTTTGTTTCTAGCGTGCCTTTTTCGTCGCGGCGATAACCGTAGGTTGGCGGATTCAATCGGCTCCCGATCGAATTGTTTATCACCACCAGATCCTTGTCTGCCTGAAAGCGGGTCGCCAAAGCCCAGAGGACGTCTGCTTCATTGGTGACATCGATATCGTCGTCGACGATGAAAACGTGCTTTGTCGCCGGGCTATAGGCCATCAGATTGAACGCCGCGAGATGCGGTTCCCCATCGGCGACCTTCTTCATCGAAATGTAGGCATGGTTGCGGGCAACACCCGAGATCGGCAGATGCACGTTAATCACATTGGGGCACACGTCGCGGGCGCGATTCAGGAGAAAACCCATCCGCGCCAGCCCGCCGATGGCCGAGTGCTCGCTGCTGGCATTGAAGACGTCGACGTAAATCGGATCGCGCCGCATGGTGATCGCGGTCACTTTGATCACCGGGTAAGGACCGACGCCGGTATAGTAGCGCGGATACTCGCCGAAGGGGCCTTCTTCGCGCATATTCTCAGGGTTGGTATCCAGCACACCTTCGATGACAATCTCTGCGCGCGCCGGCACTTCCAGATCCACGGTCTCCGCGGGCACAACCTCCAGAGGTTGCTGTAACAAGCCGCCGGCAACCTCCAGCTCGCCGCCCATCCCGGGAGGATTGGTGGTGCCTGCAAGCAGAAGGCAGGGGTGATGGCCGATCACCATCGCCACCTGCATCGGCTGCTTGCGCTCGCGGTGCTCAACGAGAATATAATTGCCACCCTGATACGCGCCGGTCATAAAACCAAGCTCCTGCTTGCCATGAAGCATAGAGCGATAAATGCCGGCATTCTGCACTCCGGTTTTCGGATCGCGCAAAATGAAGACCGCCGAGGTGATGTACTTACCGGAATCGAGCTCCTGATGGCGCAGTATCGGAAGCTTTGTCACGTCGGCGTCAGCGCCTTTCCAGACGACCTCTTTAACCGGTGCCTGTGAGCGATCAACCCGTTTTACGGGAATAGGAGAATTTTCGCGGCGCCCGAACTCTTCCACCATTCCCCGAAGGTTCGAATCAATGGCGAGCGCGAGACGCTCGTAGGTTCCCTGCAAGTTGATAAGTAGAGGGATGGACGATCCCTTGATCCTGCGAAAGAGCACGGCCGGATAATTGGGATAACGGGCATCGGTTCGCATTTGATCCACGATCGCCGTCGCCTCAAAGATCGGATCGATCTCTTTCTCTACGACCATTAGCTGTCTGGGATCATATTCGACGAGCTTTTGCAGATAAGCACGCAGATCCTTGGGAGCGGCTAAGGCTTTATCCGTCTCACTTTCATTCCGTGTCGCAACTTCGGTCAAAGCGGGTTGTCGGGCCATATCATTTTCTCCTTTCGACCGAACATAGGATCAAACGCTCTAGTGCCTGTGCACTATCCAGCCGCTGCTGATAACGCCAAACTCAAGCCGCGCGCAACGTATAGTCGATACCGATCCGTTTGGCCCTGTAGAAGTCCTGCAGAAATTCCTCTTGATCGGAATAGCGTCGATTCGGTACGAGCCGTCCTTCGAAAGAGACGCCCAAAGGAGAAACATCAAACGGGTAGGGGTGCACGATGGCTTCCTTTTCGTTTTGGACATCCACTGTGAGAGTGATATCCGGCTGCCCGGGACCTACCGGCACTGGAACATTGCTCAACTTATTTGTCGGGCCATTTTTCCTAGCCCGGCTGTTGAACGGATAGCGGTTACAAACAAACTGGGCAAACTGATCGAACACTTCCATCAGCTTAAAGTTGGTCCAAAGATGGTCGTCGCTGGTCATTTCCTGCAATGCCTGGTCCTTTTGTAATTCGCGCAGCCATCCCGCGCGCAACTTCTTTTGCTCTGCGATGAATTCCTCTACGGCAGGATCGCCGCTGTAGACAGGCATTGAGGGAAGGAGTCCCATGCCGCGAGTCAGCAGACCTTCACCGTGCATGGAAACATGATAGGCGGCGTAAGAATCCCGCGCTGCCAAGCGCTCTATTCCGTGGCGGTACAGGTTCAGCCAAACGCTCTGACCGAGGTGTTTAATGCTACCGATGTAATCAGATGGGTAGCCCTGCTCGTTGACAGTCGGTTTAATCTCCCAATCCCACCAACCGCTGTCGTGCTCCTGGGCTGCGAGCACCATGGAAGAGTAGGGCGTGGGCTTGGCAAATCGGTCATTTCCCCAGTGTGCGGCCAATAACCCGGCTATGCGGGAGTGATCGATTTGCAGAACCAGTAAGACGTGAGATTCATTATACGTGCAGACCATCATAGATCGCCCCTTTCTCGGTCTAACTGAAATCCCTACGATAGCGGGTTCTTCTTAAGATATTTTGCTGCCCTATCTTCGATGCACATTCTCTAGTGCCCGGCAACAAGCGCACGCAAAAGGTCAAGGAGCAAACGATTCCATTCTGCTTCGATCCGGTATTCTTCGCCTCGATGCCGAGGGCTGTTTTTTTACTCTGCCCGGCCGGAATGCGACTTTCCCCACTTGAGGCGCATCGACTTCATCGTTTCGCCTTCGCCGATTTGCATCCTCGTCTGCCTGAGTTTCTCCCAGATCTTTTCATGTTCGCTCTGTGCCGCAAGCTCCGCTTCTCTGGCGAGATCCTCCGGCCAGAGTCCCATGAGATACCCATGCCACGGTTCTTGCGGCTCAAGCTTCGGAAGTCCCAGCTCCTCCCAAATTTCGCGGGCACGAACCATGTACTCTTTTTTAGGCAACGAGAGGGGAGGGAAGTCCGCTTTGCGAGTCGCATCGATCAAGAGTGACGACTCACAGTTGTCGTAGCGGCTCGATGGATGAGTTGCGACCATGCCGATAGGAGTTGCGCCGAAGGGCCTGTTTCCGACCACTTTGATATCTTTGTGCGGTTGTGAGCGATGGGTAATCGCCCAGGTCACGGCGACGGGGTCGCGAGGATTGATGTCCTCGTCCACGGCGATGATCAGTTTTCCCACGCGATCGCCGTAGTCGAGGACGCCCTGCATTGCGTCCCACGGCTCCTGATCATTGCGCTTCTTCAAACTGACAACGACGTAGGGGCGGAGATTGACCAGGGGCTCCATGAGATGGACGTCTCGGACGGAATCCAAACCCCGGTTAATAAGAAACCGTTTAACTAGAGTCGCCATGCCCATCGCTTTGATCTTAGAACTTTCGCTCGGCGTGACCTGGCTGATGATCGAAACCCAAATGGGGCTTTTGCGGTGGGTGACGCATTTCAATTCGAAAACCGTGCTTAACGTCCGTGGATCGACATAGCCCATGGATTCGCCGAAAGGACCTTCTTCTTCCATGTAATTTGTCGGAATAATACCCTCGAGAACAATTTCGGCAGTCGCCGGCACTTCGAGATTGACGGTTTGGCATTTGACCAGTTTCACCGGTTCGCCTATGAGCCCGCCCGCCAAAGCAAGTTCGTCCACATCCGGAGGAACTTTCTGTGTCGCGGCATAGGATACCGCCGGTATCGTGCCGACGGCGATTGCGACCTCGAGAGGAACGCCTCTTTGACGGCACTTCTCCCAATGCGCCGACAGATCCTGCGGGGTGCCGGACATGAGGCCGCTCAGAGCGGGACCTTTGATCAAGCCGCGGTAGTTACCGACGTTTCTCTTCCCCGTCTCCGGATCTTTGCTGATCCAATGCCCGGCGGTGATGTATGGGCCATTATCGAAGCCCGGAGTGGAGATCGGTATGGCGAACTCATTTAAACCGCCGCGCGCGAGCAGCTCGTTGCCTTTATGAATCTCTTCCTGACATGGGCCGTGCGGGACCATCACCGGTTCAACGGGGTGGTCCATCGCGTAGAGCCAACGGTCGGCTACCTCCTCGGATTGGCATTTTAGACCGAGGCAGTAGATCGCTTCGGAGCCGGCCAGCCCGCCGACCAAGACGGAACAGTTGTATTTGCGTTTCTTCGCGTCTGTGACGTTGTCGAAGAGGAATCCTTTCCGCGCTTCTTCCGGAAGACCCCTGAACTGCCAACGAACCAAAGGTTGGAGTTCCGTATCCTTATTGATCTCTCGATGAATGCGATAGAGCTTGCCGTGCTCATCCAGCGCTGCGATAAATTCGCGCAAGTCATTATAGGGTTTGGCGAAATTCATAGATTTTTGGTCTATGCTTTTTTGCCATCTTTAGCAAGTACCGTTATCGAAAATAGCTTGCAAAATCGCCGCCGATCCGTAACTATTGACATTTTGCGGTATGGCACTGAAAATTTTCAACACCCTCGGTGGTGAAAAGGAGGAGTTCATTCCCCTCAAGACTGGCGAGGTAAAAATGTATGTCTGCGGTGTGACCGTGTACGATTCGTCGCATCTCGGTCATTGCCGTTTTCTACTCTCCTTTGATGTTATCTACAGATATCTGCGATTTTGCGGCTACCAGGTCCACTACGTCCGGAACTTCACCGACGTGGATGACAAGATCATTAAAAGAGCGCAGGAAGATAACGTCAGCTGCGAAGTCATCACGGAGAAATATATCGAAGAGTTTCATCGTGATGCTTCGGCGTTGGGGCTGCTGGAACCGACCCAGGAACCGCGGGCGACGGATCACATAGCCGAAATCGTCAAGTTGATCCAGCGACTCGAAGAAAAAGGGTTAGCTTACCGGGTCGACGGCGACGTTTTTTATCCGGTCCAGGGATTCGCGGGCTACGGCAAGCTATCGCGCAAGAAGATAGATGAATTGGAAGCGGGCGCGCGGGTAGAAGTCGATGAGCGCAAGAGATCGCCTTTGGATTTTGCCCTTTGGAAATCCAGCAAAGCGGGTGAGCCAACCTGGGAGAGCCCGTGGGGGCCGGGCAGACCGGGTTGGCATATCGAGTGCTCGGCGATGAGCACCAAGTATCTGGGACAGCCCTTCGATATCCACGGCGGCGGACGTGATTTGATTTTTCCCCATCACGAAAACGAGATCGCCCAGTCGGAGGGGGCCTTCGGCCAACCGCTGGCGCGCTATTGGATCCACAACGGATTTCTTAATATCGATCAGGAGAAGATGTCGAAATCACTGGGAAACTTTTACACGATTCGCGAGGTGTTAGAGCGCACGGATCCGGCGGCCTTGCGACATTATTTTCTGGGGAGCCACTACCGCAGTCCCATGGATTTCTCGTTTGAGGCCTTGGAGGAGGCAGCGCGCGGCATGGACAGAATTTATGAGACCATCGATCGCGTGGAACGGGCGAGTGGCGGAAAGAAGGATGTCGAAGCGGAGCCTGGTTTGCTCGATGATTTCCGCCAAGAGATGAGCGATGATTTCAATACGCCGCGAGCATTGGCACTGATCTTCGATGAAGTGCGGTCCGTCAATCGGTTACTCGATGAGCGGAGGACGGACGGAATTTTTTCTCGCGCTCAGGCGATCAGAACCATGTGCGAAGCGCTCGGCTTGCTGCAGGACTCGCCGCGGCGTTTTTTCGAAAATAAAAAAAAGCGTTGGTTTCGCGAGCAGGGACTGACCCAGGCGCAGGTGGAGCAATGGATCGCCGAGCGAGATCGCGCACGGAAAGAAAAGAATTGGGAAGAGGCGGACCGAATCCGCAATGAGCTCCATGACAAAGGAATTGTCATCGAAGATACGCCGGGAGGAACGCTGTGGAAGGTAAAGTAGGGATTTGGCGGCATTTTCCGCCGTTATTGGTTTTTTTGGTAATGTCGCTGGGAAGCGCTGGGTTTGCGCAAGAGGCCGATCAGCGTAACCCTACGCAGTTGAACTTGCGCAAATCAGTCTACACTCGCGAATACCAGGGCAAAGTCGTAGAAGGCGAGGAACGCGCGGTCGGCCGCGGCGATTCTCTCTGGCGCATACTGGTGCAGGAGAAGGGCCTTCCCGAGAAGCGATTTGGAAGTTATCTAGTGGTGATTCGCGGGCTCAACCCTCAGCTCAAAAACCTGGATGTTCTGCGTGTGGGGGATAGCATTTTTATCCCTCTGCGGCCAGACGAAACTTTGGGAAACGAAGCCGCGTCGGCAAAGGCGAACGCGCCGGCAACCAATTCAACAACGGGCGCGACGGTATCCTATCGAGTGAAGGCGGGCGAGTATCTCTATCAGATCCTCCGCGACCGGTTGGGAATCTCTGATAATCGACAGGTGGCCAACTACTCTGCGCTCGTCAAAGATCTCAATCCGGAAAGGAAGAATTGGGATTTGCTGCAGGAAGGAGACACTATCCTTTTACCGACCTCCGGTCAAAGGCGGGCGGTGACAGGAGCAGAAATTAAGAGCTCGGCGCAATCCAACGGTCTCCTGGAGAAAAGCTCATCTGAAAAAAATAGCGGGGCGCAAGAAGCAGCTTCGCCGATGCCGACCATTGATGTGCGCGATGCGCGCCGAATACCCGCTAGAAACAATCTCCCGACATTGACCAAGGTGATCGAAGCGGTCGGAGGTGAAGTTCAAAGCGGCGGTGAAGAGCTTGTGCTGGTGCATGACAGTACGGTTCGGATTAACAGGAGCAGTTACCCGGTGGTTTACAATCCCAAGCTTCAGCAAAGAGTCGTGCTCGATCCGGAAAATAACATCCCGGTTACCTTGCGAACCCGCTTGAGCGATCCACGAGTAGGAACGCCGGTTGTGTCGATGACGGATCAGGTTTCGCTACAAGAAGCCGTAAGTCGCTTGCTCTCAGGTCTGGGTTATCAGCCTTTACCGACCGACCGATCCGTGGTGATTCAGGATGAAGGCATCGCTTTTGAGGCCCGGGGCAGTTGGATGGTTCTGGCGCCGGAGGAAAGCCGCAAAGCCCAGGAGGTTTATATCATCAGCCTCACGGATAGTCCCGACGAGATACCGGAGTATCTCAGGTCGCAACTCGCGCTCAAGGGACTGCACTTGAAAGATGTATTGATCGCTTCCGGTGCTCCAAAAACCCCGGCTCCAAAAATCTTGGTTGTAGCTCACCGAGAATCCGACGAGTCAATGACCCAAATCAAGATATGGCCTCGTGATAAAAGTGAGATCGTCGATGCTTTGTTGTTGGCTCATGGAATTTCGTTCGGCGTTGCCGAAACTCTTTCGGTTGAGCTCCGCGACGGACTGCGAATGGAAACGCGGAGCGATCGGGTCTTTGATTTGAGAGGGCAACAGACCGCGATTTTTTTTCAGCGCACCGACCCGGAAATCAAAAAGGCTTTGCAGGAAAAGCAGGGGGTCAAAACGGTAGAGCTGGAAATCGCGTCGCTTTCATCCCGGGAGATCATCGGCAAGCTCTTGAACATTTT
>VBKE01000314.1 GCA_005879605.1 Deltaproteobacteria bacterium
CTGCTGCTCGCCGCCGCTTAGCTCTTCCGGCCGTTTGTGTCCCTTGTCCCCGAGGCCGACCATCTGCAACAGCCGATCACTCCGTTTCTTCCGCTCCGCCGGTTCAACGCCCGCGATCAACATCGGCAGTTCCAGATTCTCCAGCGCAGTTAAGGTCGGGATGAGATTGAAAAACTGGAACACAAACCCGACTTTGTGGAGACGGTACTTTTCCAATTCGCGCTCGGACAGCGACGTCAGTTTCTGATCGGCAACCAGAATCTCTCCTCCAGTTGCATGATCGACTCCCCCCAGGATGTTCAGCAGGGTCGTCTTGCCGCAGCCCGACGGTCCCATCAGCGCCACGGCTTCGCCGGAGCCGATCTGCCACTCAATTCCCTTTAATGCTCGCACCTGCTCTGCGGCAGTCTCATAGGATTTGGTCAAAGCGGAGACTTTGACATTCACCCCGCGATTGGTAAAGAAACCATCTACGCTCATCAACGCCCCTCCTCGCCATTTTGGATTTTGGATTGCCGATTTCCGATTGAATCTAAAATCCAAAATCGAAAATCTAAAATCGAATCTAGCTCTCTCCCATGCTCGCCCGCGCCGAACGCCGGAAAACCCACAGACTAAAGAGCAGCGCGATGGCGACGACGACTGCGAGCAGTCCCAGGCTGATCCAAACCGTCCAATCGGAGATGACCAAATGCGCCGGCAGCAGATGAACGACGGACTTCAACTCGCGCAGACTCCAGATCAGATTCGTGAGACCGAACCCTGCGCCAGCGGCGACCAGTAATCCGACGACGAGACCGAGCAGCGCCGGCGCAAGGAGACTGGAAGCGAAAAATCTGAAGAGCAAGAGCGGCGACACGCCGCGCACCCGCAGCAAACCCAGCGTTCGCCGGTCTTCCAAGTAGTTCGTCAGCGCAATGGCGAGGATCGCAATCAGCGCGAGCAACACGCCACCGACCAGGTAGATCCGCATGTTTTCCAATGCGAGGAAAATAAACATGTCACCGCCGACTTTCTTCAGCTCGCGCTTGAGCTCGCGCACCTCCAGAGGACGCGCTTTGAGAGCCTGCGCTAGAGATTTTACAATGGCGTCGGCGTCGGCATTGGGTTTCGCGCGCACGAGCAACAGGATGCGCGGAACCAAAACTTTGAGATTCTCCATCAAAGGATTGCCCGTGCTCCCCACCAGATAGGCATCCGTGCTGGAAAGGTAGTTTAAGTAATCAATGCGCGCTGACACGTAAGTCTGGCGATCCGAGATGCTGCGCGGCGGCATACCGGGGAGAAACCCGATCACGCCTCCCGCGGGGACCAACACCGGCTTCTTGTTCAAATCAGCGCCCAACAGCACCGGCTCGTCAGGGCCGAGGTTCCAGAAGGCGGCCACCGGCGGCGAAGCAGCGATTTTTTGCTCCTTGAGACTCCTGATCACGTCGCTGAACTTCGCGCTAACACCCAGCTTCTCTTCAAAAATGGCGCTCTTGAGATAGCTCGCAGGTTCATCGATCAAATAGAGCGGCACACCGCTCAAGCCGTAGCCGGGAAAGAAAAAGCCGGGCAATATCGCTTCGAACAGATAATCCACCGAAATCACGTCCCGGCGTTGAAATGCCGTTAGCCGCTCTTTGAGCACCGCGTCGATGGCGTGGATCTGTCCGCCGAGCCCTTGTTCGAGTTGTTCGGCTGTCACTAGATCATTGGGATTGATCGTAACGTGCAACTCGCTCCCGACCTGTACCGTGGCGCCGCGCAACGCTTTGTCCTCGAATGATTTCGACGCGATGCTCGGGTAAAGACTCACGCTTGCCATCAGTCCGACGATCAGGAGAAAGCTCGCGATGCGATGCGGCTTCAGCGACATATGCTTGAGCGACAGAGAACGTAATTTACCGCCCACGAAATAGGTCACCGAGCTGAGCAACCCGCTGATCAATCGCCGCTGAGCCACAAGCAGAGCCACGAAGCCGTAGACAAACAGCGGCAGGGCCACAAAGTCGAGAGCGCGGTCGATGGCGAGAACCGCTTTCACAAACCCGGTCCACGCCGCACCATCGTCCTCGGAAACGGCCAACAACGCGGTCAGCTCGAAATTAGACATCCAGCTGCCGATTTTGTAAGCGCCGATGAGCAGCGCGAGCCATTCGAGAACGGCAAAGCGCGCCCGCGCTTGGCCGGATTCCGAGACAGCCACCCGCTGGGACGCCTCCAACGGCGAGATGGTCGTCGCGTAGCGCACGAGCCGCCGGCTGATGAGCAGCACCAAGATCAATCCGACCACCAAAAAAAGCAACATCAAAAGCGGCCCCTGGACGCGCGACAAGGTCGCCCATGAAAGCACGCCGCCTTCGTACACGTAGAGCGGAATGACCGTACCCAACGTGAGGCCGATGATGCCGCCGATGAGCCCACCGAGGCCGATGGAGAGCAGCAGACTCTGCCCGAGCAGTTTGCCCGGCACCCCGCGCAAACGCATGAGGCCGAGTTTTCTCCGCTCGTTTAAGATAAGCAGCGAGGACAAATTCGACGCTAGCATCCAAGCGATGCCGAGCAGCGGAATAGCGATGAGCAGGGTCGCGAGACCGATCATACGCGAGATCTCCGCCATGCGCTTCAGCAGGACCAGGATCGCATTGTCGACGAAGATCGTCGGCCCGAGCGCCTTGGATTTTTCCTCCACCTCCGCGTGAAGCTTTTCGAGATTCGCCAGCGAGCCGTCGATATCCCAGCCCGAGATCAAAGCCTTGCGATCGATTCGCACAAGATGCACGACCTCGGGAAGGTACTCGCCTGCCGTAACGTGGATGTCCGCGTGATCTCCCAGCGCGCCGCGGGACAGCGCGTCAAAACGTTGAAGCAGCCCGAAATTGTGCGGCACCACGAGGATCACGCCGATATAAGGAACGAAGGAGATCGAACCGATCTCATTCATGAAGTAGCGATTGAGATCCGCGCGCTCCAAGCGAACCACGCCACGGATGGGAAGATCAAAAAGCCCTGAGCTTTGTCGTTTTTCATGAGAGTAAACTCTCACTGAAAACAATCGCGCGCCCTGCAGGGCCAAATAGGCCTTGCCCATGTGCTGTTCCGGACCCACCAGTGCGAGAAACGCGCCGTCCGCGTACGCCTTGACAGGACGAGCTTCGGGCGGCAACAAGTTCACGTCGGTGGCCGACAGAATCGAGACCCAGGGCGAAGCCAGCGGTTTGCCGTCGACCATAAGGATCGCCTCCGGCGGTGGCTTGGAGCGAAGGAAGCTCAGGCTCTCGACCCGCGTGACGCCTTTGATTTCGCGCAGCTTCGGCGCCACTTCCGCCGAAATGGTGAAATCCGAAGTCTGATAGAGCGCGATGTCCCAAGCCAAGCGTGAGAGCTGATCTTCGATGTAAAGTTTCAGCGCGTGATGGGAGGCGAGGTTGATAGCGGCCAACAAGCCCGCCACCAACAACGTCACGACGCCGAAGGCCAAGAAGGCTCTCTTCCCCAATATCTGTGCGAGACGAATCCTGATGCTAGCCATCTCAAGTATGCAGCTTGCAGTAAGCGGTTCTATCTGACTGCCTACTGCCGACTGCCAGCTGTCTTCTGCTTCACTGCTGGGTAAAAGTACTCGTAAGTGCCCGATTCGATTTTTTTCATGACGCTGGCAACCGTCTTCCAGGGATCTTTGGCGTAGTCCGGATAATTCCCCGGCGCGTTGATGCCCGGCAAATAGGGCGACCAGTCGTCGCTCAAGACCTCATCGGGATTGCCGTAGCGCGACGCCAGCGCGCGAATCTCCGGGCTCTTCAGGGCCACGATTTCCCCTTTGTCAATTAGCGTGAGCCAGCTGTTTTTCGTGCCGCGCACTCTGACTCTATAAGTCGGCAGCGTATTGTGAATGTGCCACCAGTGATCGTTGGGCAGCGCATGCTGTTTGGCGAAGTCCATCCACTCTTTGGATTCCACCGGCTTGTCGGGCCCGTGATCGAGCCGCAAGCCAAACCCCCAGTGGATCACGCCAGCGTTGTTGCGCTCCGACTGATTGTGACCTTCCATGTTCTCGTCGGGCCGCTTGAAGAACTTCGGATTGGTCCCCATACCGGCTTCGTAGATCCACCAGTAACCCGGTTGGTCGTGATACGGATAGGTGAGCTCGTTGATCTTCGGATACTTCAGGAATTCGCGCCAGAGCTCCCCGTAGATGCCGCCGCCCTCCACTTCTTTGACGTAGCCATCCTTTACATGCACTTCGATCCGCGGATAAGAGCCCGTGTGGTTGCTGGTACCGGCGAAGACGCCGTTCACTTTGACTAAGTAACGCGGATTATATTTTTTGGTGAAGGCCGGATAATCCACCGATGAATAGGGAAATCGGCCGGTTGCCTGATGGGGAAACATGAAGAGGTGTCCCTGCTGATAAGCCCCTTCCGCCCAGGATTGCGCCTGCTTCTCATCGACTTCGAAAGAAAAGTTCGTACCCTCCGGGTCCTTCACTTCAACGCGATCTACCCATGACAATGGCTCGATGACGCGTTCCTCCACCAACCGCCAGATGTCGCCGGGAAACGTCGCCGCTTTATTCATCAACTCGTAACGATTATCGAAGATAAAGTTGCCGAAGTATTTGTTCCCATACGGTTCTATTGCTTTACGCGTGACGGTTCTGCCGCCCCTGCGCCAGAAAACTGCGTTCACTTCCTTGTGTTGATCGAGATATTTGACGATGGCGTCTCCTACGCTTCTGCCGCCGAATTTTCTGCCCAGATCTACGAGCTCCTGCGACACCCCTTCCTCTTCTCTCTGGAAAACGGCCTTGTAGAGATCCGGCCGGTGTTCTTTCAGCCACTTCTTGGGCACCTCAGGATCCGAGAACCGTTGCAGAAGCCATGCTCTCACTTCCATATAGCCCTGCTCCGATGTGAACCAGCTTGATGCCTTCACCGCTTTGAGCGCTTCTTCTTTACTCACGCCTAACAGTTGGTGCTCAGGCACGATCTGCACCTTCACGCCGCGCTCCTCGTAAGCGCGCTTGATGGCCTCCATGATCATGTCTTCCGCCGTGGGCTCGGTGAAGATCGCCACCGTCATCCCCTTCTCGACCAAGCCAAGCGGCGTGCGGCCGCCGGTCTGGCGCACGGCCGCGCGGGCGAAGGGCAGAACATCGTCCAACGATTTCGGCGGTCTTACATACGACGGGAAACGGGGCGGAGGGTATTTGCTCTTTTCCGCGCCCAAGGCAATCGAAATACAAACCAATCCGAAGTAAACTACCACTGCCGCCGACACTTTCGTCTTCATCGTTGTCCTCCGAAATTACTTCTTTGCCTTCGTTGCCGGATAGAAATATTCGTAGGTTCCAGCATCGACTTTCTTCATGATCTCACTGAACGTCTTCCATGGATCCTTGGCGTAGTCCTCGTATTTTCCCGGCGCATTGATTCCCGGCAGATGCGGCACCCAGTCCTCGCCCAGCACTTCGTTAGGATCGCCGTAGCGCGATGCCAGCGCGCGCAGCTCCGGGCTACGATACGCCGTCAACTCGCCTTTATCGATCAACGTGAGCCAGCTGTTCTTCGTCCCGCGCACGTGCACGCGATAAGTCAATACCGTGTTGTGGATATGCCACCAGTGATCTTTGGGCAGGCCGTTCTGCCTGGGAAAATCGATCCAGGCCTTCGACTCCTCCGGCTTGTCCGGGTCGTGAACCACGCTGCCACCGAAGCCCCAATGAATCACGCCGGCGTTGTTACGCTCCGATAAATTATTTCCGACCATGTTTTCATCGGGCCGCTTGAAGAATTTCGGATTCGTCCCCAAGCCCGCTTCGTAGAACCACCAATAGCCAGGCTTGTTTTGGTAAGGGTAGTTAAGCTCGTTGATCTTGGGATACTTGAGAAACTCGCGCCACAGCTCTCCATAAGTTCCGCCACCTTTAACTTCAGTAACGTAGCCGTCTTTCACATGCACTTCGATGCGCGGGTACGAGCCGGTGTGATTGCTCGTGCCGGCGAAGACGCCGTTTACCTTCGTCATTAAAGGAGCGTTCCATTTTTTTTGGATGGCGGGATAATCCACGACGGAATAAGGAAAACGCCCGGTCGCCTGATAAGGCGAGAGAAAAAGATGGCCCTGGTTGTAAGCGCCCGAAGCCCAGATCTTTGCCTCATCTTCCGTTACCTCGAAATGCATGTTGGTTCCTTCGGGATCGAAAGCTTCGACGCGATCCACCCACGCGATGGCTTCGATCACGCGCTCCTCAGCGAGCCGCCAGACGTCGCCGGGGAACGTCGCCGCTTTGTTCATCAGCTCGTAGCGGTTGTCGTAGATGAAATTGCCGTAAAACTTGGCACTGTGTTGTTTCAAGAGTCTGGCAGTGCGTGGTCGACCGCCCCGCCGCCAGAAGACCGCCTTCACGTCAGGATGTTGATCGAGGAACTTGATCATGGCCTCCGCAACGTTCGGACCGCCAAACTGTTTCGCGAGGTCGCGCTCTTTTTGCGGAGCTTCGTCGCCTTTCGCGTACACGCGATTGTACAAGTCGGATCTCCGTTCCTTAAGCCATTTCTTGGGCACCTCGCTATCGATGAACAAATCGTCGAGCCAGTGGCGGACCTCCATATAGCCTTGCTCTCCGGTGTACCATCGTGAGGATTGAAATGCTTTCAGCGCATCCTCTTTGCTGATACCCAACAGCTCATTTTCGGGGACGATGTAAAGCTTGACGCCGCGCTCTTCAAAGGCGCGCTTGATCGCCTGCATCACCATCGCATCAGCGCTTACTTCCGTAACGATCAACGCCGCCATCCCTTTCTCGACGAGACCTAACGGCGTCCGGCCGCCGGTCTGGCGCACTGCGGCGCGCGCGTACGGCATAACGTCGTCGATAGATTTCGGCGGTCTTAAATAGGAGGGAAAGCGCGGAGCCGGATACTTCGTGCGCTCGGCTCCGGAAAGTAGGGAGGCCAACCCAAAACAAATCAACACAAGCATCAAACCCACTTTTGTTTTCAAGGGAACCTCCTTCGCCGTCAATTCTGAGCGATCGACAGACACACTAGACTTAGGAATAAGCTTCTCGCGCCACGCCCAAAAATTTGCCGCGACAAATTTTTTGAGAGCTTTCACCCAAATTCGTCAATCTTTGTCAATTTACTGGAATCACCAAGGAATCTAGTGGCTTAAATGATCTATTGTCAAGCATTTCTAGGTTGTATGGAGCGGGATAGTCGAGTACCCTGCGGGAGTTCGTCGGTGACCGAGCGATGTGGACACGAACTCAAATTCTAGTCCTGAGCGCGGCAGTTAGCGTTTTGTTTGGCTGCGCACCGTTGCCAATTCCTCTAGTGCGGAGTGCCCCGCCCGTCGTGGTGTCACCGCAAGAAACACAACTTTACAGCCCGCCTCCCCAGCTTCCATTTCTTGTCGAGAGTAACGCAGCGCCCGAAGCCTCGGCGCAGCCAATCGATGCGCCAGAGGAAAGTCTGCCGGCGCCGACCACGATAGAGCCGAGCTCGAAAATCGACGAAGAGGCGCCCACTAAACAAGAAGCGAAAGAGAAACCGGCGACAGTTCAGAACAAACCTTTAGTCCTTAGAAATGTCCCCAGCCTCAGCGCAGACGATCGCTTGTTGGAGCTGCTGCAGAAAGACATCGATAAGGCTGTGGAGCAACCGATCGAGCGTCGGCGCCTTGAGTTCTCCAAAGCCGTGATCGAACATGCCCGAGTCCGCTATTTCATCAACCATTTTTCCAAGGCCGGTTGGGAGTCTTTGTCAAAGATATTAGCTCGCTCGGGACGCTACATGCCGATGATAGCAAGAATCCTACGAGAAGAAGGTTTGCCGGAAGAATTCGCCTATCTCGCACTCATTGAGAGCGGTTTTTCTCCCGAAGTCTCTTCTCCGAATGGAGCCGTCGGACTTTGGCAGTTTGTCGCCACCACCGCCCGCAAGTACAGACTGAGGATCGACTCGTGGGTCGATGAACGGCGCGATCCCGTTAAATCGACATACGCAGCCGCAGCCCATCTGAAAGATCTGCACCAATATTTTGGCAAGTGGTACTTGGTCACGGCCGCATACAATGCCGGGCAAGGGGCCATCGACAAGGGACTTCAGACTCCCGGTGCCAAAAATTTATGGGGGTTGAGCGAAAAAGCTCGAATCAGCGACGAGACGCGTGATTTTGTTCCCAAGTTTGTAGCCGTCTCGCTCATCGCGACCAATCCCGGGAAATACGGCTTCGGAGATGTTTATCGCCAAGAACCATTGGAATATGATGAAGTCGAGGTCCGCGGCTCTTTGAGGCTGGAAACGATCGCTAGGATGGCAGAAACGGAGCTGCAATTTATCCAGGAACTCAATCCCTCACTACTGCGGAATTCCACGCCGCCAGAGCCAAATTTCAGAGTGAAATTGCCAGTGGGAAAGGCCCTGGTTTTCGCTAAAGCCTATGACCAGTACCAGGAAAAAGAAGCGCCACCAGCGCAGCTGTTCACCCACGAAGTGCGACGCGGAGAAACGCTTTTTTCAATCGCGCGCCACTACGGTCAAAAAGTTCGTGCATTGATGGAACTTAACGGCCTAACAAGCACGAATATTCGGATCGGTCAGAAACTTATGGTTATCCTGGAAGGACTTGGCGGCAGGCTAAGATAAATCGGTTTTTATTTTCTCTTCTCCATAGGCACATAGTCCCTTACTTCCGGACCCAGATAGACCTGCTTGGGGCGGGCGAGCTTCTGGTCCGGATCGGTCAGCATTTCTTCCCATTGGGCGATCCATCCCGAGGTGCGCGGGATCGCGAACAAAACCGGGAACATGTCCATCGGCAAACCCATGGATTGATAGATCAGCCCGGAATAAAAATCGACGTTCGGATAGAGCTTGCGTTTGATGAAGTAGTCGTCCTGCAAAGCGATGCGCTCGAGCTCAAGCGCGATATCGAGCAACGGGTTGCGTCCTCTAACCTCAAACACTTGGTCGGCAACTTCCTTGATGATCTTGGCTCGGGGATCATAGTTCTTATAGACCCGATGGCCAAAGCCCATCAGCCTTCCCTCACCCTTTTTAACCTTGGTTATGAACTCAGAAACTTTGTCTTTTGACCCAATCCCCATCAACATTCTGAGAACGGCTTCATTGGCGCCACCGTGAAGCGGTCCGTAGAGCGCCGCAGCCGCCGCCGCCACGGCCGAATAGGGATCGGATTGAGAACTGCCTACCCCGCGCATGGCGTTGGTGCTGCAGTTTTGCTCGTGATCGGCGTGTAGAATAAAGAGGATCTCTAAAGCTCTTTCGAGCACCGGATGTGGCTGGTATTTTAGCTCGGTCATTTTGAAGAGCATGTTGAGAAAATTCCCGCTGTAGCTTAAGTCATTGTCCGGGTACGAGTAAGGCAGGCCCAGGCTGTGACGGTAAGCAAAGGCCGCCAAAGTTGGCATTTTGCTGATGAGCCGGTACGTTTGAGCTTTCCGCGAGTTAGCATCGAAGATTTTTTTGGCTTCTGGATAAAAGGTCGATAGCGCGCCCACGGTGCTCACCAATATCCCCATGGGGTGGGCATCGTGGTGAAACCCGTCTATCAGCTTCTTAATATTTTCGTGAATAATGGAATGATACGTAATGTTATGGGTCCAGCCCGCCAATTGAGATTGAGTCGGTAGCTCTCCATGGAGAATAAGATAAGCGGTTTCCAGATAGGTACTCTTTTCCGCGAGCTGCTCGATTGGATAGCCCCGATACCGCAATATCCCTTTATCGCCGTCAATATAGGTGATTTTGCTTTGGCAAGAGGCGGTGTTCATGAAGCCTGGATCGTAAGTGATGAGGCCGTCATCCTCACTGACCTTAATTTGGAACAAATCCGTCGCTTTGATAGCGCCGTTTCGGATGGGAATCTCGTACTGTCTGCCGGTCCGGTTGTCGATAATTGTCAGCGTCTCTGAAGCCATGGGTTTTACCTTTCAGTATCTTTACACGTCGCCGTCCTCTTTCTTTTAGACTATCCCTATTGCCCGGTCAACTCCGCCTCAATTAGGCTGCGGCGCTAGTATTCCAGCGATTTTCCATTGACAATCTTCGTAGGAAAAACAAATCATCGTCGCCGGGGCAAACTCCGCTACCTCTCGTTCTGGATTTCCAGTAGCCAGCAAACCTGCCAACCTTTTCATGTGCGGAAGATGACCGACCAACATGACCGATTGCTGAGCCGTTTCCAGCTCGCTCTTGGCGAGCATCGGGTCATCTTGAGGCAACAAGCCGTCAATTTGCCTTACTCCCATTGCAGGATGGAGATGAGCGGCAAGGATTTCGGCTGTCTCTTTCGCTCTTAGAATGCCGGAATGAAAGATAACCGACACCTGAACGTTTCTGGCGGACGCCAAGCGCGCCACCTGCTCCACGTCTTGCCGCCCCGCTTGAGTTAATGGACGCTCTGGGTCCTGCTTTTCTGAAACCGCCTCCCCATGTCGGACCAGGTAAAACTCCATGACACACCTCACCTATCACACGCTTATGGTAACGAACTTGCCCCTATGACGAAAAGTTTGCCGGCTGAAACCAATCCTTGCCGGCTCCAGGCGAGCGCTGACGTCCAGTCGTTCTTGCAAATCACCTTTGATCCTATAGTATTCGACCCGTTAATTTGCAATCTTGGTAAAGTCAAAATATCTTCGCGATCGTGGTCGAGTTTCATAAAGTCAACAAGTGGTTCGCGGCGCTGCACGTTCTCAAAGACATCGACCTCGAAATCGCTGCAGGAGAAGTGGTGGTGGTTTGCGGTCCGAGCGGCAGCGGTAAAAGCACGCTCATCCGCTGCATCAATCGATTGGAATCCATTCAGTCGGGCGAGATCATCGTTGACGGCCTGTCGCTTTCCGACCCGGCCTTTGACGCGGCGAAACTCCGGACCAACGTGGGCATGGTCTTTCAATCTTTCAATCTCTATCCGCACATGACGGTGTTGCGCAACATCACCCTGGCTCCGATCAAAGTCAAAGGCCTGCCGGCTGCCGAGGCCGAAGCCGTCGCCATGAAGCTTTTGGATCGCGTCGGCATTCCCGATAAGGCCAATGTCTATCCGGCCAACCTCTCCGGCGGCCAGCAGCAGCGGGTTGCCATCGCTCGCGCTCTGGCGATGAAACCCAAAATCATGCTCTTCGACGAGCCCACATCTGCGCTCGATCCCGAGATGATCAACGAGGTATTGGAAGTCATGACGGATCTCGCGCGTGACGGCATGACCATGGTGGTGGTCAGCCACGAGATGGGTTTCGCGCGCCGCGTCGCGCATCGGGTCGTCTTTATGGACGAGGGTCGGATCATCGAAGAAAATAAACCCGAAACGTTCTTTGCCGCACCCCAATCTCCCAGAGCACGGCAATTCTTGAGCAAGATTCTTTCACACTAAGGAGGATAAAATGAAACGCGTGGTAGTTATTCTTCTAGCCGCATTCTTTTTGATTTTCATGAATGCGAGGTCCGGCGGCGCGGATACGACGTTAGAAAAAATCAACCGGACCGGAACCCTAACCATCGGCACCCGCACCGGCTCGCCGCCGTTCGCTTACATCAACAAAAATAACGACTGGGTTGGCTTCTCCATCGATCTCGTCGAGCAAGCGGTTATTCCGGTGTTGTCCAAGAAACTCGGCAAGCAAATCAAGCTCGAAAAGAAGGAATCGACTCCGCAGACTCGCATTCCGCTCCTGACTTCGAACGCGGTGGATTTGATCGCTGAGACGATGACCGACACGAAAGAACGGCGTGAGGCGGTCGATTTTAGTCTTACCTTTTTTGTGACGGGAGCGCAGTTCCTAGTCAAAAAAGGCAGTCCCATCAAAGGCATCGAATCCATCGGCGGGAAACGGATCGCCGCCCAACAAGGCTCCACCAACGCGCGGATTATTCGCGAGCGCGTGCCCAGCGCAAAGCTTCTGGAGTTTCCCGACCAACCGGCCGCGTTTCAAGCACTAGCACAAGGCCAAGTGCAAGCGTACACCAATGACGGAATCCAGCTCGCCGGACTGAAGGCCAAAGCACCCAAACCGGACGATTGGGCTATAGTCGGCGACTTTTTTTCCCATGAGCCTTACGGCATGGCGATGAGAAAAAATGAGCCCGAGCTTCGTGATTTGGTAAATGCCGGTCTGGCGGAAGCCATCAATTCCGGGAAGTATTTCCGGCTGTATGACAAATGGTTCGGACCCAAGGGCGAGGTGCCGTATCCTCTCACGCCCGAGACCAAGCAATTCCTGCAGAAGCAGGCGGTGCCGAAATAGAGCAAGGGGCCTCTTGCCCGTGTAGGGGCGACCGGCCGGTCGCCCCTACGAGTGGCTGGTTCTGCATAGCCCAATGCCTGCTTCTAAGATGAACTATCACTTCAACTGGAGTGTCCTTTGGAGCGGCCAGTCCGGTGCCTGGCTCCTTCAAGGGCTTGTCACAACCGTTGAGCTCTCCGTGCTCGCTTGGCTTCTCGCCCTGATCCTCGGAGTTATTTCCGGCGCGCTTCGTACGGTAGCGATTCCGCCCCTTCGTTGGCCCGCGGCTTTTTATGTCGAGTTCTTCAGAAACGTGCCGCTGCTCGTCTGGATGTTCTTCTGGTACTTCGCCGTGCCTCCCTTGCTTCCGGAGCCGCTGCGCGAATGGCTTTTTGATCATGGCGCGGAATTTTGGGCGGGCGTATGCGCGCTCGGCGTCTATCATGGCGCGCGCTTTTCCGAGGTTATTCGCTCCGGCATTCAATCCATTCCCAAGACGCAGTTCGAAGCCGCCGTTTCAACGGGATTGACGATGGCTCAAGCCTATCGCCTGATCGTGATTCCCATCGCTTTACGGCTGATCATCCCGCCGGCCACCAACGAGTCGCTCAATCTACTGAAGAATTCATCCGTCGCTCTGACCATCGGGGTCGCGGAATTGACCTTTCAAACGCGCCAGATCGAAACCTACACCGCGAAGGCGTTTGAAGCCTTGACCGCGGGAACTGTGATTTACTTGATCCTCTGTCTCGCTATCGCCGCGATCATGGCGCGAGTGGAACGGCGCTTTGCGATTCCCGGGATGATCGCCCAAGGCCAGACTGGGGAGTTTTGAGATGAATCTCCAGGTCGTGTTCAACAACTTCGCGTTTCTTATTCTCCAGGGCTTCTTCGGCATCGGCAAGTTTGCCGGCGGCACCTTGCGCCTTGCAATTCCGGCCATCATTCTCGGATTCATTTTGGGCGTATTCATCGGCCTCGGTCGCCTCGCGCGCTCTCGCTGGATCAGCACTCCGGCCACCATCTACGTGGAATTCTTTCGGGGGGTGCCGCTGGTCATGGTGATCTTCTGGTTTTGGTTTATTATCCCAACGCTGTTAGGAAAATCTCTGCCGGAATACAGTGTGGCGCTCACTGCTTTTGTCGTCTTCGAAGCGGCTTACCTGGGGGAAATCGTCCGGGCGGGAGTGCAATCCGTGCCCCGAGGCCAGATGGAAGCGGCCACCGCCACGGGGCTGGCGCGAGCCCAGGTGATGCGCCACGTGATCCTTCCGCAAGCGTTGCGCAACATGATTCCGGCCCTGGTCACCCAGTTTATCGTGCTACTCAAGGACACTTCACTCGCTTCCATTATCGGCTATGTCGAGCTGACCAAAGCAGCACAGATTGTCAATAATCGGGAGATCCGCCCCTTCGAGCTCTATCTATTTATCGCCGTGATCTACTGGCTGTGCAGTTTTGGGATGTCGCTTATTGCGTCGCGTCTGCAGCGTGAGTGACGCATTTATTCCACGACCAAGATATTTTCCCGCTTGCCGAGGAGCGCGCCACAAGATATAAGCCCTCGAATCTAGGCTGGACCAAATTTTTTACTTGCAGATGTTCGAGCTACGATATAGAAGGAGCTACCGTTGATTACGAATTGAGCCATGAAGATCTTAAGGTTGGCTATTGCAGGCGTTCTCACCGCAGTCGCATCCCTTGGATATTTCTATGTTACGGATCCCGGCCGTCTGCGGCAAATTTATCTGTGCGTGACCCAAGCGAAATCAATCTCAGCATGTTACCGGGGCGGGAACATCGATTTTGTCGCGAATATCGACGGCATTCTCTATGAGGGTAATCTTGGGAATTCGATTGATCACGATATTTTTTATCATGGCGCTTATGAGAAGCACATCCTTTATTTTCTCCGCGATGTGATGCGCATGGCGTATGCCAATCAAGGAACCTTCCTTGACGTGGGAGCCAACACCGGACTCTACTCGCTTTTCGTATCCCGCTACGTCTCAGCGGTCCACGCCTTCGAACCCTGGCAACCCGTACTCGCCCGTTTTCGCCGCATGGTGGATCTGAATTACATTAAAAACATCGTGATTCATCCAGTTGGGCTGGGCGACGAAAATGCAAGGAAGTCATTCTACCAGCCGCCGCCAGAAAATTTGGGCACCGGCTCGTTCGTCAAGGAATTCACGGACAAAAATTCGTACGCTGGCGAGTATGAAATCCGGATCGGCGACAACGTCCTCGAAAAGGAAGGCGTGAAATCGGCCGTCGTCATCAAAATGGACATCGAAGGTTATGAAAAGCTAGCGCTCAAAGGACTGCGCCGCACGCTTTGGCGAGACCGGCCGGTGGTGCACGTCGAATTAACGATCGATCCGCGAAGCCCGTTGAGCATTAAAAGTCTAAATGAGCTCCGGGCGTTATTCCCTGAGAACTACGCATTTTTGTTCTTCACCGGGGAGACCGACGACAAAGCAGGGCGTTACAGCCTTGCGCCATTCGAAGCGTTCGAGGGCACCGTGCGATTCGACCATCAGAGTCAAGTCGATATCGTTGCCTATCCAATCGAGCGACGAGATCAAATCCCTTTACGCGGGCCGAAAAGTTAGAGGCTTGGCTGCCTAGCTGCGCTCACGCCTGCGCTGGCTTCGCCGGGACGCTGGCTTTTGGACGATTCCCATGCTCTTTTTGAAAAATACCCCGATCAATCACATCCTCTCGATCCACGAGATGATCGAATCAATCGAAGACGCGCTCAAGGAGATCGCGCTCGGCCGCGGCTTTGATCTGCCGCGGCGGAGAATTCATCACCCCAACAAAATGATTTTCGGCTTACTGCCCGGCTCTGTGCGCGGCGCCATGGGCGCCTATCTTCAGACCGATTTGGATCGTCGCATCCATCGCGAAACGGTCATCTTATACAGCGTGGAGAGCGGCGCGCCGCTCATTTTATTTCAAGACTGCGCGATCAACGAAAATCGCACCGCCGCGGCGGGCGCCATCGGCGCCAAACATTTGGCCCGCGCCAACGCAAGCCGCGCCGCTCTCTTCGGCAGCGCCGCGCACGCTGAAAGCCAGCTCAAGACTCTCGCCGCCGTCAGAAACTTGACAGAAGTGCGAGTCTACAGCCCGACACCGGAGCACCGCGGCGCGCTCGCCGAGAAGCTTGCCCACGAGCTGAAAATTTCTGTCGTGGCTGCCTCAAACCCTGAAGAAGCGCTGGAATTCGCCGATATTGTGATTACGGCGACCGATGCCAAGACGCCGGTTTTCGACGGCCGCCACTTGCGGGAGGGAACGCATATTACCTCGATTGCCAACGGCGACAAGACGCGCATTCGACAGGAGATCGATGAAACCACGATCCGGCGAGCCGATCCCATCTTTATTACCTCCAAGGAGACCGTGTGCGCCAACGAAAGCGATATTTTTCGCGCGGTCAGAGATCGGATAATCACGTGGGAGCGGGTTCACGAGATATCCGGTCTGCTTCTTGGCAAAACTTCCGGCCGCGCTGACGACCGGCAGATCACGTTATTTAAGTTGCAAGGCACTGGCATCATGGACGTCGCGCTCGGGTTACGCGCCTATGAAAAGCTCAAGGATGGAAACCTGACGCAGCGATTGTAAGGTCTCTAAAAAAAGTTAGGATAGAGAAATGGTGCACTACGATATGCTCGTGATCGGCTCCGGCCCCGCCGGCCAAAAAGCTGCCATTCAAGCAGCCAAGATCGGCAAAAAAGTCGGCATCATCGAACGCCGCGAAGTGGTCGGAGGCATCTGTATCAACACCGGCACGATTCCCAGTAAATCGCTGCGTGAAGCGGTGCTATTCCTGTCGGGTTTCCGACAACGAAACCTCTATGGTGCGGGTTTTCGCGTCAAAGCCGACATCACCTTGGAGGATCTTTCTTTTCGCTGTCAACACGTGATGAAGGCAGAACAAGAGATCATCCAGAATCAGCTGGTGCGCAATCAGGTCGATTTTATCAACGGCACGGCGTCATTTATCGATCCCCACTGCCTCTCCATCCAGTACGGCACGACCATTACTCAACACACGGCGGATAACGTTGTCGTCGCAGTGGGCACCGAGCCGGCACATCCTCCCGACGTACCTTTCGACGGTGAAACCGTCATCGACAGCGACAGTCTGCTCACCTTGAAACGGCTGCCAAAATCGTTGACCATCGTCGGCGGCGGCGTCATCGGCTGCGAATACGCCTGCATTTTGGCGACCCTCGGGATTCCAGTCGTGCTCGTGGAGCGGCGTCCTCGTTTGTTGGAATTCGTGGATACCGAGATCATCGAAGCGCTGCAGTACCAGATGCGCAGCATCGGCATTACCTTGCGCTTCAACGAAGAGGTCGTGGGCATTGAAAAACCTTCCGGCGACGCAGTGACCATTCGCCTCAAAAGCGGCAAACAGATCAGGGCTTCCTTGCTGCTTTACTCAATCGGGCGAATCGGCGCCACGAAGCAACTCGGACTGGCGAATATCGGTATTCAACCGGACGAGCGCGGGCGACTCAAAGTCAATGAGAACTTCCAAACCGCTCTCCCTCACATCTATGCGGCGGGCGACGTCGTCGGATTTCCTTCCCTAGCTTCCACATCGATGCAGCAGGGTCGACACGCGGCATGTCACGCCTTCGGGCTGCCGTGCGAGACGTCGACACATTTATTACCTTATGGGATTTACAGCATCCCGGAAATTTCTTTTGTGGGTCGCAACGAGGAGGAACTAACGGGCGAGGGTATTCCCTACGAAGTCGGTATCGCCCGCTATCGCGAGATCGCCCGCGGCCAGCTCATCGGGGATACCGTAGGAATGCTCAAGCTGCTGTTTCACAGCGAAACCAGGGAACTGCTCGGGGTTCACGGCATCGGCGAGGGCGCAACAGAGCTCATTCATATCGGACAAGCGGTGATGGCTTTGGGTGGGAAGTTAGATTACTTTATCGACAACGTCTTCAACTATCCAACGTTGGCCGAATGCTACAAAGTCGCCGCCTTGGCCGCCCTCAATCGTTTTCCCCAAAAGAATCTCCCGGAAACCATCACCACCGGCCATCCCGACAGTCCGCTGGGACAGGCCTCTCCGCACTCAGACAAATAGCGCTGCCTCAGCCTACGTGAGAGACGTGATCCGGCCGGATTTTATATATGACGCGCACCTCTCCCGGCTGGCGAAACGGATATTTATCTTTTCCCAGGTATTTTTTCGCCAGCGCATCGATATGCGCGTCCGCGCCCTGTTCGGTGATTTCCACCACCTCGCCTTGAACCGCTAAATGGCGATAGGGATTATCCGGGTCAAAGATTGAAAGCGCCACCTTTTTGTTGCGGCGCATATTCTTATCTTTCACCCGGCCTTTGGCGCTGTTGATGCGGATGGTCGATCCGTCAAGGTCGCACCAGACCGGGCTCACCTGAGGACGACCGTCCGGCATCAAGGTCGCAAGATTGCAAAACGCTTTTTTTTGAAACAGATCTTTATACTGGTCTGGAATGGTAGCTGCCATAATAACCTCCTTCGATACAAAATCTTCCTGCCTAGCAGAAGTAACGGGACAGCTGCGCGAGATCATCGATGAGAATATCCGGTTCGGCCGCAACAAGCTCCTCTCGACTGCCCAATCCGTAGGTTACTCCACAGGTGAATACTCCGGCGCGTTTGCCCGCTTCCACATCCGTGTCACCGTCTCCGATCATGAGCGCGCTCGCCGCTGGAACCTGAAAATGCTCCAACACGTAGTTCAGCAGCCCGGGATCGGGCTTTTTCTCCGGTCCGCTATCGCCGCCCAGTATCGCATCGAATTGCTGTTCAACACCCAACCCGCGCAACACGGCGACCGTCAAGCGATGCATCTTGTTGCTGATGACAACCCTCTTTTTGCTGTGAAAATAATCGAGAGCTTCGCGCACGTTTGGATAAAGAACCGTTGTGTCGAGCAAGTGGTTTTCATACCGCTCGAGGAATACGCGCATCACTTCCAGAAAATTTTTGGGAGTCTCCTCAGGCAAGGAATGTTTGAGGAGGTGTTCCACGCCGCGGCCGACGTGAGAACGAACCAGCGAATCCGCCAACGGCGGCAAATCGAAGTGGGCTCGCGTGTGGTTGACGGCGTCGGCCAGATCGCGTCCGGTATCCGCTAGCGTCCCATCGAGGTCGAACATGACCAAATCCACCGCCTTCTTCATAGCTGAGTGATCTATTTCAAAAATAGACTTGCAGGAGTACCGTGTCAACAAAACTAGTGAAATCCTTTGCCCTGGGTGCTCGAACCATTGTAGTTTAGCACAGTCGTCGAGGAACGAGCCTACGGGAGGTCAAGCATGAAGTCGAATCCAAACACGCGCGCGGTACTGCTCCTATTTCTAATCGCTCTACTTTTTATGGCTCCGGCGCTGATCTCGGCAGCGGACAAACTCAATACCTCGTATATTTCCACCGCCCCCGGTTCATCGACGGTGATCCAGGTCGCCAAAGAGGCGCGGATCTTTGACAAGCATGGCTTCGATGCGACGGTGATCTTTATCTCGGGGAGCGTCCGTGGTATTCAGGCGATTCTCGCCGGCGAGATTCCCATCGGCGAAGGCGGCGGGCCAGGGCTCACGAGCGCGCGTCTCGCCGGTGGCGACGTCGTCGCCATCGCCGGGAACGTGAACGTCTTGCCCTATTATTTGGTCGCTCACCCAAGTATTAAACGACCCGAAGATCTAAAAGGGAAGATCGGCGGAAATCATATAGCCGGGACCACGGCTGAATTCGCCCTCAAAGTTGGGTTGAAAAAAATCGGTCTAGATCCCGCCAAGGACGTAACCCTGCGGGTGATCGGCGGCTCCACTGAACGGATGATCGCTTTGCAAAAAGGGATCGTTCAATTCACCGTCGTGACCGAATCGGGAAAAGCAATGGCCGAGAAACTCGGATACCCCACGGTCGTCGATATGGCAACCCTGCAAATCCCTTTTCCCCAAAACGGTGTTTACACGTCGACGAAGCTCATCCGTGAAAACCCGGACATGGTGCGGCGCTATATTCGGGCTTACACTGAGGCGATCCATTATTACAAAACGCACAAAGAAGAAACGATTCGAATTATGAAAAAATATTCCCGCCTGGATGACCGAAAGGTCCTCGAGGAGGCCTGGGACTGGCACGCGCGCTTTATTCCGGACACCCCCTATCCACCACCTGAAGGTTATCAACTCGTGCTTCAAGACATGGCTGCCACCAATCCCAAGGCAGCACAGGCGAATGTCAAGGATTATGTGGATTTGCGCTTCGTGAAAGAGCTGGAGGATTCAGGTTTCATCAAGAGCTTGTATCGAAAATAAGCTGCTCAGTAGGTAATGAAGGGTGCTTGGCAAGTCGACCTCCATGAGCGTTCCATGTTTTTCACTTGGAGTGTTGGTCTTGACTCATTACTCTATCACTCCATTACTCCAGCGCTGCGAAAGCGCATCACCCGCTATCCTGTCCCACAAACCGCTCAAAAAGTGCCAGCTGTGAGGCGCGCGAGAAATCGATGAGCGAAGGCGTACAATCTTCAGTACGTTGGAGCGAGGCGATCGAGCGCAACGAAACAGATGGGCTTTTTCAGCGGTTTGTCACAACTTTTCCCTCGACGCTTGCAGGACCTGCCGCATCGGCTCAACGTCGATGACCAGCAACGACAGTTGCAGCTTTTCCTCCCGAAGCTTTTCCGGAACCACGGTCATCACTTCTTCTTCGAGCACGTGGTAAACGGGAATCTTAAGCGGCACGC
>VBKE01000070.1 GCA_005879605.1 Deltaproteobacteria bacterium
CCACTTGGCGAAAATCTGGTAGGCGTATTCGGTGTCCTCTCGATTGCTGCCGAGAAATTCCATGAGATAGGTGATGGTTTTCTCTTTTTGGTTGAAGTAAACCTTCATCGCATCGGCCAACGCTCTCTCGAACCGCACTAACGCCTCCCGATTGCCTGCGACGTACGATTTCAGCACCCATTCTCCATTCTGCTGCCAACGAATCCCCAGATCCGGCAGGGAAAAGAGCGTGTGAAATCCCCGCTTCTCACCCATGCGATCGTACGGCGGCGGAAGCACGGAAAACTGCACGTCGCCTTTTTCAATTTGAGCGATAACGTTTGCCCAGTCTGGCCGCGGCATTTGAATCAATCTCACGTCCTTTTCGGGATCTAGTCCCATTTTCGACAAACCAAACCGTAACGCGACATCCGGCGCCGATCCAAAGGTCGCTCCCACTTGGCCCGTTTTGCCTTTCAGATCTTGAATTTTACCGATCTCCTTGCGAGCGACAACCATGTACGGGAAAACGTTTACCCAGGAGGAAATCACGACGAATGGGGGAGATCCTTCTAAAGTGGCGGTGGTGAAGGCGGGGCCCGCTCCTAGGGTCAGCTGCATGCTCCCACCGAGCATCGCCTGCACCGCGGCGGTCGTCGTCGTGTCGACGATCTTAACTTCGAGGCCATGCTTGGCGAAAAGATTTTCCTTTTGGGCAATGAAATACAAACTGGTCCCAGGGTTAACTCCGGCCTGGCCCACCGTCATCTTGATGGTCTGCGCGCGAAGATCGCTGAAAACAAAGAAAAACAGAGCGGTCATCAGGCTGGCGAAAAGCTTAGACATTGCAGTCCCTCCTTTTAGGTCCGGCATTCTTCCACCGCCCGATAAATAATGTCAACGAAATATTTGGGTCGAGCATGATGCGTACGATCAAGAACTGATCCGGCCGATTGAGTCGAGACGCCCAGCGTTGTCAGACAGGACCCGTCAAAGGAATCACTTTATTTCCGCAGAACTCCCTGAAATGCGCGATTCGCGCATAACCATCCGCCGGCCCGGATGTTTTTGCTTGACAGGCTCTCCCCGACCCGATAGATTCGCGACGCTTCGATATTCGTTGACCGGCTGATGATATGAGATCTCGTGTAAAACTTTTGGCGTCTGTGATCGTGCTTTTCATTGGGATCGCTGCGCTCACAATACGTGCCCGGGGAACTCAGAGCACGCAGCCGGCGTACGCTGCGCCGGGAAAAAGTCTCATGGGTGCGGATGCAGCCGACAAGATGACCGATTCGTGGGCTACCAATCACAAATTACTCGCGGGCTACGAACAGGCGCAGTCAAAGCTCAGGGCGGAAGTCATCAAGCGGCGCAGGCTTTACCAGGACGGTGAAATTTCTCGAGCAGCAGTGCAGGAAGCGGAGCGATCGTTTGTCGGCGTGCTCATGCGCATTCAAGAGGTTAGACGTTTGATGACGGAAAACGAAATTGCCATCGCGGAAACCGAAATGAAAGATGATGCGACCCTGGGCATTAATGGTTTCAATGAAACCAATAGTCTCTCGCGCTTTAGCGGTGGTGCCCATTGGTCCGTGAAAGACGCTAGCAGCCTCGAGAGATATTTCGACAAAACCTTCGGCCATAACCTCCCCGTGAGTGCCTTAGGGCAGACGGCGACGCATGACCGCATGAGATTCGATCATCGGGACGCCATAGACGTCGCGCTTCATCCTGACAGCCCGGAAGGGAAGGCGCTCATTGATCATTTGCGCCGTTCCGGCATTCCATTTATCGCGTTTAGGAACGCCGCAGCCGGGGCCTCCACGGGAGCCCATATTCATATCGGCAGACCATCGCATAGAATTGCAGCAGCGCGCTGAGGACGGTGCGGCATTGTCGAGCCGAACCAACTTAGCCGCCGGCAGAATTGGGTCCCGGACTTCACATCAACTCTCATGAGTTGTGTATCAGTCTTTGCATCCCTCTTTCCCTTTTTTTTGTTGACTTCTTCCGGCAAATCGCGTTATGGATTCGTCTTCCGGGTAGATATGGATTTCTCTACCGGCAAAGCAGCTAAAAAGTCTTTCTGCTTTGGAATTAAGATTGATGTTGATCGATCGTTTCGTCAATATTTTATCGGCGATCTTGAGCTTGACGGGAGTCACGTTCGTGCTCAAGGGCATTTTGCGACTCTCTCCCGATTTAATCGCCAAAATATCGCAAACCCATCTCGACTTTAATCTGCTGCAAATCCAAAATTTAGCGTCACAGAAAGCGGATTTCGTTTCTGGCGCTGCGCTTGTTTTGATCGCATTTCTTATCCAAATGTTCGCCGTACTTTTTGTCCGCGAGCCGTTTCCGATCTTTGAGGACTATTGGTCCGCCGCCGGCGTCGCCTTCGCAGTCAGTGTGGTTATCGCGATTGTCTTCTTCGGCGTGAACCGCGGAATGTCCAAGCATTATCAAGAACAGGCTAAATTCAGGCTCGCGAAATCATACTTCCAGACCGTGCTCAGTCAAGATCCGATTTTGCCGCAACACTTGAAGATCGCCGAAGAAGTCGCCCTCTCGTTATTTGGGATGGGAAAACAACCGGATGAAAGCGGCAGAGCGTATTTTACTCGCCTGGCGAAAAAACTTGAGATCTCGCTTCCCGGCGAATTGCACTTTGAAGAGGAGCGTTCGTCGGATAGCGAAACGCCGCAATACGTTGACCTCGCACGGCACCAGATGGTGCGATCGCAGGGCCGGTAGCACCACTTACCGTGTCCCTTAGAATCTGAAGCTCTTCAGGTGGATTGAAGTCCACCTATTCTCTTTTCGCTCCTTGCTCCATTTAGGCTTTTGGATGCCGGAATCGCCGGCAACGAATGGAAGCTAGTCGAACTCCATTCTTCAAAGTCAAGAAAAAATTAAAGTTAAAATGAGCCTCAAGACTGGCAATTTCAGCGCCAATGCCTCACAATTTTTTTCTCGATGCACCGAAAAAAAACCAATGTGCGACGCAGTCTCCGGTCGTCGGTCAAGGACGGTATTTTCGCCGCCATGATGGCTGGCGTTACCGATTTTTATGCGACGCCTCTGGCGCTTTTTCTGGGTGCCACGGTGCAGCAGGTCGGTTTGATCGCTGCTCTTCCAAATCTCTTATCCTCGCTGTCGCAGTTCCATGCCGTACGAGTCATTTATTGGGTCGGCGGCCGACTCAAATTGTTGGTGCGCTTGGTCTTTTCTCAGGCGTCGCTGATTCTTGCCGTCGCCATTCTTCCCTGGCTCGAGATGTCGAACCGCGTGGAGCTATTACTCATTCTTTTAATTCTTGCCGCCGTGTGTGGTGGCTTGGCGGGACCGGCGTGGGGCAGCTTGATGAGCGACTACATTCCCGCGAGCAAGAGAGGCCGATACTTTGGATGGCGCAACAGGATTGTAGGCGCCGTTACCGTTGGCAGCGTTATTTCGTCGGGACTCCTACTGCACGGGTTTCAGGAACTCTCATACGGAACGGGTTTTTCAATTCTCTTTTGTTTAGCGGCGCTGGCCCGCTATATGTCGGCTCATTTCATCAATCAGATGGGCGAACCCCCGCATCGAAGAGACCCCGCCAGCGATTTTACTTTTCTTAGGTTTATAGCGCGCTTCAGAGAGAGCAACTTTCTCAAATTCGTGGTCTTCGCCGCGTGTTTGAATTTCGCTTCTTACTTAGCGGCTCCCTTTTTCGTCGTCTTTATGCTCCGCGACCTTCAATTCAGCTACCTGACCTATATGGCTCTCCAGGTCTGCGCCACGCTCGCCTCCTTCGTCGCCCTGCCGCTTTGGGGAAGACACGCCGATCTTGTCGGCAACGTGAGAGTGCTTCGCCTCAGCGCTTTTCTTGCCGCGCTGATTCCCATTCTTTGGTTTTTCTCACATCATCCCGTCTATCTGATGCTGGTGCAGATGTGGAGCGGCTTTGCCTGGAGCGGCGTCACGCTCTGCACCGGTAATTTCATCTACGACGCTGTCACGCCGCAAAAGCGGGTCCGCTGCATCGCTTACTTCAATGTCATCAACGGCATAGCACTTTTTCTGGGCTCTTCGCTCGGAGGTTCTCTGGCCTCGCGAATGCCGCCGCTTTTTGGCTATCGACTTCTCGGTCTTTTTGCTATTTCCTGCTTCTGCCGACTTTCCGTGTATCTATGGCTTTCGCGCAGTTTTCGCGAGGTTCGACCTGCGCACGAGGTTTCCATCCAGGAACTTTTTTTCAGCGTCGTCGGTATCCGTCCGCTCGTCGGCCCGCCTCAGGATTGACTTGGGAGGATCATTTTACGCGGTTTTTTCTTGTTGGATTGCAATAGACGTTGAAAAAATGGCTCGTGCACTTCGATTGGATCATCACGAAGGGCAAATTATCAAGATTTTAAAGACGCGAGACTTTTTAACAGCATGGCAAGACCTTGATTTTGGCTGAAACGCGACGGGAGATGCGAGGCTGGGCTTGAGATGGCCAGAGGTGGACGCTTCCGTCCCGCTCTCTACTTTCTGATGTATTTCTTCAACGCCTTCGGGCCGACTTCCGCGCCGTAGATGTTGCCCTTCGAATCCGCTGCCACGCCCTCGGCCGCGCTGGTTCCTTTGACGGTCTCGACCGGATCGGGGATGAACGCGGTAACAAAGCCATCACTGATATTTCCGATTCTGATGCCCCGTTTCCATCCGGGGTGGGGCCGGACCGAATTCGACTCGGAATCGGCGACATAAATATTATCCTTGACGTCGATGAAAATCCCGCTCGGCCGGCCGAATTGCGTCCACTGCTCGATGAAGGTTCCCTCCTGATCGAAGATCTGGATGCGATTGTTGTTTCGGTCAGCGACGAAAAGTCGTCCTTTGGAATCGAACGCCAAACCGTGCGGCGTGTCGAACTCGCCGGGGGCAATCCCTTTCTTTCCCCAGCTCTTGATGAATTTTCCATCCTTTGAGAATTTCACGATGCGCGCGTTTGAATCTCCGCCATGTCCGTCGGCGACGAAAATATCGCCATTCGGCGCGACGATGACATCCGAAGGCCGATTGAAAGTGTCAGGGCCGTCGCCGGCGACTCCTGCCTTGCCGAGCGTCATCAGGACTCTTCCATCCGGACTGAACTTGAAGACCTGGTGGCCTTTGCCGTCTTTTCCGTCGCCATCGGTCACCCACACGTTTCCTTCTTTGTCCACGCAGATGCCGTGGGGAAACACGAACATGCCGGCGCCGAAGCTTCTTAAGAGCTTGCCCGATGGATCGAATTCGAGAATGGGCGACAGGTTCGAACCGGCGCAGCTGTTTGTGCCGCACCGCTCCGCGACCCATATGTGATCGTTCGAATCGACGTCCACCGCGGCTGTCGATCCCCAGCTCCTTCCCTCGGGGAGCTTCGCCCAGCCTTCAACCACGCGATAGGGATTATCCTGCGCGAAGACCCTCACTTCGAACGTGGCGATCACCGCGACGATTGCTACAATAGAGCTTAATCGCGCTCGATTTCCCTCTGACATGCCAGCCCTTCCTTTAAAGAAAAAGTCGCGTTCCGAAATGCCCGCTCATCGGTCAAATAGCTGCGTGACGGCTGCCGTCGAATCAACTTCGCGTGGGCTCCAGTCTGTGCGTGGAAGCTAGTCGATCGGAGTCCTTCAAGTCAACACGAACAGCGCCAAATTTTATCGCTGCCCTTTCTCAGATGTCGATGCTTCTTAGACTGCGCGCATATTTGGCGACCAAAAGCACTGCCGCGGAACCAAGACATCCACCGAAGATCATGGCGCCGGGAACCCCTAAGAAGGTTGCCGCCGTTCCCATCTGAAGGTGACCCATATATGTGCCTGCGGACATGAAGACCTGGTCGAAACTCTTGACCCGCCCTCGCATGCGGTCCGGTGTCATGAGCTGAACCAGAGCATCTCTCAAGCTCTCGCCGATAGCGTCGACGAGTCGGAACGCGACAGAGCAAAGCAGACGAGGCCGACGGTGTAAAGCAGGGTGACCCAGATGATGAGTTTGCCCTTTTGTTTTGGATTTCCCATGGCCATGACAACTCCCGAGCCGACTAAAGCACCGAATGCCGGGACGCCGAGAAGGGCGCCTAGACCCGCTGGTCCCGTGCCGAGAATATCCCGGGCAAACGCCGGCATCATCGATCGATAGGCGCCGAAAAAGTTCACGCAAGTGTCCATGCTCATTAATCCCAAAATCGCAGCATTCTCGCGAATGAAATTAAAGCCACCGCGCACGCTCTGGAGCGGCGATTCCTTTTTTTCCGCTGGCGGGCTCGGCCGCGCGCGCATGAAGAAGAGGCAGACGATCACGCTCAGGAAACTCAATGCATCGACGTAATAAGATGTGCTGATGCCGAACGCGCTTATGACGATTCCGCCCAAGAAAGGGCCCGCCAGGGTGGCGATTTGGCGCCACGATATATTGAGGGCGTAGGCGGAGGCTAGTTGTTCCGCGGGAACTAACAGAGGAATCAACGCGGTTCGGGCGGGAGCATCAAAAATGTCGACCGCGCCGGTGAGAAAGGTAACGGCGTAAATATGCCAGACGCGTATTTGTGCCGTGGACGTTAAAAGACCAAGAACGAGCGATAGGAGCATCGCTAGAGCTTGGGTGATGATCAGCAGCCGCCGGCGATCCATGCGGTCGGCGACAATGCCGCCCGGTATGGAAAGAATCATCACCGGAAGAGCTCGAAAGAGGCCGGTGAGACCCAGTTGAAAGGGCGAGTTGGTGATCTCGTAGACTTGCCAGGCAACCGCTACAGTGGAGATCTGGCTCCCAACCGCAGAGAAGAGCAGGCTCGT
>VBKE01000315.1 GCA_005879605.1 Deltaproteobacteria bacterium
CATTAGCAATGCCGATAAATTGTGTTTGCGTGTTGCTCAAAAAGATCTCAGAGGCGAGGCACGCATTGGACCGTGATTCGTATCCGTGAAACGTGACCGTGAAACCCGCACGAGCACGAGCTCACACGAACACGAATTCGTGCGAGACGATTGAGCGCAACGAAGCATCTGAGTTTTTTTCAACAGCCCGCAGGGCTTCAACCGTGTGCGGGGTTGATTATGGAGTGCTCACTCCACTACGACATTTACGCGCTGGACCCCGTTGTTGCCGTAGCCCCCGAAGTTCCACTGCTGATCTAGCGGCTGAACATTTCCTTCCGAGTCGATCGCGCGTACACAAAGAGTGTACATCCCTGGTTTGGCGTTCCAGGGAAACGTCCATGTTCTCCAGGCATACGGTGAGACCGATTCGCCCAGTTGAGCTTCGGACCATGTGGAGCCACCATCCACACTCCCCTCCACTCCGGAGACGTTCAGTCGGCCGGCCCACGCTCTGCCGGCAATAGTGACGGGACCTGGTTCGACTAAGCGCGTCCGCGTCATAAAATCTGGAACTCCGGGAGGAATCATCAATGCACGTACCCTGATCAAACTAACCGGTTCTCCCAAGTCGTCTGCCGCCTGCGCGTAACGGTAAGCCCGCACCATCTGATATCCCTGAAAGGGTTCTGCCACAGCCTCGATTCGGTCTAACCATTTCACACTCGCCATGCCATACCAGCCGGGCACCAACAGGCGAAGTGGGTAGCCGTGTTGGGGTTGAAGCGGCTCGCCGTTCATCTCGTAGACCAGCAGCACTTCTTCCCTCCTTGCTTCGCCGACGGTCAGACTACGCTGATAGAACTGAACCTGGTCTCCTTCCACTCCTCGGTCGAGGCCCGTAAAGATAATTTCGGCGGCATCGCGGTGGACACCGGCTTCTTCGAGGACTCCCCATAGCGGTGTCCCGGTCCACTCCGCAGTCCCAATAGCTTCAAGAAGCCACGGCTGGCTTATACGCCGAGGAGTGAAGAGGGCGCGACCGTTTCCTGCGCACTCCATGGTCACAGCCATGGTTTTGGTAGGGCGCTTTTTGATCTCCTCCAGGGTCAAATTAAGCGGCTTTGAGACCAGCCCTCCAACCTTTAGGCGCCAATCGGTGGCGTTCACTTCCGGAATGTCGTAGTGAATCAGAAGATAGTGCATGCCAGTCGGAGTAATGGGGTAGCGTAGTCCCTCCAGAGGCATCCCATTGTTGCGTAGGGCCAGCTGAAGTTCTTCTTTGTACAGACTATCTGTTTGGGCGAGCCCACTGTCGTCACCAATGGTTGGGAAGCGCTTTGCGGCGCTCTTCTGTTCCATACTTCGGCTCCTCTCTCTAAGGTTTCAACATTACACTGTCTCACCGCCTCCATCAAATTTAGCAAAAGGGCTGGTTTGAACCCGCCCTTTTTTAGCATCTCGTCAGTTGACTATGAATATGGAAGCAGGATAGCCAGATCAGTGAGCCCAAGCGTTAGAGCAAGCGATGACAAATTCACTTTGGGTGTTTTCATCCATTGCGCTTTGTCTGCAGTGGATCGTCGTCTATTTTTCCGGGATTTCTCCCTCACCGGAATGGCAGGCGCTGAGCGCCGGATTGGCGATCTTTGGCGCTTCCTTCATGCTTTCGTGGGCGGCGGAGCTGGCCCAGTTGGATATTCCTCAGGCGCTTGCGTTGGCGCTGTTGGCTTTGATCGCGGTGCTTCCGGAGTATGCCGTGGACATGTACTTTGCTTGGATGGCCGGTAAAGATCCAAAATACACCGCCTTCGCCACGGCGAACATGACCGGCGCGAATCGTTTGTTGATCGGTCTGGGCTGGGCCGCCGTGGTCTTCGCGTATTGGTGTAAGACGCGCACCAAGGCGCTGGCGCTCGAGCCTTCCCACAAGGTCGAGATCCGTTACCTCGGCCTAGCGACACTTTACTCTTTTTTTATTCCGTTTAAGGGACGTCTCGATCTCTTCGACGCGGTGATCTTCATTACGATATTTGCTTTGTACATGCGGAGAGCCTCACAATCCCATCATGTGGAGCCCGAGCTGGAAGGTCCAAGTGAAATAATTGCGAGTTGGAGCGCCGGCGCTCGCCGCCTAGTGACGCTGGGGTTTTTTCTGTTCTCCGGCTACACGATTTTCATCGCTGCGGAGCCTTTTGCGGAAGGGTTGTTAGCCGCGGGGCGAAACTTCGGCATCGAAGAATTTCTTTTGGTTCAATGGTTGGCACCCTTGGCGTCGGAATCGCCTGAGTTTATCGTAGCCATTCTTTTCGCACTCAAGGCGAATCCGGGCGCCAGCCTCGGGACTTTGATTTCCTCGAAGATCAACCAGTGGACTTTGCTGATCGGCATGCTACCGGTGATTTATGCTCTTTCCGCGGGAAGGATCTCGCCCATGCATATGGACGACCGCCAGATCGAAGAGTTGCTTTTAACCGCGGCGCAATCACTTTTCGCCGTGGCGGTTTTGACCAATCTCTCTTTTTCCCTAGGGGAAGCGCTTTTGCTCTTCGTTCTTTTCGCGACACAGCTTCTCACTCCTGACCCGCGTTTCCGATACTATTTTTCCTTCCTTTACATCGCGCTCGCTGTCGGTCTGGTTTCACTAAGACGGGAGTACAGAGCTGCGTTTGTCGATTTGATTTTGCGAGGGACGAGTTCGCAAGGATTGAAAAAGGAGTGAATTGAGCCGGCCTTCGATCGTCGGCTGGCAATTTAGATGAAATTGAGTCCGATAGCGTTACTGCGGCGCCTGGGGCTTCGGCGCTTCATCCAGTTTGTTGCTCACTTACCGAGCTTCGTGAAATTGTTTTCGCGCTTGGTGAGAGATCCACGGGTGTCGTTGAGTCCTAAGCTGATACTGTTGGCAGTCTTGGCCTATGTGATTTTGCCTGGTGACTTGGTGCCGGATTTTCTTTTGGGACTCGGGCAGGTGGATGTTTGTTGGTCATTTTTCTTGGTCTCAATCTTTTTCTGAGATTGTGTCCCAGAGGAATCGTGCGGGAGCACGTCCAATTGATTGCGGCTGGTCGCTGAGATTGTCCCGTAGCAATAGCCGGAAGTTTCGCATGGATGTAGTTGCCCACGGGCTTTGGGGAGGCGCGCTGTTCTGCCGCCGGGGACGCAGGCAATTCTTCGGCGGGTTGATTATCGGGATGGCCCCTGATCTTCTTTCCTTCGGCGTCTTTCATGTCACGCACCCGAGATGGATCTTGCTCCGATTGGCAGGAGAAATCTCCGGGCCGCCAGCGTTTTCGATTCTTCCCGCGTATGTTTTTTACGCCTACAATTTAACCCACAGTCTCGTTATGTGGGCGATCGCTTTCAGTTTCCTCTGGTTGTTCATTAAGCGTCCTCCCTGGCTGTTCGGCGCATGGCTGCTCCATATTCTTTGCGACATCCCGACTCATGCCACGAGCTATTTTCCGACACCTTTTCTGTGGCCGTTTCCGACTCCGTTCGTTAACGGGATTTCGTGGGCCACGCCTGAATTTCTGCTCGCGAATTATTCCTGCTTGATCGTCGTCTACACCGGGATATTTCTTTACTCTCGCAAAAAGGAATCCCTGCCGAGGAATTGATTTGGTTTGGGCTATGAGCAGAGAAGGAGAGTATCGGTGTCAGGCGAACAGCTAAGTAAACAGGTTGGGTGCCAAAGTTCAGACGCAAAACCAGCCAGAAGTTTCTTTCCGATTCTGAATTCACTCGAAAACTTCGGATGGCACGCAAACGTCGCCACTCTGCGGTCGCGTTGTTCCTTTGCTTAATGCTTCGCGGCGGCTTTTTCTTCTTTGATGAGCTCGTGAATCAGACGTGGCACAGCTCCGCAGCTGAAACAGCGGGGTGGTTCGAGCTTGGTTTCTCCCTCGGGGTAGCGCATGAAACGTTTGTAGAATGGTTTCTCGGTGCCGACATAGTCATCGTAGTAGAAAGCCAGCTTGCCGCACTCGCTGCATTGTAGATATTTAGCCATCGATCCTCTTGGATACTAATTTCCGAACGTGCCGGTGATCTTTTGATGACCGCCGTTCTCCTTGTACGGTTCCATGTAAGGCGGAACCTTGGTTTGTGGCCCGAAGTGGAACAGGCGGGCCGTAGGAAGAATACTCACGAACATGGCGGAGGTCAACAAGTGTTTTCAGGAGATATTAATGTCGTTCGAACCGCGAGCCCAGGGGAATTGGTACGCGATTCGCTTGGTTTTAGGCCGGAATTGGATTAATGATGACAATCTGAAGGCTACATATAAAAGGAGGGCGAACAATGGCAGTACGGCTTTTTCAATCTCAGACGTCGATGTTCTGCGAGAAGGTGAGGGTGGTTCTCGCCACGAAGAAAGTACCCTATGATATCGTCGACGTTCGGAAAGATGATCGCAAGTCGCTGATCGAGTATACCGGCCAGAGAAAAGTCCCGTCCATCGACTACAATGGCCAATGCGTGATCGATTCCACCACCATTTCTGCTCTATTGGAAGAGAAGCATCCCGGGAACAGCATCTATCCCGACGGCGCGTCGAACAAAGGTCTATGTCTGGCGCTGGAAGATTGGTCCGACGAAGTTCTGATCCATGCAAATCACGCGATTCGCCGCGCGGACACTCCAGAAGCGCGCAAGAAGGCCGAAGACGAATGGGACGTTCATTTCAAGACTTTGGACCAGTTGTTTACCGGAAAGAAATTTATCTTTGATCGAATGACGCTCGCAGACATTTCGATATTCTCGCAGCTTCATTACCTTTACACGGTTGTGAACTACGATATCCCGGCCCGTTACAAAAACGTGAACGCCTTTATGGAGCTCATGCGCCAGACGCTTAAGCTCGAGTCCCTTTCGGACAGTTTCGAGGCGAAGTCGCTCTAGATCGCCCCGATGAACAAGGAAGTGGTCATCCCACGTTTGGCATGACGATACTTTGTTGGCTGAAGAAGCCGGGCGCACAGGTAAAAGACGGGACGGCTTGGTAGAGGTGGAGACCGATAAAATAAAAATTGAGATCGAATTCCCGACGACGGTCTTTTGAAAGAGGTCAAGGCGCAAGAAGGAGATGCCGTCCGGTTTAACTCCGTGGTCGCCGTTATTGAAAAGGAAGGCTGACCTTGACTCGCCCTCCGCTATCCATGAGCAATGGGACGGATGCCGTCAAATTGGCACGAATGAAGCCCTTAACTCATTCGTGCGCGCTCTAATTTTTTAGCCTACAACTGTTTCAAAATCTGCATGTCTCCGGTGATTGGGGAAGCGGTTCAAGCGGGTCCACGGGTGGGCGTGATGCCGGAGCAGCGCTTCTCAATCTTGTTGTTTCACACCTGTCTAGTTGGGTGTCTGCTGGGTGCCGTTGGGACGGTATACTTTTTCGGCGGGTTGGCCGGCTACGTACGCGACCCATTACTCAATCTTTTCGTCGCCACAAGTCTGTTCGCCGCGTTACTGTTTTTCTTTTACGCTTTCATAAAAATTCCACGAGAAACGAATTGGGTCGGGCGTGGCATCTGGATCGCAATCGCAACGATTCTAACCACTGAAGTTGTCCTCGGTCTCGTTCCGCCCATCGCGCGCGACGAGCTCACGCACCACCTCGCTATTCCACGGCTCTATGCTCGTGCCGGGCGTATCATAGAGGTTCCCATCGCGCCCTATTCTTATTATCCCATGCTTCTCGAAATGCTTTACACGCCATGGGTGTACTGGGGCTACGACGCTGTGCCGAAATTGATCCACGGTCTGTTCGGATTTTTGACCGGCCTCTCGCTGCATGCCTATTTGTCGCGTCGCATGAATGCCATTTATGGTCTTCTGGGGTTTTTCTTCTTTATCTCGACCCCGGTGGTGCTGCGGCTGAGCCATTGGGCGTATGTCGATCTCGGAGTTACTTTTTACTCCACCGCGGCTTTGCTCTGTATTCTCCGCTGGCGCGAGGAGAAAAACTCCAAGCAGTGGCTGTGCTTGGCAGCTGTCTCCGCGGGGTTTGCCGTCGCTGTAAAGCCGAACGGCCTGGTCGTCTGGTTGCTGTTGGTTTTTCTGTTTGCGCTAGCCCTGGCGAGCGAGCCGAAAAGAGGTGTCGGCACGTGGATTTCCGAGGCGACTCTTTTCGCCGTGCTCGGATCATTACCTTTTCTACCCTGGCTGATGAAAAACTGGCTCCAAACCGGCAACCCCTTTTTTCCGCTTATGGGCGGTTTCTTCACCAGCCAGACCGCGCCGGGAGCCACCGCTTCGGCGAGTTTTGTCGGCTTCAGCATCTTTGTGAAGCGTGAGCTACTCTATGGCGAAAGCTGGTGGCAGATGGCGGCGCTGCCTTTGCGCGTTTTTTTCTCAGGTCAGGACGACAACCCGCAATATTTTGACGGCGTCTTGAGCCCGGTTTTGATCCTTCTTCTCCCTTGGGCGTTCAAGGGTAAGTGGAACGAAGAGAAGCGCTATTTCATCAGCTTTGCAGCTCTGTTCCTTGCCTATGCAATATTTCTCGTCGACCTGCGCATTCGCTACATCCTGCCCATAGTGCCGCCCTTGGTGGTGTTGCTGGTTTATGGAATCTTCAACGTTTACTTGCGTATGAAGCGGCCGGTATGGTTGTTCGTTGGGCTGTCGGCGTTTGCGATCTTTCATGGCGCCTATCTTTGGCGCTATTCGGAATCCGTCTCGCCGCTCGGTTACCTGTTAGGGCGGGAAACTCGGGACGAGTACTTAACCCGTACCTTGCCGGGTTACTCAACTTTTCAATTTATCAATCGCAAGCTCCCGCCGTCGGCAAAAATTTATCTTCTCTTTGTCGGACGAAGAGCGTATTATTGCGAGCGAGACTATTTCCACGATGGAGGAGAGCTTCCCGGATTTCTTCTCGGCGCCGTTCAATCGGCGAGGGATTCCACCCAAATCGGAACAGCTCTGACGAGCCAAGGCATCACACATCTCATGGTCCGCGAGGATCTCCTAGGCGAGTTCTTGAATCATAATCTCACTCCTGCCCAGCGTTCGCGATTGCAGGACTTCGCGTCCCGGCGACTTCAGCCGCTGTTTCGAGACCAGGGCTACTCTCTTTATCAACTCCATGGCTGATCATCAATTTTCCATCGTCATTCCCGTCTTTAATGAAGCGGAGAATCTGCCGCAGCTATTAAAAAAAATTCGCGCGCTGGAGCTCGCCGACCTAGAAATTATCATTGTCGATGACGGCTCGACGGACGGCAGCGCAGAGATCGCGATGAGAGCGGGCGCGAATGTTATCCGCCATCCCTACAATATCGGCAATGGCGCGGCGATTAAGAGCGGCATCAGGGCCGCTCGTGGAAGGCTCCTGATCCTTATGGATGGCGACGGACAACATCGACCCGAAGACGTTCCCAAACTGCTCGAAGAGTCCGATCGCTACCATATGGTCGTCGGCGCCCGCGGCAAAGGGTCGAAACTGAGGATCCATCGTTACGCGGCGAATGGCGTCTACAATCTGCTGGCATCGTACGTCACTCGATTTCCGGTGAAAGACCTGACCTCCGGCTTTCGAGTCATCTCGCGTCTGGACGCGTTGCGCTTTATTGATCTTTTACCCAACACTTTTTCCTACCCGACGACATTGACGCTGGCCTATCTACGTTCGGGGCTGACCGTCAAGTATGTGCCGATCCAATCTCTTTATCGCGCGGGTCAAAGTAAAATTAGCCTGGTCGCGGACGGACTTCGCTTTCTGCTGATCATCACCAAGATTGCCACGTTATTCGCGCCCTTCCGCGTCTTTCTGCCTGTGAGCGCCTTTTTCTTTTTTACTGGTGTCGGCTATTACATTTTCACTTACATTACAGAGCATCGCTTCACCAATATGTCGGTTTTTCTTCTAACCACAGCCGTCATTATCTTCATGTTGGGTCTGGTTTCCGAACAGATTGCGTTGTTGAGGATGGAACAACGCCCGGTTCGTAATGACCTGGAGAAGTAGCCTCTTGATGCGGATCTTATGAAAGTCTGCTACTGGGGAACGTTTGAAAGGCAATATCCGCGCAACGCTGTGCTGATCTCCGGCCTGCGGCAAAACGGTATTGAAGTCGTCGAGTGTCATTTCGCCTTGTGGAAGGAGGGCTTTCGATACAACAAGTTGACCCTGCTCTCGGGATTCGTAATCAAGCTTCGTTTTCTCAGTAGAGCCCTAGTCGCTTATTCAACGCTCATCTATCGCTACCTTTTTTTAGGCGAGCATGATGCTGTCGTGGTCGGCTATTGGGGACACATTGATGTCTTTTTCTTGGCGCCGTTTGCAAAGTTGAAGCGAAAGCCGATAATCTTCGACGCTTTTTTTTCGCTGTACGATACAGCCATTTCAGATTGGGAACTTGCGCCAAAGAACTCTTGGTTAGCCCGGCTTTGTCATTTTGTGGACTGGAGTGCCTGCCGGCTGGCGACGCTGGTGCTTGTGGACACGAAGGCGCAAAGAAATTTTTTTTGCCAGGAGTTCGGGCTTGCTAAGGAGAAGGTCCGTTGGCTCTATATGGGCGCAGACGAGGCCGTGTTTGCGCCCTATCCCGACCCTCCATCCCCTCCACCTTTTCGTGTTCTCTACGTTGGGAACTATGTGCCTCTTCACGGTGTCCCGATCATTTTGCAAGCGGCCCGACTCTTGGACAGAGAAGAGATAGAGTTCTGGCTGATTGGAGAAAACCATCTCGAGGACCCGGTCCTCAAGGACCTCCTAAGCAATTCAAATCCGGAACGCGTAAAGTTCTATCCTTGGATGCCGCCTCATGAGCTCCGGGCTAAGATAGGGGATGCTGATATTTGTCTGGGTGTCTTTGGGACATCGTGCAAGGCCAAGAGGGTCATACCTGGGAAAGCCTTTCTCGCGCTCGCAATGGGGAAGCCGCTCATCACGGGCGATTCGATGGCCGCACGGGAACTGTTGGAAGACGGGAAAAATGCGATTCTATGTGAGATGGGAAGCTGCCGTGCCCTTGTCGATGCAATTCTCCGCCTCCAAAGAGACCCCCTTTTGCGGCGGCGGATCGGTACGGAAGGAAGAAAGTTGTTTCAGAATGAGTGCAGGCCCAAAGTTCTTGGCTCGAGTTTAGCTGATCTCATTGAAAAAACAGTCAGTCGAAAGCAGATGGAGGGGCAGTGAAGCGGGTGAGCGTCATCATACCCAATTGGAACGGCAAGGAACTGCTCGGGCCCTGCCTCGATTCCCTCTACCGGCAAGAATTCGACGATTTTGAAACCATCGTAGTCGATAACGGATCGAATGACGGATCGGTCTCTCTGGTTGAGAAAAATTTTCCTCAGGTAACGATCATTCGTTTTAAAGAAAATCGCGGCTTTAGTGTCGCCGCCAACGCCGGGATTGCCGCGTCGGATTCGCCCTATATCGGCCTCCTCAACAACGACACTGAAGTTGATCCGCTATGGCTCAAAGAGCTCGTGGCGGCCCTCGACGCCGACCCTAGCGCGGGGTCTGCAGCTTCGAAGATATTATTCTTTTCCGACCCTAAGACGGTCAATAGCGCCGGTGACGAGTTCAGCTTTTTTGGAGTTCCCTACCAGAGGCGGTTGGTACAGGGGGATGGGGATCTCTTCAACGAGCCTCAATACGTGTTCAGCGCTTGCGGAGCGGCCGCCCTCTATCGCAGGGAGCTATTTCAAAAAGTCGGTCTCTTTGATGAAGCTTTCTTCGCCTATCAGGAAGATGTCGATCTGGGTTTTCGCGCCCAGCTTCTGGGATACCGGTGCCTTTTCGTGCCGAGGGCGATCGTTTATCATAAATCCCGTATGACTTCCTCCAGGGTAACGGGTCTGCGGTTTTACTTGAATCAAAGGAACAAATATTTTGTCCTGATAAAAAACCTTCCAGCCAAACTTCTTATCCTTTGTCTGCCATTGATTCTTTTGTTCGAAGGGTTCTGCCTTCTAAGAGCGATCCTAAACGGACATCTCGCTATTTACTTCAAAGCCTTGAAAGACGTGTGGGGTCATGTCCCGGAGATGCGCCGACGCCGTCGTCAGATCCAGGCAAATCGCATTAAGGATGATGCTTACATTCTTAGTTTATTGCGTTTCCGAGAGCCGTTCCGCATTCTCTTTTCTGGCTTCGGAACATATCTATTAGAATACAAAGAACATGAAGCGTAGCGTATCGAGGGAACAGTATAAGAGATTCGCGAACCTTTCCTTCGAGGACTTCAAAAGGATGGCGCAGGATGATTCGCTCAGCGGTTACGAGAAGATAGGCTTTCCCGATTCCTACCGCAAAGGGAAAGAGAAATTTATTTTCCGAGATATTGTCGGGAAGCTCCCGTCTTTGCTCGGCAAGAAAAAGGTCGTTCTCGATATCGGACCTGGCTGTAGCGAGTTACCTACGATGCTCATCGATTTATGCCGGAGAAATCATCACACCTTAATTCTGGTGGATTCCGAAGAGATGCTGTCCCGATTGCCAGGTGAGCGCTTTGTCAGGAAGGTTGCCGGATTTTATCCCTACTGTGAGGGACTGTTGAAGCGTTACCGAAGGAAGATCGACGTGATCTTAACCTACAGCGTGGCGCATTATGTCTTTGTGGAATCGAATCTCTGGGATTTTCTCGATACATCTCTGGAGTTATTGTCTGATCGTGGGCAAATGTTAATTGGGGATATTCCCAATGTCTCCAAGAGGAAACGTTTTTTCAGCAGCGCTGCGGGCATCAGATTCCATCAGGAATTTACTGGAACGAAGGAAATTCCCGAGGCCAAATTCAATACCGTCGAACGCCATCACATCGACGACGCAGTCGTTCTTGCGTTGCTGGCAAGGGCGAGAAATGCCGGGTTTGATGCTTATGTGCTTCCCCAAAAAGAGGACCTGCCGATGGCTAATAGGCGTGAAGATCTTTTGATAAGGAAACCTTAGCGCGCCATGGGGAAGAATCGCAAGTTGGTGATCGTGGGCGATAGTGCCTTTGCCGAGGTCGCCTACGAGTATTTTACGTGGGACTCAGACTACGAGGTGGTCGGGTTTAGCGTGGAGAAGGATTTTCTCAAGAAAAACAGTCTGTTTGGATTGCCCGTGGTTCCCTTCGAGTCAGTGCAGCAGGCGTTCCACCCTCGCGAGCATCACCTATTCGTAGCCGTCGTGTACACACAATTGAATCGCTTGAGAGCCAGACTCTGCGCCCAGTCAAGGACGAAGGGATTCTCTCTCGCAAGTTACGTTAGCAGCAAGGCGTTTGTCTGGCGCAATGTTCAAGTGGGCGAGCATTGCTTCATTTTCGAAGGAAATGTCGTTCAACCGTTCGTGCGACTAGGGGATAACGTAGTTTTGTGGAGCGGGAACCATATCGGCCACCACTCTGTGATCCGGGATAATTGTTTCATTTCTTCTCATGTCGTCGTCTCCGGCTTCGTGGAGATCGGCGAAAACTGCTTTCTGGGCGTTAACTCAACCATCATCAACAATGTAAAGATTGCGAGAGATTGCTGGGTCGGACCCGGGGTAACGATAACGAGGGACACGTCAGAGGGCGAGTTTTACCGACCTGAGCAGGTTGAGCCGGGGAAGGTTTCCACCCACCGCTTTTTCAAAATTAAGGATTTGACGTGATTTGGAAAAAGCTCGGACTGGTCTATTGCGCGGATGGACAGTGGGACTGGGCACGCTCCCACGCCTATATCCCCACATCCATAATGCTGAGCGAGGACCGTATCCGAGTGTATGTGTCCCTTCTTGATCGCGCGAAGGTGGGAAGAATAGGCTACGTCGATCTCGACGCCAGAGATCCACTCGATATCTTGAAAGTTTCAAGTCGCCCCGTCTTGGAAGTGGGCGAGCCTGGCACCTTCGATGACAGTGGAGTGACGCCCATATCGGTTCTTCCGTACCAACGGAAGCTGTATCTCTACTACGTTGGTTGGCAGCTTGGGGTGAAGGTACGGTATTTTCTTTTTACAGGCCTCGCGGTGAGTGGGGACGGCGGAGAGAGCTTTGAGAGATATTCCCGGGTTCCCATCGTGGAACGGAGCAACGAGGAGCCTTTCGTACGAAGTGCCGCACATGTTCATAGGAACGATGGAATCTGGAGAATGTGGTACGTAGCGAGCAATGGGTGGATCCGCGTTCATGGTAAGGCAGTTCCGAGATATGACATACGAAACTTGGAGTCAGATGATGGCATAAGCTGGGGAAAAAACGGCGCTGTCTGTCTGAGACCTGCTAGTGAGGATGAATTCGGTCTCGGAAGGCCGTTCGTGATTGAAGAAGATGGCCTTTACCGAATGTGGTATTCCATCCGCACCATCAGCAGGGGGTATCGCCTTGGCTATGCTGAATCCCATGATGGCAGAAGCTGGCTCCGAAAGGATGGAGAGGTTGGTATTGATGTTTCCGATAGAGGCTGGGACTCACAAATGATTTGCTTTGCGTGCGTTCAAAAGACGGAGTACGGCACCTACATGTTTTATAACGGTAATAATTACGGAGAATCGGGATTTGGAGTTGCTATTTTAAGCTAATGAGAGGTTCCCTGACTCAAGTTTGTGACGTCTATGAAGGTGTCCGACTATTCCGAGGAGTATGCCGAGCTGTGGGATGAATTTGTCGCGCAGGCTCCAATGGCAACTTTCCTTCATAGCCGGCGCTTTCTCTCCTATCATCGTGACCGTTTCCAGGATGTCTCCTTGGTGATCGAGAATGAAGAAAACAGCCTCGTCGGCCTGTTTCCGGCAGCGGTGGACCCGACACATCGGAAGCGGGTGATCAGCCATCCTGGAATCACCTATGGTGGTCTCATCCATGGGCGCGAACTGCGCGGAGAGAAGGTTCTTCACGTGCTTCAGGCCGTGATGCATCATTATGCGGATAGAGGTTTCGAATCACTCCGGTACAAGGCAATCCCTTATCTTTATCACCAGGTTCCATCCTCGGATGATTTGTATGCGCTCTATCGTCTCGGGGCGGTGCGCTACCGCTGCGATCTCTCCTGTGCCATCGATCTAGCCGGCCGACAGGACCCAAGCCAGAGGCGCAAAAGAGGACTCAAAAAGGCTTTGAAAAGCGGCATTGAAATAGAGAGAGGCTCTCAGTTCGCGGGCCAGCTATGGCAGGTGCTGGAAGACAACCTTGGAAAAAAATATAACGCGAGGCCGGTCCACTCTTTGAGCGAGATTCTCTACTTGCATTCGTCTTTTCCGAAGAATATTGAATTTGTGGTTGCGCTGCTGCGTTCGGAGATTGTGGCGGGGGTCGTTTTATTTTCTACCTCCCAGGTTGCGCATACTCAGTACACCACTTCGAGTGTCAAAGGCCACGAGACCGGTGCCCTTGATGCAGTGTTTGAGCATTGCATCAGAGCGGCTCAGGCACGCGGCGTGCGTTATTTCGACTTTGGGATCAGCAACGAGGAAGACGGAAAGTATCTTAACGCACCACTATACCAATTCAAATCAGAGTTCGGCGGTGGCGGAGTAGTCCATGAATTCTATGAGTTCAGGTTGGGACAATAGGGAGGTAAATGAGCATCGAGAAGTGTCGGCTCGTAGATGTCCCGAAGATTAGTAATCCGAGCGGCAACCTTACGTTCATTGAGGGCGGAAGGCATATCCCGTTCGAGATCAAGCGGGTTTATTATTTGTATGATGTCCCAGGTGGCGCGGAGCGTGGAGGGCATGCTCATAAGGCATTGCATCAGCTTATTATCGCGATGTCCGGAAGTTTCGATATCCTCTTGGATGATGGCTATCAGCGCAAGAGTTACCACATGAATCGCTCCTATTACGGCCTCTATCTCTGTCCGATGGTGTGGCGCGAGATCAACAACTTTTCCTCTGGCGCGGTCTGCCTAGCCTTGGCGTCTGCTCCTTATGACGAGTCCGATTACATTCGAAATTATGATGTTTTTATTGCTGCTGCAAGGACAAATCCGTGAAGGTTGCGTTCCTCGATCTCAAAGCTGCTTATCTGGAAATTAAAGATGAATTGGACGCGGCATACCAGCGGGTGATCGAATCGGGGCGATATATTCTGGATCGCGAGCTTCAAGCCTTCGAGGAAGAATTCGCTGCTTATTGCGATGCTAACTATTGCATTGGAGTGGGGAATGGTCTGGACGCGCTCCATTTGATTCTCCGCGGTTACGGTATTGGCGCTGGAGATGAAGTCATCGTGCCGTCCCATACGTTTATCGCAACGTGGTTGGCGGTGAGCTATGCGGGGGCGACCCCGGTGCCAGTGGAGCCAGATGAGCGTACCTATAACATCAATTCCGATCTCATTGAGCCTGCGGTCACGCCGCGCACCAAGGCGATTATTGCTGTCCATCTCTACGGTCAGCCTGCTGATATGGATCGGATCAGCACGGTGACCAAAAAATATGGGATCAAGGTGATCGAGGATGCCGCCCAAGCTCATGGGGCCGCCTACAAAAACCGGAAAGTCGGCTCGTTAGCGGATGCCGCAGCTTTTAGCTTTTACCCGGCAAAAAATCTTGGCGCTTACGGCGACGGCGGAGCTGTCACTACAAATGACGGAGGTCTTGCGGACAAAATCAGGAGGTTACGGAATTATGGCTCCAGCGCCAAATATCTCCATGATAGCCAGGGGCTGAACAGCCGCCTGGATGAATTGCAAGCAGCTCAGCTCCGTGTCAAGCTGCGCCATCTCGATGCTTGGAACCGTCGCCGGGAACAGCTGGCGGGCTATTACCTCCAAGCGCTGGCGGGAACGCGGGAGGAGTTATTATTGCCCTATGTGCTTGCTTGGGCAAAGCCGGTTTGGCACCTGTTCGTTGTCCAGCACCCAAGCCGAACTTTGATTCAGAAACAGCTGGATCAGGCTGGAATCTTCACCTCTATTCACTATCCTATTCCGCCACACTTACAGCAGTCTTATGGATGTCTCGGTTATCGCGAAGGAGACTTTCCCATTGCAGAGCGCCTAGCGAAAAGGGCTCTGAGTTTGCCCATCGGCCCACACCTGTCGGTAGAAGGTGCCGAATACATAACTTCCAAACTCATCTCGGCTCTTTCATGAACGAGATATGGCGGAAAATTATTGGGACCAGCAGCGCCAGGGTCTATTCATTGCTAGTGGGACTAGCCTCGCTAGCGGTGACGGCTCGGATTCTGGGGCCGGACGGGCGAGGCCTGGTGGCCGGAGTGATGGCTTGGGCTAGCCTCTTTGCGACCCTTGGTTCTCTCAGCTTAGGGCAGGTCGTAGTCCATCATGCGGCAAAGCAACGCGGAAAGGCATGGCTAGAGCCGCTTTTTGGCGCACTGCTGTTCCTAACGCTTTTTTTGACAGTTTTAATTTGGTTTGTGGCTGCCGGTATCGGCTACTTTAAAGAGGATCTCTACGGAAAGCTGCCGGTCTGGGCCCTGCACCTGGGATTTCTATCAGTGCCTTTTCTTATCTGGCAGAGCTATGGATTACATCTATTAATTTCAAGCGGCAACCTTGATTTCTACAATCGCGCCCAGGTCTTTGCCTCATCTATCGGATTCTTATTCATCGTGGTTGCCTTAGTTGTGTTGGATAGTGGGGTAGAAGGCGCCCTTATAGCTACGTTGATGACAACCGCCATCATCTCGTGCATTGGAATCACCAAACTCTGGGCGCTGGCAGGGGGGAAGATTGCCATTCAGGCAAAAGTCATCCGCGCGCTTATAAAAGACGGGTTGAAGCTGCATCTGAATGCTGTGGGAGGAGTTTTGCTCACGGTCGTGAATACTTTGATGATCAACTATTATTCAAGCACTGAGGAAGTAGGCTGGTATCAGTTTGCATCACAGATGATTGCGACGGTAGTCATTCTCCCGCAAGCCCTCCACCGAGTACTTTATGAGATGACCGCTGAATCCGGGCCGGATCAAATATGGCCTGACCAGAAGCGGATCCTTGCTCGATTGATGGGCATTATGATCGTGGTGATTCTTTCAATTTATTTCCTTTCTCCCTGGCTAGTCACTCTAATTGCGGGAGAAAGGTTTCTCCCGTCCGTGGATGTCCTAAGGACTCTCCTTATTAGCGTTGTCGGAGTCTCCATGTCTTATGGGATGGCAAACCAGTGGCTCGGGCGCGGATTTTTTTTACAGACCGCACTTCTCACTTTGGTCTCCGGCGCCGTCAATATTTTTCTCAATGCCTTGTTTATTCCACGCTACGGGATGATCGCCGCTGCATGGTCCACAGCCTTCGTTTACAGTATGGGATTTTTAACCAACTTCTCGATGGCCGTTTACGTAGAAAGTAGATGGCGGAGCCAATATGCCCTAGCCCAGAGGGAGGTTCCATCGTGAGTAAGGAATCCCGGATCAGTGTAGTCATGGCATCGTATAACTACGAGCGGTACATCGAGGAATCTGTAAAGAGCGTCTGGGATCAAAGTTATCCGAACCTCGAGCTAGTCATCGTTGATGACGCATCCACAGATGCAACGCTCGCAATCTTAAAGGAATTAGAGAAAAGATCGCCGATAGGAATGACGATTTACTGCAACAAGGAAAATCAGGGACCCAACCGGACGCAGAATCGGGCGGTGGGCCTAGCGCGGGGCGATTTGATCGCTTTCCTGGCATCGGACGACAAGTATGCGCCCGACCGGTTCAAATCCCAAGTGGATCTGTTCAAGCGAGATCTACATCTAATGGTCGTTTACGGCAACGGCTGGAGCTTTAGAGGGCGGGACCTAACAGCCCGTCTACACAGCGACGACGTCAAGGGATTGCTTTCCCAGGATGCCGATCGAGTCCTTAGATATCTTTACACCCACAGCAGTCCATTTTATCTCCAGACTGCTCTAGTCAGAAAAGAATTCTTGCTCGAATGTGGTGGCAACGATGAACAAGTATTGGCGGACGATTGGGTATTGAATATTCGCTTCTTCCAGTCTCTGGTTAAGGCGGGCCATTTCGCCTACATTGATGAAGATTTGGCATACTACAGACTTCACGATGATAACCTCCATAAGAATTTCGCAAGACAGATAGCTCTCAAAAAAGAAGTCATAGAAAAGTACACCCCTAAAAGTTTAAAGCGAGAGGCGCTAGCGAACATATACAGGAAGCAGGCTGGCATTGCGCTTGTTCACGGTGACCTCTTGAACGGGATGAGCTTTTTATTCCTTAGCAAGGTGAACGCTCTTCTTTCCAAAAGATCTTTCAAGGACGCCTCATGAAGGCGGTGACGGACATGGCATGGCTCGAGTCAGTGTCGTGCGCACTCGGTTGCCCTCCCAATGATGAAGAAATTTTGCTGGGAAGGGACCGTTTGCACGCGCTACCGGGCAATTTCCGCATAGTGAGGTGCCGCACTTGTGGCTTGATGCGAACCAATCCCAGGCCGACATTGGACGCTATGGAGTCTTACTACCCGGAGGATTATGGACCCTATGAGAGCACGAAGGTGAACCCTTCCAAGGGGCCTCCGACGCGCAAAAAGCGTTTCCTTAAGCTTCTCGACACGGATACAAGAAAGACCCCTCAGCTACCACCGGGTCGAATGTTAGAGATCGGTTGCGCTTCCGGCGACTTTCTCCACCAGATGGCCTGCCTGGGATGGCAGGTGGAGGGATTGGAGTTCTCGGCGAAGGCTGCCAAAGCCGCACGCTCTCTGGGGTATCCCGTCCGCACGGGAACTTTAGAAGCCGCGCCTGATCCCAAAGAACCGTACGACCTTATCGTAGGTTGGCACGTGTTTGAGCACCTCCACAGTCCCGTTGTCGCTCTCCAGAGGCTTCATGGTTGGTCCAAGGTGGGAGGTTGGCTGGCGCTCTCCATGCCAGACGCCGCATCATGGGAGTTTAGGGTCTTTAGGGACAGATGGTATGCCTTGCAGTTGCCGACTCACCTCTATCACTACACGCCCAAGACGTTGAGAGAGGTTCTCTCACGAGGGGGCTGGGCGCTGAAGCGACTATTTTGGCACCACAATCCCAACAATCTGTTGCACAGTCTGCGCTACTGTTGCGTCGACCACGGTTGGGATCGCGCAGACGCCTATCTGCTGGATGTCGTGCAGGGCCGGCGGCAGCGCTACCTTCGCCTATTCCTGGCAAAGCTTCTCGGGACACTGCGCGCTAGCGGCCGTATGACAGCATGGGCGACGCGGATTTAACGATGGGTGGCTGCTGGATTGGTTGGAAACCCATATCCACTAACGTCAGAGTGGCGAGCTCCCGACTGCGATGTTTGGAGCCGCTTTCGGAACTTCGATCGCGCGGCTATTCGGTAGAAACCTTCAACCCGAATCATGTTGATCGCTATGCGGCTGTCATTTATTCCAAGGCCTATGATGATTTGAGTTATCGAGAAGCCACGGGCCTGCAAAAACGGGGTATTCGAGTTGTCTTCGACCTTTGCGACAATCACTTTTATAATCCGAGAGGGTTGTCTTATTGGAAACAAGCGGCAGAGCGGCTGCGGCGAATGATGGCAACCGCCAATGAGCTCGTTGCATCCACAGAGGCCTTGGCGGAGGTCATGGTGGAGGAACTTTCAGACGGCCGGCATGTGACCGTCATTGGCGACGCTGTTGAAACCGAAATCAGGGGCTGGGTCGCGCCCGTCTGGCAGCGATGGTACCACGAGCGGAAATTGAGCCGGCTCTTAGAAGAATTAGGAGAAGACCGGGAAAGAGGAATCATCCCTATAGTTTGGTTCGGACACCATGGAAGTCCTTATGCTGAAGGCGGGATGCTAGACTTACTGAGCATACGTCCGTTGCTAGAGAAGATGAACCGGCGATACCCGCTCACGCTAACGGTGATTAGCAATTCCAGAAAGAGATATCACAAGGCCATTGAACCGTGGTCTATTTCGACCCGTTACCTTGCTTGGCACCCGGAGACCTTCTTTCCTGCATTGCGTGCACATGCTGTAGCCGTGATTCCTATTTCTGTAAACCCATTCACGCGCTGCAAAAGCAACAATCGTGTGGCATTGTCCTTACATATGGGCCTTGCCGTGGTGGCGGATTCGATCCCTAGCTATCTTGCCTTCGGCGAAGCGTGTTACTTGGATGCCTGGGAAACCGGCTTGGAGACCTATTTGTCAAATCCAGATCTGCGTGGGCGTCATGTTGAGATCGGTCGAGCGATCATTGCTCAAGACTGGACCCTCGCTCGCATCGCTGATCGATGGCACGACCTCTTCGGTCGGCTGAGAGCCCAAGCACAGCGTTATGAAAAGCTTCTTTGAATGGTTTCAATCCGATAGGGTCAATCAGCTTAAACCGTGGTTGATCTTGGGTAAGGGACCGAGCTTTTCCAAGCGGACCCAATTTGACCTGGATCAGTACCACAGGATGTCACTGAACCACGCCGTGCGTGAGCTTCCAGTGAGAGTTGCTCACATAATCGATTTGGATGTCGTCAACGACTGCGGGGACGTCATTCTTCGCAATGCCGAGTTCTTGGTGCTTCCTTGGGTGCCGCATGTTGGAAATCGACCAGGGCCGCACAACCTTGGAGAGCTGGCCCAAGCTCACCCCGTGCTGCGCCACTTGGACCGAGAGCAGCGGCTGTTATGGTACAACCATAGCAGGGCGCGGCGGCAGCACGGCGATTCGCCGGTAGTCCGGGTAAAATTTTTTAGTGCGGTAGCCGCGCTCAATTTACTCGCCCAGGCGGGCGTCCGAACGGTACGGTCTCTGGGCGTGGACGGGGGAGCTGCTTACAGCGAAGAATTCTCGGATCTGAAAGATAGAACGCTGCTTTCTAATCGCCGTTCGAGCTTTGATCGACAATTCGAGGAGATGGCCAGGACCATTGCGACAACCGGAATTGATTATGCACCGCTGGATATAGAAGCCCCGATCCGGGTCTATGTCGGAGCCACGGAAGCTGAGATGCTCGCAGTCAAAGTTCTAGAATATTCGATCCGTAAGCACGCTAGCATGAGTGTCGAAG
>VBKE01000071.1 GCA_005879605.1 Deltaproteobacteria bacterium
ATTCGCGGGCAGAAAAAATCTTCGCAAAACGCGACAAATTTAGCCTATAGCGGTACGCGCTTTTTCCAGACTGCGCTCGGACAAAGAGGTTCGTCCTGCGGTGAACAGCCGGTTTGGGCTTACTTTTTTGAATGGCGTTGGAACAGACTAAAAGCGGCGCAGCAGCGCCGACTCCAAAACGCAAACGCGTAATGACACCGGGTAGGACGGCCACGTTGTGGAGTGCGCCGGCGGTCCGGCGCGTTGGATACACTCAAAAGCACTGGCTCATTACGACAAACATGTTGGTCTTAGTTTTTGAATAGCGTTGCAGGTGGCGCTGATCACGAAATCCGTCAGAATGTCACCGTCACTTGATTGGAGCAGGTTTGAGTGCCTGCGTTGCACACTCGATACGTGTAGGTGCCATGGCCATGAGCACCGATGGAATCGGTGTAGAAACCGTCATTGAGGGTGTTCGCGATCAACGCGTTGTTGCGGTAAATGTCCACAGTGCTCGAAGTCGCGCCGCTCCAGGTGAGGTCCACCGTCTGTCGCCCCTGGACTTTGTAGCCACGCGCACTCAGCGTGATGCCAGGTGTCGCAGTCGGCGTTGAAGTCGGTGAAGCCGTAGCTGTAGCTGTGGCTGTAGGAGTTGGGCTCGGCGCTACAGTCGCCGTTGCGGTCGCCGTCGCTGTTGGAGTGGCAGTGGCAGTCGCCGTCGCGGTAGGTGTTGGGGTAGGCGTTGCCGCACTCACCGACTGCCTGTCGTGGAAGGCGTCCTGCTGGGAACTGCCGCTGATAGCGTTACGCCCGTCCACCCATGCATGGAGATGCTGGTTGGCCGGAGAACTAGCATAGTCATAGTCGCCCGCATAGACCGCTTGGATACCCGGGTCGGGTTGTAGCGGCAGAGGACTAACTACGTCTGAGAACGCCTGATCAGTCAACCACGTCGCGCCGTTATCTGTGGACCTGCGCGCCCACATCCTGTAACAAGGCGTGCTGGGGCTGGACGGCTGGCAACTAGCCGCTGTCCTCTCTCTCTCGTCATACCAGACGGCGAGTAGGCTGCCACTCGTATTAACCGAGACGTTAGGCTGCCATTGTGCCTTGGTCGCATCGGTGTTCGTGTTGAGCATGAAGGGGGCGCTGAACGTCACACCGCTGTCGGTGGAGCGGATGTAAAAGACGTCGCCGGGGTCGCCGTTGCCGGTGTTACGGGCGGCATAGACTAAGTGAACGACGTGGTTGAACGCGGCAGGCTCACCCCAGCCCTCGTGTCGCCAATAAGCTGGGTTTGCATACATGGTAGCGAAATAGCCCGAAGCGCTACGGCCTGGCCCTGAGAATGTGGGACCGGTGTATGTGTTGGCCCAAGTGTTGCCGCCGTCGGTGGACCTGAAGATGAGGTTCGAGTCGTTGTGGGGGAAGCCTCCGCCTCCTTCATTCATGCCCGCGATGTATACATCTCCTGTAGCAAGATCGCCCGTGATCTGGACGTCGCGGATAAACGGCCTGCCGCTAGTGATCTGTCGCGCGTTGGTCCAGGTGAGACCGTTGTCAGTGGAATAGCGAACGAAGAGGGCGCCTCCTCCGACGTTGAAGTCGTTCCAGGAAACGTACATGCGCCCGTAGAAAGGAGAGGATGTGTTGTTATCGGCCCAGCCAGACTCTCGGTCGTCGTTGTTGCTATTGTGAATGCAATAATGGGTCCAGCTATTCGCGTTGGAAGGGGTAGTGGACTTGTATCCGCCGAGGCCTTGAGCTCCGCAACCCCCGTCAAGCCAGACAGTGAACCAGGTGCCGGTGGGGCGATTGTATAGAATAACGGGGTCGCCCACGGTGTTTGAGAAGGGGCTTTGACCACTGCCGGTGGTCAGGCGGGTGAATGTGTTTCCGCCGTCGGTAGAGACCGATGCGCCGGAGATGTTGATGGGACTGGCATTTCGGCCTCGTGAATCGTTATAAGCGACGACTATTTGGTTTGGGTTATCCGGGTTACTGGCAGTGAATGTTTCCGACTGAGTAACATTGGGAGAAATTTCGGAACCGGTGACCAGGTCCACATCGGTGGTACCATATGCAAGGGGGGTCAACAGTGTTTGAACAAGTCGGGAGAAGCTATGCACAGGGGAAGCCGCGCCTCCCTGCGCCTCACCACAGTAGATCATGATGGCGCCGGCACGCATGTTTTCTTGCTTATCGATGCCCAGCTCGTGGATTTTAGAACAATCAAACATGGCAGGCACAAGGGGATCAATGGACTGATTGGTCCTTGTATGGTTTTGCTGCGCTTGCGCGGAGAACGTGCCAAAGCCCAGCAGCGCCAAAAAAACACCGGTCAGGCAGAAAACTGAAGCGAGTAAAACACGAAGGTTAAAGAAGGCGGATTGGGAAGTGGATTTCTTTTTCATAGTGGAGGTTGATGGGGTGTAGGATTTTTGCGCTAAATGCCCTGAGGATCAATAGCTTTTATTCGTATGTTGTGCATGATACGGTGGTTAAGCTGCGAAAAAAAGTTGCGCACCCGGCCTGCTACTTATGAGATGCGCGCTACGAGGACGGCTTATCTGAAAGACTTCTCGGCGGTGGCCCGTCGTAACCGTGATTGACTGGATCGATGCGGCGCATCGGTTTCTCGTGCGTCTGTTCTTCGATGACATGCGCGACGAGTCCGGGCGTGCGCGCGATCATGAAAATGCCGTTGAACGCGCCGTCCACGTTAATGGGGAGCGATTTTTTCGCGTCGGCGAACGCTTTCTCAACTGCGCGCGCCGCTTGCATGTGCACGCCGTCCACGCCAGCTTCGCGCGCGAGCTCGAATAAGCGCGCGGTGCGAGGATCTTTGGTATGAAGACGATGCCCGAACCCCGGCATGCGCTCACCCGTTTCTCTCATGGCCGCGAGCGCGCGCGTAGCAGCTTCATCCATTGAAATGGATTCACGCGTGGCGCGCGCGGCGATTGCTTTGAGTTGCCTGGCGCAATCTTCAATGGCGCCGCCGTGATGCCGATTGATTGACATGATGCCGGCGGCGACCGCTGCGCTCAACGACGCGCCAGTAGATGCGACTGTGCGCGCAGCCAATGCGCTGGGAGGTGTCGCGCCGTGATCAATCGACGACACTAAAATCGCGTCCATCAAACGCGCGACGGCGGGCGACGGCAATTCACCTGTCAAAATCAAGTAAACCGCTGCGCCAAATGAAAGGCGCCCCATAAGCTCGGCGATGTCATACCCGCGCACCGCCACTTTGTTGGGCTGAACGCGTGTGATGGCAGTGTTCCACACGGCGTTTTTGTCGGCTTCACTCATCAGACTTTCTCCTTTCATTTTTTTTAGAATCTCCACGACCGCATCAGGCAGTTCACCAAACGCATCGACCACGGTGGCGCCAGCTTCGCGCAACGCTTTCACTTTGCCGACGTGCGTGCCACGACCGCCTTCGATGATCGCGCCCGCGTGACTGAAACGCGTGCCTTCGCGCGCCGCTTTGCCGCCGATGTAAGCGATCACCGGCTTCGTGATTTTCCGATCGAGAATGAGCTGCGCGAGTTCTTCTTCCTGTGACGAACCGATTTCGCCGAAAATAACGATCGCTTCCGTGAACCGATCAGCCTCAAACATCAGCGCCGCGTCGGGGAGACGAATTCCAATGACAGCGTCGCCGCCGATGTGCACGATCGTCGAAATTCGTACGCCAGCCTGCCCGAGATAATAGCCGGTGCTCGAAGCCATGCCGCCGGAGCGACTGATCACGCCAACGCCTTTCGGGAAGCCGGGCTTAAACCATTGGCGCGCACTTTCCGCGCGACCGCCGATCATGCCGATCACACCTTTGCCCGGGCTCAACGCTCCAAGCGTATTCGGTCCTAGAAACGTCGCGCCATTTGCTTCCGCTGCCGCCGCGATTTCCATCGCGTCCCACACCGGCACGCGATCGGGCACCAGCACGGTGAGTTTGATGCCCGCTTCAATCGCCGAAATGGCCGCGTCCTTCACGCCGGCCGCGGGGACAAACACGACGGATATGTCGATGTTACCTAACGAATTCACTGCTTCCTGCGGCGTGTTAAACACCGGAACGCCGAGCACGCTCTGTCCGCCTTTTCCCGGCGTAACGCCGGCGATGACGTTTGTTCCGTACTCGCGCATCAATCGCGTGCGCGCCCGGCCTTCGCGTCCCGTGATGCCTTGCACGAGAACGCGCTTCTTCTCGTCGATCAAAATCGCCATCGCAGATTCATGTTTATGAAACCACGGCTGTTCTGCAAGCACGTGCGGAGTCTTGCAGAGCCAGCGCGGATCGATCGATTGCGATGCACGCCGCCCGGACGACTAGTTTATACAGGAGTCAACTCCGCTTGCTCGAGTGCAGCCTCGAAAACCGAGAGGAGCTGTCTTTTTTGATCGGCAACGGATCGCTCGGGATTCAATTTTCTCTCCAGAGATAGCCCAGATTGTGGCTCTGTCAGGCGAAGCAACCGCTCGCCACCTTTGAGTTTGATCAGCTCCATTTGAATTTTCTCGCGGTCGATCATCGCTTCAATGTTCTTCGAAACCATGGGATTTCAACATGCGGTTCAAGTTCTCAACGGATGCTACACCAAACTGTTCATGCGCTGAATATGCGGCGCGCTCAAAATCGCCCTCATTGCTTGATGTTGATGAAATCAGAACCCTTTCGCAAGTAGGCGAACCGCGGGTTGCAATTCTGACGTTCGTCACGCGACCACGAAGTTGATTGGCTCGGCTTTCGATCTCGCGGACTCAGTTGGTCTTAAAGAAATCGTGGATCTTTGTGCCAACGTACCAAGTCAAACCCTTGTTGGCAATGAAGCCGATCACGACACCGGCACCGAACGGAGCGGCCTTCTCAAGTGCTTTGCGCGTGAACGTGACGCCAACTCGTCTAAAAAGCTGCTTAACCGTAACCAAAGTCGCTCCTTTTAGATATTGGCGGGCCATCGTTCGGTCGAACTTCGGACTGCGGCAATGGTGCGGTGATAGAGGGGATGGATTGATCACACATCTTCTTTCTGTTGTGCGATGCTCTTTTTCAACCCTTCTTCGGCAACAAGATGTTCCGTCGGCAATGGTTCGACTCCAATCAGAATGACTTTGACTGGCACAGAAGGGAAGTGACGCTTGAGCCGTTCAATATCCCACAAGAGTTGTTCACCATAAGACGTGCCGGATGACATTTGTCTGTGCATGTAGTGGGCAGGCACGATCTCCACGCCCACCTCTGCTTTAGCCTCATTAAAGAAATATTGAAACTTAAACAGGTCGTAAAACATGAACGGATATTTTCCGAACTGGACTTCAACCAGCACTTTATTTTTGGCGAAATCAACTTGCTTGTATGCGCCTTTGACTTCGTAGTTGTGTCCTGGAATTTTTACAGTGTAGCGGTCGATTAGTTGTTCGTAGCCTTTCGCGTTTAGAGCCTTTGTAAATCGTTTGTTTAGGTCTTTGGGCGAATAGAGCATTCTGTTCTTTTTCGTCTTCTCTTTGCTCTTCTTGAGCTTTTTAACTTTCGTAATCGAGCCGATTACGTCGTCAATTTCTTTGCTAATTTTTGGGAAACGAACTTGAAGTATTTCCGCGCCGCCTAGGTGGGAATACTCGAGGATCTTAAACACTCGAAGTCTCCCAAGGCTTCCTAGTGAGTAAGCTGTTCTGCGGGGGTTGGTAAACCGGACGGTGGCGTGGCCGAGTTCGCAAAACGCCAGCTGCCGCTTCCTCTACCCGGTGCCAGGCAGTCTTAACATATTCTGCAGAAATATCAGAACCGGCAGCATGTCGCTTGTTAAGAACTGCCGCAACGAGCGTCGACCCAACGCCCATGTAAGGATCGACAACAAGATCTTCTTCTCTTGTCATGGATAGGACCAATCGCTCGACGAGTTCTACAGGAAATTGGCAAGGGTGGTCAGTCTTTTCAGGGTGATTATGTTTTACATTCGGAATCACCCAAACATCGCCGGGATTCTTTCCTAGCGGATTTGCCGATGGTTTGCCCTTGTTCGGCCCTTTGAAATAAAGCTTACCGGGATACTTTTGCGGCACCCGCACTGGGTCCAAGTTGAAGAAGTAATGGCCGTTTCCGTCCGACTTCGTGAACCAGAGAATCGTCTCGTATCGACCCGAGAAGCGTTGGGAACAGTGCAGCCCGTGCTCGAAATGCCAAATAATGCGATTGCGCAAGTGAAGACCACGGCGCGTGAAGAACTCGTACAACAAGATGTCTAGCGGAAAAACTTCGCCGCCATCGACATGGTTGCCGACCTGCCAGCAGATGCTTCCCCCGGGTCGCAACTTATCGATTGAGAGGTTAATGACTTCTTTTTCTCGTGCTAGATAAGCTTCCAACGATGTACGTCGCTCGTAACTTTTTCCGATATTGTACGGCGGCGACGTCACCACGAGCTGTGTGGAGTGATCAGGCAATTGCTCCAGGAATTCGCGGCAATCGCCGGTAAATAGCGTCACATCATTTCCAGCGCCCCACACATCGCTAATCTTGAGTCCGTGCGATTTCGCGAAAAGCGGAGCGATCATTGGATCCATATTAGACAACGTCTGTCCGATGTCGAGGTTCGCTGCTGATCAAAAAATAAGATCGACAATCGCCGCTTTTCGTTGCGCGAGCTGCCTCAATCCTGGTCTGCATCTTTGCCTCCAATCAGTTCGTCCAGTCCGGGAATATCAAGTTCTAAATAGAAACATTCGATTCCGGCGAGCTGGCACTCGACGTCGCACGCGAGCAATTCGGAATCTTTGGTGGCAAACTCTTCGCTTGGCAATGATGCAACGGGCGCACCATCGCGATCGACGATTAGTCCGCCGGAATGCGTTTCAACCGCGGGGCGAATCTTTGTCCACCGCGCGGTGTCGATCCAGACGCGACCATTTTTTACCGGCAGCATCATGGCTGATGAGTCTCTGACAAATTTTGGCACTCGCGGCGCGCCCGGTTTCCATTTGGCGCCCTTCGTTTCGGCGACGAGTTCCGCGAAACGTGCGGCAATGATGGCCGGTGTATCACTTTTGCGATAGCCCTCGACCGACACGCGAAGCAGCTTCGACATGCGATGCAAGATGTCCACGGCGCGATCTTCAGTGTTGCCACCTAAACGGATCACCGCGGGAATATTCAGATCGAGTTCCCAAAACACTTTGGCCAGTCCGTAGGCAGACCAATATTGTTCCTGGCTCGCAACACCTGAGCCGGAACCGAAATAGCCCACCAGATCAGGCTGAGCCAGAATGATCCGTGCCGCGCGATACACTTTGGACGCGGATGGGTTGCCGCTTGTATCAGTGAAATTCGCGATGGTGAATCCCGCGTTCACGATCGCGTCCATCGACATCATCGAGCCGCCGCCGCCTGCGCCATGAAAACCAACCAGCCCCTTGGAACCCTTCGGAGTCGTGGTCGCCAACTGCGCAAAATAAAATGTGCCGCGATGATCGTTTTGCTCGACCGCGTAGGCGATGCGTTCCAGAGCGGTCGGCGGATGATCGAACTCGCGTGCGATTTCGATTCCCAGTTCCGGGTGCCGGCCAACGGCGTAATCATCAATGGTGATTCGACAATCGGCCGCAACGAATTCGCCGCTTTTGGTCAGCACCAGCGGATTGACTTCCAGCGAGCGCGCTTCCACGCCGCGCGCAGCGGCAAATAGTTTTCGAATCGCCTCGGTCAACTGTTTCGCATACGCGTGCGAAAGACCGCACCCTGCAACGGCTTCATCAACCGCTGAATCCAGAGGGCCGCGGTTCACATCGCAAGGAATCCGCCGTGTTGAAGCGGCCCGCTCTTCAATTCCGGTGCCGCCTCCGGCGGCGAAAATAATTATCGGCGCGCGGGCGGCGTCATCGATTGAGAACGAAAGAAAAAACTCCCGGTCGATATCGATCTTTTCCTCGACGAGCACGGCTTCGATTGGAAATTGTCCAACTTTCATCGCCAGCATCCGCGCCGCGTGAGCACGAACCTCATCCGCTTTTTTTGCGAACGCGACACCGCCGATCCCGGCGCGCCCGGTAGTCCAGGCTTGGATCTTGATCACAACTTCGCCGCGTAATTCTTTCGCTGCTGCGACAGCTTCGTCAGCGGTAGAAGCAGTGCGGCCGCGCGGAATCTTAAATCCATTCGCAGCCAGAATGCCTTTGCCCTGATACTCGTGAAGTCGCGCCATGGCTGTATTGCTATCGCGCGATTCTAGCGAGATTTCCGGGTAGCGCACGCGTCCCGCGTGCTGGCGAGCGCGTCCTCGCGATCGCGAACTTTCCTGTAGAATTCTCACCTCCGCTAGAATCAAGCCTTCGAGAAAGATTGTTTCGGCGCGACGCCGAAACCAGCACGCGAGACGCGTGCGCTACCCAGTCGTGCCGCGATCGGTGATGTC
>VBKE01000072.1 GCA_005879605.1 Deltaproteobacteria bacterium
CACCTGACGGAGTCACCCTCGGAACGTTTTCATCGGGGTTCTAGTCACGGTTTCGTCTGTGGTGAGCCCAGTCGAACCACCGATAGAAGCGTTCGGGAATGACAGACTTTCAAAGGTCTGGGAATAGCTTTTACGCAAGCCGCGGGGAATTGACCCCAAAGAAAATTAAAGGAGGCGCAGAGATGAACTACATATTCTCACTTCTGGCTGTTCGCCCGCGAAGCCATGTCGCCGTTTTTTAACGCGCTCGCCCAGACTTCTCAAGTCAAAGTGGTACAGAGCTTGCGTTTGTCATCTATCTGACAATCGTTTTGGGAAATTCAAATCCCAAGATTCTCAAAAAAGGTTTTGAATTTCCACATTATGAGTCTACTGAACAAATGGGAGACGCGCCGTGAAATTCTAGCGGAGTACGGTTTTTCTGACTTAGACGTACTCGAATGAGCGGATAAACCATACAGATTCGGATTCACAATACGTCTTCAACGTTAAACAGAGAAGGAAAACATCATTTATAATGCCCCATGAATGCTTCCGTGATCCCCGCGGGCATGATGCAATTGGACGACTAACTGCTTGCGCTATAGCTACTTGTAGCGGCCCCCTCTCAGCCTCTGGCTATACAAGTTTTTTCTTTGCCCAGGGGCGACGTGATACTTTACGGACAACAACCCGACTCCTCAATTTTTTGCTTCCGACAAATGAAACCTTTGGCCCTTAATCCCGCCTGCCCGGAGGCACCGCGATGAACGCCCAACGTTCATCGAACAAACCGGGGCGCTTCTCGCCCCCGACGTTTTCCTTGCGTTCTCACCTGATTGCTTTGGTCGTTGTTGCACTAGTTCCTCTCGTGATTTTCTTGGCTTGGTTGATCATTCAGGAATCAAGATCCCGAAGAAAAGCGATAGAAGAACATCTGTTGGATACCGCCAAGACGTTGGCCGTCGATGTCGATCGGGAAGTGATTTCTGCCATAAACACGCTGCAGACTCTTGCTCTTAGCTACGATCTCGGCGCGCGCGGCCCGGATGAGTTTCGGCAACTTTCCGACCGCATATTATCCAGCCAAAAAAATTGGCGAATGGTCATCGTTCAAGATCCTTCAGGAAAGCAGTTGGCGAGTATCGTTAGATCCACGGATGATACGCCTCCGGAGCCAGGTATGACTTCCGAAGAAGGGATCAGAATTCTTCAATCCAAAGAGGGGCAAGCGATAGAGTCCCCGCGGGCCTCGGTTATCGGCTCTTCGGTCGGCGTTCTTGTCCCAATTCGGCGCGAGGAAAAAACCGAATATATCACTTCGGGCCTTATCAAGCCGGAGGTATTCGCGCAGATTTTAGGTCAGCACAAGATCCCTGGGGAATGGCTGGCGGCCATCCTGGACGCCAGAAAGATCGTCGTGGCGAGCACGCGGTCTGCGGAAAAATTTTTTGGCAAGCCTACGCACCTGCTGGTCGAGGAGTCAAATCAGCCGGGACCCGGACGCTGGTATCGCACCACAGTTGAGAATGTGCCTTCGTACGTCCTGTTTGCAAACGCACCCGCATCCGGTTGGTCCGTGGCGCTGGCGGTCCCTGTCGCCACGGTCGAAGCGCCGTTTTACAGGACCATGTGGCTCATCACAGGACTCGGCATTTTTTCCCTGACGCTGGGCGGTTTCTTTGCTTTCCTGGTTGCTCGGAGAACAGCGAGACCCATCGAATTCCTTGCAACCTATGCGAAAGAAAGAGGCGAGGACAAATCGCCGATGAGGTTGCCGCCCGCGTCGGTTGCCGAGATCAACGTACTCGCCCAAGCCTCTGCCGAATCCGCAAGTCTGCTGCGGCAACGTGAAACGGAGCGAGATTCGGTTCAGGAACAGCTTAAGATTCAATTGGACGGTTTGACGCGTCTCCACGAGCTGAGCGCAAGCCTCTTGGCCATAGAGGATCGGAGCGCGCTTTTCAGCGAAATCGTTACGGGCGCGCTCATTCTCCTTAAGACGGACAAAGGAAGTCTTCAGCTCTTGGATCGAGGCGCGCAACGCCTGGAGGTGGGCGGTCAAATAGGAACTACAACCGAATTTATTGAGCTGGTCCAAGGAACCGTTTCGGGACAAGGCGCGTCCGGCACTGCTGTGGCGAGACGTCGCTCCGTAATGATCGACAATATTGAAACTACTCAAATCCTTGGTGACAAACAGCGCGTCACCGCGTTAGAAGCAGGGGTTCGCGCCATCCATTCGATACCTTTAACGGCCTATTTTTCCACTTGCTGGCGGCCGTCGGAGTGGGAGGAACGCCGGATCGGTATATACTCCCAATAATCCGCAAACATCATCGAACAATGCCGCGCCAACGAAAGACTTCGAACGCTGAATGATCAATTGGATAAGCGCGTGATGGAGCGCACGCGGGAGCTGCAGACGGCCAACGAACAACTGGTCAGCGAGTTCATCAGGCAAAAAGCGTTGGAGCATCAGCTGCGAGAGGCTCAAAAGATGGAAACGATCGGCACGCTTGCCGGTGGCGTGGCGCATGACTTCAACAATATTCTCAATATTATTTTGGGCTATGCCTCGTTATTGGAAGAGACAGGCCAGGGACAGGCGATGGCGGACGCGGTCCGCCCCGTCAAGGATATGGCCGAGCGAGGAGCTTCTTTGGTGCGGCAACTCCTTGCGGTGGCGCAGAAGACCGATACCAAGTTTGAAGTTACCGATCTCAACATACTCGTTAAAGACGTCACTGAGCTTCTCGGCCAAACTTTTCCAAAGAACATTGAAATCGATTTGGATCTGGATTCCAAAGTCCCCCCGACGATGGTGGACTCGAATCAGATTACCCAGGCAATCATTAACCTGTGCGTCAACGCGAGAGACGCTATGTCAAACGGCGGAAGGCTCTCGATTAAAACCCAAAGCTTAGATGCCCAGGAGTCCAAACAGAGATTCATAGAGGCCGAAGAAATCCCCTATGTGTGTATTACTGTTTCTGACACCGGTACGGGTATTCGTAAAGAGGCTGAAGAACATATATTTGAGCCTTTCTTCACCACCAAAGGGCCGGGCCAGGGAAGCGGACTCGGGCTTGCCGTCGTATATGGCATCATCAGAAGTCATAAGGGCTTCATTCACTTTGATAGCGAGCCGCATCACGGAACGAGATTTCAAATGTGCTTACCGGCCAGAGAAGTTCTCCGGGGAGCAACGCGCGACGCAGAACGATCAATGACAAAATCACGACACCCGGCAACTGATGCAACGGTGCTCATAGTGGAAGACGAGCAACTGCAGTTAAATCTTCTGCAGACCGTTTTCGAAAGAGAAGGCTACCAGGTGTTGACGGCGGCGGATGGGACGTCAGCCATCGCGACGTTCGCCGATCATAAGGATGAAGTCGCGGCGGTATTGTTGGATTTCGGTTTGCCGAAGGTAAACGGATGGGAAGTCTTTCAAAAACTGAAAGTCATAGCCCCAACGGTTAAGGTCATCTTCGCCACCGGAAACTTGCCCACCGACGTCGACACAGAGAAGATCAAAGACGAGTCCTTCGGCGTCATCATGAAACCCTATGCCCCAGCCGACGCTTTGAGAAAGGTCGCCGAAGTTATCAACCAAGAACGGTAGATAAGTCAGACCATCCAGCGATCCTTTGCCTGCCAACTACGGGGCAATTCTCCCCACCCGTCATAGACATTTCATTTCGCCTGCGATAGATGCTTGAGCATGACTGGCGAAGCCTTTATCGAAGAGCTTTGGGGCTACGCGCGTGAAGTGCCCATGGGGCAACATCCGTGGTTTCAGGGGATTCTGCAGCATCGTTGGAGCCGGGAGCAAATCATTCTCGGAGAGGTCCAGCACTACCTCCGGGTGCGGACCAATCCCATCTTTTTCGGCTATATGGCCATCAATGCCGTTGCCGATAAGAATTATGAGCTGATGCAAGCGGTCCTGGAAAACTTTATGGAAGAATTGGCGGGACCGCGAACCCACATGGACATCATGCTTCAGTTTCTCGAAGAAGGCGGCATTTCCCGCGAAGAAGCGGATCGCGCCGAGCCGGCTCCTGGAACTCTGGCGGCAATTGAAATGATCATCGGCTGTTGCCAGCGACGCTCCGCGCTCGAGGGAGTCGCCATGCTTGCGTTCGTAGAGAGCCAGCTCGGCGGCGCGGAGAAAGTCTCAGACAAGGTTTATCGGGAACTCACCGGCTATTACGGCTTCTCGCCGCACGCGGCCGAAACTTATCAACTTCATGCGGAACAGGACGAAGGTCATGGACAGCGCCAGATCGATGCCGTCCGCCTTTTGGCGAATGATGCCGAAACCCAGGAAAAGGTTCGAGCTGCCGTGAAGCTCGGCCTAACCGCTTTCACTTTGGAATGGGACGGCCACGTTCAGGCGATGACGGGAAAACGAGAATTCTGGAGCGGTGTAACCGGCCTGCAATTGCGTCAGCCCACCGTCCGGCTGCCTGAATCCCGACAAAGATAGCCGGTCAAGATTGCAGTCTCGGGTTTTGATCCCGCAACTCAAAACCATTTCTTACAGCGGCCAGTTCTTCGGCAGATCTTTCCGCAACTTCTGATATTCGGGATCATCGGCCTTTTTCCGCCGCAGCCTATCCAGGGCTTTGACGACTTCCTCTTGGCTGATCTTTAGCGAATTGGAGACCATACCCGTGGTCTCTTCGAAGCCGAGGCCTCAATTGCGACGTCAACCGCACATTTTTTGCAGGATCAGAAGATCTCGATCGTTTTCCGCCATTGGATCCCTTTCCGCCTAGCCCACTCTGGAAAAACCCACCCGTTGAGTTGTAATGAGCTCCGTCGCCGTTTCGGGTTCGCCTTGTTGGTTGATCGTCACTCGAAATCTCACAAAGAGCCTCCAGCTGGCTTCCAGCCATTCGACCAAAAGAATCAAAAATGCGTTCTCTACGATGGTCCCCGCCGGCTCATCGCAGAGCACCGACATCTCGATAGTCGCATTATTCCCGGCAGTGGCATGGAGTGGCGGATCGAAAATTCTTTCATCGCTCCTGAATTTTTCGTGGGGACACCGGGCAGCCAGGAAATTTATCGGTTGTTCCGTGAGATTTTGAATGTGCCAACCAAACAACCAACGGCCGCTTCCGACTTCTCTATTCCGACGAAGCTCCTCGACAGCAACCTTTGGCTCATCCTCACTCACGCTGCACATCGGAGACTTACGGCTTTAAACGCCCTTCAGTTCTTAGCTCGTCCTGCGCCTTTTTCAGAGTTCGGTCGTTGATTACCTTATCGACCGTAAACTTGCTGTCCACCAGCCCCGCGCGAATATCTTCGTCCAGCATGAGTTGAATTCCTGGGACCGCAATAGATAAGTCCGACGTTAACGCCGGCTGATACAAATCGTAGGCAACGTTGACAGTTTCGGGATCGCCTTGAAGTCCGGAGTCATATCCCGCCTTGATCGCTTCTTTTTTATTGGTTTTAGCAAGATGGATGCCCAGAATCAGCGCTTTGAGAAACCTTTTGCTCGTCTCGGGATATTTCTCTAAAACTTCGCCGCGGGTCACGATAATGCTTTGCGGAATATCCAAGGACTCGGCGAAATTAGAAATCAACGGATAACCGCTCTTCATCAGTCGCACTGCGTCTTCCGGTGAGAACGGCGCCGCGGCCACAAGCCCCTTCTCCAGCGCAGCCGCGCGCATGGTCGTGTTGCCGACGGCGCGTAGAATGACGTCCTTGCCGGGATCGATGTTCTGCTTCTTTAGAAACGCCCTCACGGCGAACTCGGAAAAGGCGCCCGCACCCGTGATTCCAATAATCTTTCCTTTCAGACTCTCCAGCGTTCGGGTCTGCTTATTACCCAATAAGACGTAATTGGTTTGATTAGAAATCGAGCCGATAATTGACACGTCCAACCCCCGCGCCTTCCCACGCATAACGGCCTGGGCGCCGCCGATGCTGGCAAAATCCACTTCGCCTGAAACGAGAGCGGCTATCGCCGCGGGCCCACCACGAATGAATATCGGCTCGATTTGCAATCCTTGCGCTTTAAAAAAGCCGCGAGCCATGGCCACTCGCACGGGAATTTCACTGTTCCACGATAAGCTAACAAAAACGACGCGCACCAACTTCTTCTCTTGCGCTGCGGCGTCCGGCGCCACAAATAGGAGTACGAGACATGCGATGAACCAGCGCATCAAAAATCCGTTGCGAGCGGTTTTCACCTATCACCTCCTATTCCGAAAATATCTATTTCCGAGCGCTGCCGAAAATCTTCTGACAGCCAAACATCCGTCTATACAAACTACCAGATCGACTGTCGTCGGAAAAGTCGACTATTATCGGGGCAACCGCGCAGTCTTTTCGTTGACAGTCTCAATTCGAGTGTTATACAGCGATAACAGTACTAGATTAATCCGGGCGGGAGGCAGATATGGCAAGGGACGGTTTTAAGATCCTCGACAGTGACATGCACTTGATGGAACCCGTTGACCTCTGGGAGCGCTACATCGATTCAAAATTTAGAAGCGAAGCGCCGCGAGGCCTGACAAGCGAGAATGTCCGTGACCTAAGAATGGCTCATCCCGACGGGCGACTCTGGGGTCTACCGCAAACCCATGGTCGCCGCAACTCCAACCAAGGTCATAACTTCCAGAAGAACCAAGGAATCTATGGGTCTCATGCCGAGCGCGGTTGGACGGCCGAAGTGCAGCTGGAAGCCATGGATATCGAGGGCATCGACGTCGCGGTCCTTTACCCGACACGCGGACTGCAAGCTCTGAGCGAACCCAATATGGAAGCGAACTTCGCCGCAGCCCTGGCCCGCGCGTATAACGACTGGCTGTACGATTTCTGCGAAAGGAACCCCAACCGTCTCCTCGGCGCCGGCATGATTTCGCCCTTCGACATCGACGCCGCCGTAGCTGAGGTGAAACGCTGTATCAAAGAACTGGGTTTCCGCGCCGTTTTCATGCGCTCGACGATTATGAACGGACGCAATTGGTTTGATGACTATTACGAACCGCTATGGAACGCGCTCGAAGAACTTGAGATCCCCATCGGCTTTCACGAGTCCTCGTCCTCCGCGGCGCGACAGACCGGCGATATATTCGAGCCGAATTTCATGCTGCGTAGAGCCGTCGCTCAGCCGATGGAGCAGATGCTGGGCTTAGTCAGTCTCTGTTCCGGCGGAGTATTGGCGCGCCATCCGAAGCTGCGCGTCGCCTTCCTGGAAGCCAATTGCACCTGGCTGCCTTGGCTCCTATGGAGGCTGGACGAAGGCTGGGAACGGGAAGGCGATATCTGGGCGAGAGATTTAACCCGGAAGCCAAGCGACTATTTCAAAAAACAGTGCTTCGTGTCTGTTGAGCCCGACGAAGACGGCGTGAAATACGTGATCGATTATATCGGCACCGATCGGCTGGTCTTCTCCACCGACTATCCGCACGGCGATTCCAAGTTCCCTCGCGCGGTAGAGAGCTTTCTTCAATTGGACATCACCGAGGACAATAAGCGAAAAATTTTATGGGACAACTGCGCGGAGTTCTACAGGATGAGGTAACAGGGTCTTCGGCACAGAGGCACAGAGTTCGGAGAGGTTTCTTTCCACTGCTTTGTCGGCGTCCTCGGCGCCTCTGCGGTCGGTTCTCTTTTTCGGTTGTGGATCGAATATGAAAGGAAACTCGTGATGGCAGAGGATAAAAATGCAAGCCAATCCGTGCAGCGACAATTGAAGCTCGGCATTGTCGGCATTGGCGTCGGCGCCTCGGAAATCCTCCCGGCAATGGAGCAAATACCGGAATTCAAACTGGTTGCAGCCGCGGATATTAATCCGCGGGTGCTGGAAACATTCCGCCAACGTTACGGCGCCAAGACTTACGATAGCGTCGAGAAAATGTGCGTCGACCCGGACGTCGAGGCCGTCTGGGTCTCGACGCCCAACAAGTTTCACGCGCCCCATACGCTCATCGCCGCCAACGCCGGCAAACACGTCGTCGTCGAAAAACCGATGGCGATCTCGCTCAAGGAAGCTGAGCAGATGATCGAGGCATCGATCAAAAACAAGATCAAGCTTCTCTGCGGTCACACGCAAAGCTTCGGCCCGCATATCCGCACCATGCGCAAGATCATCCGCTCCGGTGAGCTCGGAAGACTCTGCGCGCTTCATGTGTGGGCGTACACGGACTGGATGCTGCGGCCGCGCACAGCGGAAGAGTTGGACGTCAACCAAGGCGGCGGCGTTCCCTACCGCCAAGGGCCGCACCAGATCGATACTCTTCGCTTGCTGGGCGGCGGCTTGGTTCGCAGCGTGCGCGGCGCCACCGGCCAATGGTTCCAAGGACGGCCGATCCCCGGCTACTATTCTGGTTTTTTGGAATTCGAAGACGGCACGCCGGCAACCTTCATGCACAACGGCTACGGTTACTTTCTCGCCTCGGAGCTCGTGCCCTGGGGCGGGCAGAACATCCGTTACTCGGAAGCCGAGCGAGCGGCGATCCGCAAATCATTGCTGGATGGCACGCGCGATGAAAATGCCGACAAAGATGAGATGCGCATCGGTGGCGCGCAGGAAAGAGAGGTCCGCGACCGCAGCAAAGTTAAGCCTTGGGTACCCAATGACCTCGGTATACTTGTCGCGACTTGCGAAAAAGGCGATCTCCGTCAATCGCAATATGGCCTGTTCGTCCACAGCGACCAGGGGACCAAGGACGTGCCTTTAATCGGGGGCGGCGGACCGTCCCGGCGCGGGGAGTTGATGGAACTCTACAATGCCGTGGTGCTCGACAAGCCGATTCGCCACACCGGCCCGTGGGGAATGGCGACTCTGGAAGTTTGCTTGGCCATCATACAATCGGCGAAGGAAAGAAAAGAAATTTTATTGTCGCATCAGGTGCCGGCTCCGGAAGAAGATTGAACGTATTTTGCCAATACAAAAACAAGATCCCTCACGGAGTCTACCCTGAGCGTTTTTGGCCGAAGGGTTCGGGATGACAACTCACCTCTGGTGTCATTCCGAGCGATAGCGAGGAATCTAATTGTTTGATTTGATGACTAAAACAAACCTAGATCCTTCACTCACGCTCAGGATGACAGTCGGGAGACTCAGGTAGCCACTGCGCGATCGGTCATTCTGAGCAGCGCGAAGAATCTCAACTAAAAAAAAGGAGGCTCTATGCACAACAATCAAAAAGTCGTCGATGTTCACGGTCACATGACTACTCCTGCCCCGTTTCGGCAGTTTCTCGCCGAAACCGTAGCGCAGAACACTCCGGGCCGGAAACTCGAAATGACCGATGAACAGTTAGAAAACGCCCAGCAGCGCCATCTGAAATTTATGGATGACAGGAATGTCGATGTCCAGCTTATCGGGCCCCGGCCTATCGCTATGTGGCACTGGATGCGACCGTTCTTGCAGGATTTTTGGGCGTACACCGTGAACAACGTCATCGCGCGCATCGTCAAGCTCCATCCCGATCGCTTTCGCGGCATGGCTCAACTGCCGCAAAATAAGGAAAAGGATACGCGGAACTGCGTCGCAGAACTGGAACGTTGTGTCAAAGAGCTGGGTTTCGTCGGCGCGTATTTGAATCCCGATCCGGCGGGCGACAAACAAACACCGGGCGTGCATGAAGAATACTGGTTTCCGCTTTACGAAAAGGCGGTGCAGCTCGACGTGCCGCTTATGGTTCACCCTTCGATCACCTATGATAGGCGGCTCGAAGCCATCCCTGCGAACTACCAGATGAACAACTATCTGGAAGAGTTCGTCGCCATGCAACTCTATTCGCACAGTAAAGTGTTTGAGAGTTTTCCTAAATTGAAGATCGTCATCTGCCACTGCGGTGGCGGATTGAATCGTTTCATCCCCACCGACCATCACATCGGACAGAAGGATCTGCGCAACAATCTCTATTACGACTGTTGCGCTTACGATGTGGATTTCCTAACCGCTGCCATCAAACAGCGGGGCGTCGATCAGATGCTCTTTGGCACCGAGTCGCCGGGATCAGGCGGGGCCGTGCGCCCGGAGACGGGAAAGCCGTCGGATGACTTGGTTCCGGTGATCGATAGCCTGGAGTTTCTCAGCGCTGAGGACAAGCTGAAGATTTTTCAGAAGAACCCGCTGAGGGTGTTCACGAAGGTGAAGATATAATTGCAGAGGCTAAGGACAACTCCGCCACCAACCGCGACAGTATTCTTTCTTCCCCCCTCGCCGGGGAAGATTAAGATGGGGGTGACACCCCCTCTCTAGCTAGCTCTCCGCGCGTGGCGGGGGCGAGAATCCGTCAGGGATGCATCGAACATCTTCGGCGTTGACTTCTCGACTAACGGATCGGGTTTCAAACCCGCCCCTGTGTTTCACTCTTTCTTCTGCTCCCGCGACTTCATAATCTCCTTGACGAGCTTAAAGATCGGCTCCATGTCGGCATACTTGGGATCGGAAACGTCGAAATACTTTTTTCCCGGAACAAGGCGGTTCAAAGGCGGAAGGATATCTTTCGGGATATCGACCCGCCTCGAATTGGGCGGTTCTTCGCCGTAAAGGTCCGCATATTTCTGTAGCGCCGTTTGTCCCTTACGGGAAAGAAACCAATTGACAAACACCTTCGCTGCGTTGGGATTCGGCGCTCCTTTGATAAAACTCATGGACCCGCCGCCGGAGGTCAGCTCGATGCCCTCTTTCCAATCGACACTATCCAACTCGTCCACCGGTAGCCCCTGGGTTTTTGCTCGCGTCGCGTCCCGGCAGCCGACACAAAGCGAAAATCTTCCCTGCGCCAGCCAATCAGTGATCTGCCTTCTATCCCGACCAAAGATCGGCTGCATGTCTCCGAAGAGGCGCTTGATAAATTCGGGACCCAGCTCCGGATGGTAATAGTGAAATTGCATTCCGCCGCCGAGCCCCGTGCTCGTCGGATCCTGGGAAACGTATTTGCCTTTCCATTTTGGATTGACCAAGTCCCAATAGGATTTGAATTCTTTCGAATTCACAAGCGCGGTGTTGTAATAAAAACCCGACGACGAGGGAGTGGCGATGTAGACGAATATGAATTTTTGCTCCGGGTCGGTGTAGCGATGCTGTCCTCCGTACCATTTGCTCTCGTCGACCACCTCGGGCAGGATTAGCGCGGACCTGATCGAATCCAGCGCCTTGCCTTTGTAGAGGATCTCATAGTTCGTATTCGCCCCACCGCTATAAAGATCGGCGATTACTTTCCCGGCCGAATCTCGGAGATGATCCTCGTACCGAGTTGGTTCCCTGTGGCATTGACCGAAACGATTTTGATCTCTGAATAGTCCTTTCTGAATTCGTTTAAGAGAGGTTCAGTGCCATAGCGCCCGACGTAGAAGTTAAGCTGCCCCTCCTTTTTGGCCGCCGCAACTGTTTTTTCCCAATCCGTCTTCCAGTCGGCGCGACCTACGCCTTTAAAGATCACCCAAAGCGTCAGGATGCACAGCGATGTAACCGTCGTTCGTCCGCCAATGAAACGAGGAAATCGGTCCATCCTTGTGATCCTCCTCTTTACTTGGTTTCCATGCGCGGCGGCGCCCTGCTCAAGCACCAATCCTGCTGTCTTCGCACTCTTACTTCTTTCCAGCGAGTATCTCGTCGAGAAGCTTCATTGCGGGGGTGAGGTCCTTTGTTTCAGCATCGTCGGTATCGAAATAATTCATCTTGTCGCGGCGCTGTTCGTCCGGGGCGATGTGATCCTTGGGAACATCGATCCGGCGTGAGTTGCGCGCGTCGCCGGGAACACTGATCACTTTCTGAAACAGCGCCTGCCCCTCGCGCGACAACAGCCAATTGATAAACACCTTGGCCGCGTTGGGATGGGGCGCGCGATTCATCAGCGCAAGCGAACCGAACGCCGACGACAAATTGACGCCTTCCTTGAAGTGGTAGGGACTGAACTCATCCACCGGCAAGCCCTGGTTTTTTGCTTTATAGACCGTGCCACCTTGTATCGGCATACCCACGCCGAATTTCCCCGTGCCAAGCCAGTCAATGGCTTGACGAAGATCGGCGGTTAAAGTGACGTCCATCTCACCGAACAGGCGGCGGAGATATTTGGGACCCAGGTCGGAGTGATAATAAAGAAACTGCCAGGGAATACCTGCGCCGCGCACTTTGCGAATATCGGTCGAAAGAATCTTTCCCTTGAGTTTGGGATTGAGCAAATCCCAGTAGCTCTTGTACTCGCGCGGATCAACCAATTGGCTGTTGTAAGCCGCACCCGCGCCGGCCGACACGTTGCCCTCGTAGACGAAAATATATTGACCTTCTTTGTCCGCGTACTTCTGTTTGCCCTCCCACCATTTCGTGGCATCCGTCACCTCCGGCAGGATCAACGTCGACTTAATCGGGTCGAGCATTTTTTCCCGATAGAGAACCTGAAACAGCGAATTTCCACCGCCGTTGTAAACGTCGACAAGATATTTGCCGGCCCGCCGCTCCGCCGAAATGCGCTGGGTGAGGTCGGTTCCGGCACCGGTAATGTGAGTTATTTTGATCTTTGGGTAAGTCTTTTGAAATACTCCCGAATCGATAATAGCTCCGTAACCGCCGATAGAGACTCAGCCACACGTATCGTTCTGTCCCATTCGGCTTGCCATGAAGCCTTCGATTCGGCCGCAAGAATTGGTCGAATAGGACCAATGAGCTGCCAAATTAACAAGAGAACGGCAAAGACAAGTTTCATCGAGTTAATTCTCCATGTTTGCGGTGAGAGCCAATCTTTTTGCATCCTCTGGGTTCTTGCGGCTAAATCGTTCCCCTCCTCTTTCCTCCCCCGCGTCGCGGGGGAGGATGAAGGTAGGGGTGTAACATTTGTACTACTCTCTTGTTTCTCATTTCCGATTCATTGCCCAATAGATTTTCTCCGCGCTCAGCGGCAGCTCGAACAATCGCACGCCGCAAGCATCGGCGATGGCATTCGCAATTGCCGCAGCCGTCGGTACATTAGGATTTTCGGCGATCGCTTTGCCGCCGAACGGCGTCGGTCCGGTGGGGCTCTCGACTAATACCGTCTTCAGCGGCGGCACGTCGGCGATGCACGGCAACTTTGACTCGCCTAAAGTTAACGTTGCGATCTTTCCGTCAACGATTGGATTTTCTTCCATTAACGCGAAGCCGAAACCGGTCACAACGCCCCCTTCGATCTGCCCTGTCAAGGTGAGATGATTGAGCACCGTTCCAGTATCGTGCGCCGTGGTCAAATTCAAAACCCTCACGCCGCCGGTAGTCGGATCGACTTCCACCTCAGCCACCTGTGCTGCGAACCCCGTGACTTTCGGCATGTCCTTAGGGACAAAATTGGTCAGGTGAAAGACGGGGCCACCGTTTTCTTTGACAGCCAGCTCGATCATCTTTTGCGTCGTCGTCGACTTTTTGTTGGGTGTCGTGAGCTTGCCGCCCTGCTGCCGAATCTCGTCCGGCTGACAGCCCAACTCCCGCGCCGCCAAATTGATCAGCTTCTCGCGCACCTCATCGGCCGATTTTTTGACCGCGTGACCGGAAGTATTCGTCTGTTTGCTGCCGCCCGTGCCGGGATCGAAAGGCAAGCTATCGGTGTCTTTGAAAACCACGCCGACTTTCTCCGGCGGCAGCCCGAGCGTCTCACACACCATCTGCTGGCTGATGGTATAGTATCCGGGACCGACATCGGGCACGCCGGTGAGGATGTTGACCTTGCCATCGGCCTTCAGAGTTAATGCCGAGCTTGCTTTCCCTTCCGGCGTGCCGCGATCATAGAGCGCCATGCCCCAGCCGCGGTTTTTCTTCGCTCCGCCCTTTTTCCAGCCGGAAGTTTTGACCACGCGCTCCAGCACTTCGCCCATGAGAATATCGCTCCACTTCTCACCCATGGGATTGGCATCGCCGTCGCGCAGAATATTTCTTCGGCGCAATTCCAGAGCATCGATGCCCATCTCTTTGGCGATGATGTCCACCTGCGACTCGAACGCGAACACGACCTGCGGACTGCCCGGCGTGCGCGTCTGGGTGCAAGGAACCTGATTGGTATACGAGCAATAAGTCTCACAGCTGATCGCCGGGACTCGATACATGCTCGCCAGTCGCCGCCCGCCGAGCACAGTGACTTGCGGGTTGGCTTTCTGCGAACCGTAAGCGCCGCCGCTAAAGTGGATGGTCGCTTTGACCGCGGTGAAATTGCCGTTCTGATCGACACCGGTGCGCAGCGATAAGATCGCCGGGTGGCGGTGTCCTCCTGCGAGCAGTTCATCGGTGTAGTCGAATACCAGTTTCACCGGCCGCTTTGTCGCCTTGGATAAATAATAAGTGACCGGCACATCGATGAGAGACGCCTTGGCGCCGAAATCGCCGCCGACATGAACGATGTGCACCTTGATCTTTTCCTTGGGCACACCGAAGTCTTCGGCCATCTGGTCGCGCAAACCCCAAGGGCCTTTGTTTGACGGCCACACTTCGACGCTCCCGTCGTCGTGGACGTGCACCGTGCAGGCACAAGGTTCGATATAACCGTGATGCGAAAGCGGTGTCCGAAACGTGTGCTCGAAGATCCGCGCCGCCTTCTGAAATCCGGCCTCGATATCACCGTTTTTCCACAACACGTAAGACTGCAAATTATGGCCAGGCATGCCTTCAGGTAACTTGGCGGCGTTTCTATATTTGTTCCGGTCTTCGTGGATCAACGGCGAGGTTGGCTTCAATGCTTCGACCGGATCGTCGACATACGGTAGTTCCTCATATTCGACATCGATCAAACCAATCGCCTCGTCGGCGATCGCTTCGCTATCTGCCGCGACAGCAGCGACCGCATCACCAACGAAACGGACGCGATCAGTGACCAGAACAGGCTGGTCTTTAACGCGAGTGCCGACGAATACGTTCGGCACGTCGGCGCCGGTGAGTACCGCATGCACGCCGGCTAACGTTTTCGCTTTGGACGTGTCGATGTTGAGAATTCGTCCATGCGGGATTGGGCTTCGCAAAACCTTCGCCCAGAGAAGTCCTTCGAACGGCAGGTCTGCCGCATATTTCGTCTTGCCTGTAACTTTACCCTCGCCTTCGATACGAGGCAGTGCTTTACCAACGGTGCGATAAGCCAAGATTCACCTCCCAATACTATTTTCGGTTTTACATACTTCGACTTCGCTCAGTATAGGTTTTAGATTTTCGATCTGTCTGGGTCAATTCTCCGCAGCTTGCTGCGACAACTAATTTCCTCTTCGAAGACCGTCATTCCCGCATGCTTTAAGCGGGAATCCAGGCGAGTCCGGATCCGGACCCCCGATAAAAACATTCGGGGGTGACGCCTTTGGGATAATTCTCATTGCTTTCTTCTGATACCCCACAGCTTGCTGCGGGGTAGTTCAATCGAAAACCTGTCCTGAGCACGGCCGAAGGATCGGCAATCGAAAACTTGTCCTGAACGAATGTGAAGGATCTTATGTCACTTGATCACTTTATTCGCTCGCGCGAGCAGGTCGACTGGAATTGTCAGGCCAATCTGTTTTGCCGCCTTGAGGTTTATGACAAACTCAAACTTCGTTGCCTGCTGCACCGGCAAATCAGCCGGTTTGGCGCCTTTCAAGATCTTGTCAACGTAAACAGCCGCGCGCCGATAGAGGTCATCGTAGTCCGCCCCATAGGACATGAGGCCGCCCTCATCGACAAACTCCTTCTGTGGGTAGATTGCAGGCAACTGGTGTTTACCGGAAAGCTCGACGATCCGCTTTCTTTCGGCCAAAAAGGGACGAGTCGGGATCATCATAATCGCGTTGACCTGCTTTTGCCTTGCCGTTTGAAAGGCGCTCTCTAAACCTCTGGGGTCGGGTTGAGTCTCGATCTCCTCCAATTTCAGCTTCAGTGCCTGAGCCGCAGGTCTGAGCTCTTTTATTTGGAGCTCGTCTGCTATACCGCCTCCCGACCGACGCAAAAGTCCAACTCGGCCGAGCTTGGGCACTGCGTCTTTCAGTATCTCCAGTCTTTTGGTATTTAGCTCACCTAAACTCGAAAGACCCGTGACGTTGCCTCCCGGCCGCGCCAGACTGGCAACTAGACCTGCTCCTACGGGGTCGCCGCCGCTCGCCATCACGATAGGGATGGTAGTGGTAGCGCTCTTGGCCGCCAGCGCCGCTGGCGTCCCTTGGGTCACGATCAGATCAACCTTAAGTCGGACCAGGTCCGCCGCAAGCTCAGGCAAGCGCTCAGTCTTTTGCTCGGCAAACCGGTACTCGATGGTCATATTCTTTCCCTCGATCCATCCAAGTTTGCGCATCTCCTGCCGGAACGGCTCCACGAGGACCGCGCTACCAGGAGCAGTGCCTGTATCCAGGAAACCTATGCGGAAGATTTTCCCTGCCTGCTGCGCGTCTGCCCTCGCCCCGCACACCGTGAGCGCGACGACGATTGTAAAAAGCCCCGCCCATTTTCGACTTTGGATTTTCGATTTTAGATTGTCGGATTGAGAAGCGAAGAATCGACGCCGAAATATTCTCTTCATTTGTTGGCTCCCTTACTCGAAAATCGGCAATCGAAAATCTAAAATTACTTGATGTACGCCACGTGAACGTCCGCCAAAACGACTGGCTGAATCAAAAACTTTATTTATAACGTCGCGTAACCTCGCGTCACACGCGCTCCCGATCGAAACTCCTTCCCCCTTTAACGGGGGAAGGCAGGGATAGGGGTAAGTTAAAGTCGGATCAGGCACCCCCTCTTTCATTCTTCCCCATCGAGGGGGAGAAAACATATTCCGGACAGCCGACGCTCCTCTTCTGACCTTATTCACCCGAGCCATACAGCCGCGCGCAGTTATCCCACAGAATCTTCTTCTGACTTTCCTTCGACACTCCGTCCATCTCTAGAAACTCTTCGACGGCGTGCGGGAAGTCGGAGTCGCCGTGCGGATAATCGGTCGAGAACACGATATTGTCATCGCCGATGAGGTCGATGATCATCGTTAATTCCTTTTCGTGCTCGGTGGAGATCCAGCACTGGCGCTTGAAATACTCACTCGGTTTGAGCTTGCCCGCCGTCGGGTATCGACC
>VBKE01000073.1 GCA_005879605.1 Deltaproteobacteria bacterium
GTTAGATGTACTGTACTCGGCAGGAGGATTTATGAGGGGCATTATAGCCGTAGTTTTGGCAGCCCTTGCGGTCCTCTACTCGTTGATCGTGCTGCTTTCGACGATATTACGCCGAGGGTCACGCACTTTCATGCAACCTGCTTATTGCTCAAGGTGCACGATGCGATGAGGTGAGTTGATTTCGGAAGCGATTCAAACGCATATCAGATGGGGTTTCCTCTTTCAGCCATTCGTAAACAGCGGCCTTGCCTAAAGCGTGCCTGTGGTTGTGGTAAAATTCGCGACCAGTGGGGAGTTGACGTTCGGTGTGGCGACAAACCCATGGCTAGGGAACGGGTTAACTAGATCGCCCGGATTGCTCGTGATGTATCGTCCCACAATTTGGCCTCGATTGTTGATGCCGCTAACCTGAGTCGCTACGACCCCAGAGAAAGGCACATCAAAGGTGGTGAATCTGCCAGCATCGAGCAGAAAGCTACGCCCTGTCGAGTCAGTGTCAGTAGCAAAGATTCCCACGATCTGGCCATTGTCGTTGAGGTCAACGGGGAACGTTGCGACAGCATCCGGAAAATCGAAAGAGGTGAAGATTCCATTATCGTAAAGAAATCCACGATCATGCCCGTTCGGAAACGATTCTGTCACGTTGTTATCGAAGTAGAATCCGACGATCTGCCCGATGTTGTTTATTCCGCTAGGAGTCGTGAGTCTCGCTTCCGGAAACGGTACGTCAATCGTGAGAAACTGGCCAGCATCCCAAAAAAAACCATGAAAAATACCATTGGCGTCCCTGTAATCCCCAACGACCTGCCCATCATCGTTCACGCCGATAGCCTCAGTCAAATTTGCGCCGGGGAAATCAATAATGGTGCATTGACCCGTTCTGTCACGAAAGAAGCCGCTGATCTTGGTGATGACAATCTTAGACGGTGACTGTGGGATCTTGATCCTTTCTACAATGACGGACGCAAAGCCTGCAATCTCACCATGCCTGTTGATAGATTGGGGCTCGGTACCAATTACATCTTTTCCTGGGCATCGGATTTCAGTTGAGCTAACCTTCTTCCTGATGTTGAGCAGGAAGCCATAGGGTCCTAAAAGGCTACTTGTGAATCCTCCCGTGATTTGACCTTCTTCGTTAACATCGGCCAAAGTTGTGAAACCAAGCTGCCCGTCAGGCAGAGGAACGTCGACTGTAACAAAGGTATAGAAAGAAGATGGTTCACTCGTCTGCCCAAATACGCAGGTAGCGAATGTCTGCAACACCACCATAATTGAGGCGACCGTTACCAATAAGCGGTGCCCGGTTTTTCTCATATTATCTTCCTTTCACTGTGCGAGCATTGCCCTTATAAAGGATGGGTCTGAACGGGCATAAGCAATGGACCCCGTCGCGGTCAAAGTTCTCCTAACGTTCCGTCGTTGTCCCGTAATTGACTTTTTTGGAGCCTTTGATACCCCAAGTGGGGACAAGAAAGCAATAGGGAGACCTCCTTCAGTCTGCAAGAATCCCATTCCGTGAAATGTCCCGCTATCCGAAACGCGCCAACGGTAGCCTGAAGCCCTCCGACTCCGATGGTTCTACTGATGACGGGTCGTTTGAAACTAAAGGCTTCTAGCACTTTTATGAATTCAGGTTCAATGGTAAACGACAACTACCTGATCGCACTTGTGTTTGGACGAGTTACACCCAGCGCACGGTAGGTCTTCCTTACGTTTCTGCGTACACGATTGCCCGAGCTTTGGAAGCGCCTATCACATTTACACAGAATAAGCCGATAAACATCAAAACCATGGCCGCCAATATCCACCAACTGTAGCTATCCCCAAAAAACAACATGCCTAATGCAACGCCGAGAAGTGTCGCAATGTAATTCGACGTGGAGAAAAACACAGGTCCGGCACGCTTAACAATTTCAAACATCAAAACAAAAATTGCAGCTTGATTTATGCCGGCAGCCACAACTGCCAATTCCCCTTTGCCCAATTGCGGATTGAAAAACCACCAAGTACCACTGCTTAGCATCACCACAAGCATAGTAACTGCCGCAGCTGACAACAGACCACAGGCCAAGGGTAAGGATTTTGATTCGAGAGGATCCAGTTTCGCCATGAGGATCGTTCCCAATGCGTAACAGAGCGGCGCGACCAATCCAAGGACGACCCATCCCACCATATCTGACGACGGAAGGCTTGCTTTGGGGAGCAGTACGAGCAAAACGCCGGCCAGACCAAGGAGAATACCTATAAGACGCACCCATCGAAACCGGTCCATACCAAGTGCAAGGGCAAGAGCATAAATTATCAACGGGATTAACATCAGGCCCAGGCTCAGGATTCCCGAGGGTACCTTAGGCGCAACCAAGCTTAGGACAAATATTGGAAGACAAACATTGAACATGCCCGTGATAAAATAAACTCTCAAGTATCTCGGAGAAACCCTGGGAAACTCGCCTCTTACACCACAGGCAATCAGCAGAATCAAAGCCCCACCTAAGGCCTGCCATAACACGTAAGGAATGAGGGGGACACCATTAGTGATCGCCAGCCGGTTAAAAACGAAGGTCATGGCGAAGGCAATGCCAATGAGGAACAGCATGCCCACTGCTGCTGCATCAATTTTTTTTAATGTGGAAGTCAAAAGAAAGCTCGCGATCGGTATTCAGGAGCGAAAACTTTTTATAGTCGGTGTGCCTCGCTCTAGACGGTATAATAGTGATCGTAGTACCAGGCCGCGATCTCGCTGCCCGTGGTCAACCACACGTCCTTCTGCCGCGCAATGTATTCTAGCGCCTGGACAAAATATTTGTGACGGAACGGAACATTGACAATAAACGGATGCACGGCAATAGCCATGACTCTGCCGCTGTTCTTCCCTTCTTCATAAAGGACGTCAAACTGATCTTTAATGGCCTGCATAAAATCCGCGCCGCTGTTTCCCTTCCCCAGGAAAAACGGAATATCATTGATCTCCACAGAATAAGGGACTGAGATCAACTTCCCTTTTTTAACCTTCATGGGATAGGGCTGGTCATCGTTACACCAGTCGCAAAGATAACGGATGCCTTCTTCGGCCAACAGATCAGGAGTGATAAACGTTTCTGCCAGGGCGGGGCCTAACCATCCTTCGGGAGCCTTTCCAACCGTCTTGGTAATGGTTTGAATCGTCTCCCGGATAACCTTTCTCTCGTCTTCTTCTGATAATCCGTTCAGCAGACGGGAATTGGTTATTCCATGGCCCAAAAATTCCCAGTTCCTCTTCTTCCCCTCTTCTACGATGATTGGATAGTGCTCGCACACCGATGAATTGAGAGTCACGCTTCCCCGCATTCCGTACTTGTCCAGCGCTTCCATGAGCCTCCAGATCCCCACCCGCGGGCCGTAGTCTCGCCAAGCGTAGTCAAGAATATCGGGAACAAGATTCGACGGGTACATAGACGTCGAAGGAATTTCAAACTCATAGTGTTCGATGTTAGGGATGACCCACACTGCCACCCTCGCATCGTTTGGCCATTTGATGGGTGGTCTTTTTATAATCGGAGAGTAGTCGAACCTATAGTGATCCATAAGGCACCTCCTTGCGGTTAAACTTATTTTGGGAAGTTAAGCTCTCTCAGCCTCCTCGAATCAAGCTCTACTTCCGTGCCCGGCGAAGCATCGCACTTGGTGTGGCCCAGTCTTCGGTATTGAGTTCTGGCGAGTTGACCAGAAAGGTATAATCCCCGATCCTGTTGTAAAAATCGACATTGGAATGGAAGTCCCGTTGTAAGTCCGCAAAGACAATTCCCGTCAGATCAGGAGCTGTGCCGCCAGCATTGTCGGAGACTCCTGTGTCCCCCCAGATAAAAAGAAGATACTTCCACAGCTTTCCTCCCATATCCCAAATATCGGCCTGTTCAGTTATGAGATAGATGGGATCAAAGTATACCCGCTTCTTGCTATAATTGGCCCCTGGAAGGTGAGGAACTCCATCTAGGAGCAACATTTCAGGCCGCAGCTCCCAGGTGGTACGGGGAAATTTGTCGGGAAACGGAGGAAAGACAAAGTCTTCCCTTTTGGCTCCCTTCGCCCTTGTCCCTACGTTGCTCGGCGAGGGGCCGAGCATGGGTTTGCGGCCCGCGAGATTCCATGACCAGGTGAGCACCGGATCATTCTGGATGTCAAAGTCCGATGCGTAATGGACAGCATAGGGCCCTGTAGGCTCGAATCTCTGGCTGGAAGGAACGCGCCGAGTTCGCCTGAGGGTCGGGATGTAGAGGTCTGTGTCGGGAAGCCTTGAGGCGTCGTAATGAACAGTGGTTAACACTGCTAGACCGTAACTATCAAAGGGTTTGTGCAAGGATAACAGAACCCGATGAAGCTCGTCTTTATATTGGGACACAACTGGTTTGGGATCGACCACTAAGCGTCCCACAGTTTGAATCTGCATGAAAATGGCTTCGTCTTTTCGGACTAGAACGCCGTTGGTGTCTATATGGCTGGTGGTTGAAATCACTCTTACATTGTCATAGCGGCGCGGGCTAAATTTATAACTCCAGATGGCTTCAAGGGCACTCTTTGGTTCAGGGAACGGGGCGCCGCCGATCCACGGTCCGCCGCTCTTGTGCCAGAGCTGCCCGCTCTTGTCCAGGACCGCCTGACCGTTATGGCGCAAGGTAGCATCTAACCAAAACTTGGGCTGCTTAGCCTCGGGTCTTGTCGTTGTCTCTGCGATCTTGATTTGAGCTCCCCGCTGCAGCTCTACGACCAAACCTTCAGAGGCGATGTCTTTGATCAGCTCTACGTTTTCTATCGTTATGATTATCCCCGGTTTAACTTTGCCCTTCGTGTATTTCTCGATAGACAGAACTTCCTCGGGATAGGCAGCCTCAACCGTTTTACCGGCGTCTATTAACGAAAGCACCGGCTGTAGGAGGCCTGCTCCCATAAACGCGCCGGCTTTCTTTAGAAAATCTCGTCTTGTCCAATAATCAAAATAATTTAGTTCTTTATAGTTCCGTTCTTTCATATTTATCTCCTTCAACCCTAAATTCCGTGCAGCGACTCAGAACCCATAGGTAAAACGGAAAAACGGCCCGTTGACAAAGTTCAAGTTACTGCCGAAGCGAGAACCCCTTTTTTCTGCTCCGCCAAACTTATTATAAAAGAGATCCAGCCGGACATTGTTCCCCACTTCCCAGTGCACCCCAGGCTGCAACCAGTGAGCATCGTCGGTGTCGAAGAGACCAAAGAATTCAAGAGAAACCCGCTTCTCAAGAAGAGGCTGTTGAAAGAAAACTGTAAAAATATGAACGTTGCTGTCCACCTTCGCCCCCGTGGCGTCCGTCAAACCGGCTTTTTTGCCCCCAGTATAAGTTTCAAAGAACTGAAAGCCGATGGTCATAGAATCCAATCCTGGGATTAAATAGGTCGGGCGGTCCACTGCCAAAACGGTCTTCCACACAGATCGGTCGACGATCTTCACCGGAGTCCCAGCGGTATTGCTCGCAAATGGAGCGTTCGGCGTTACGGTAGTTTCAGCCCGTAGGACGGCTCCTGCCCAGGTCCAATTGTAGTTTGCTGATCCGCCGACGACGTAGATCCGGGGATGCTCGCCCTTAAGAATTATACAAGGTGTAGCAGGGGGCAAGACTGGAAATAAACATCCGGGAAGGTTGACTCCTTGCGAGAGCCCAATCGCATCGTCGTTCGGCTTGGTGACAAAATTTAAAGAAAACTGCACCGGTTCTAGACTGCCGGTGATCCGCCCGCCAACCGTCGGCTCGCCTTGATTTACCTTATTGCGAACCTTTAGGAATGCCGGCACAACGTTAAACGGGGATCCCTGTGGCGGCAGTAGGGTCGGTACCACGAGTCCGGGATTCAAGATAAACTCCGCGGTAAGATCCTGAATCGTTTCGTTCGGTATGGTATAGTCGGCGCGCGCAAACCACTGGGGGATACGAACCCTGTCGAACTCCTCGAAGATACGGTCGGTAGACAAATTCTGACTTAGCTCCAATGGATTGATAGTATCCAGAACCCGGAGACCTAGCGCTTCTCCCCAGGCGATCTGTTGTTTACCCAGTCGAACCCACCAGTTCCCGCTCCGGTAGTCGGTGTACGCCTGCCACATTTCCGCCTTGAAATCGTTTCCGCCGCCGCGAAGCATCCAGCCGCTACCGGCAAACGGCGTCGGCAAAGATTCATACTGCCGAAAGTGATTATCGGCGATCTTAGTCATATCGAAGAACAGGCGAGGCTCGAAGGTAGCGCTCCAGTTCTCGTTGAATTTCCCGAAGATATTGACATCGAGCAGCTGACGCATGAGGAGGAAATCGGGTTTTCCGCCTCTCTTCTGCAATCCCGGCGAACATTTAAACGGACCCACAATGAAACTAAGACAAGCAAAGTTATTGGGGTTTGCGTGTTCCGTCGGGGTGTCGACCGTATACTGATAGAACCCAGTGATCTCGAAAGGTCCAACATTGAACTGACCCCAGGCCGTCGATCGGATTGCCACCGCAAAAAAGATCAACAGCATCGAACTTAAAAACTTTCCTCGTCGCATAGTCCACCTCCCGTTAGTCGGTAAACTCTCCATTGCGCCGTTGCCGGCGCTGATTTCCTCGTTTGCAATGCTTAGCGGCGGCGCTCGAAAAACAATCCCTTCTGAATAAACTTCGGTTGTAAAATCAGCATGAACGCTGACTGGAAAAACAGGGCCAAGATGACATGTGCTATCATGACCGCTGAAAGCAGCAGTCCCATCTCGGCTTGGAAGCGAAGACTCGACATGAAATACCATAGGATGATACCCACCACCATCGTAGTCGCTGTGAAAAATATCGCCTTACCGGTCGTAAAGATCGAGGCAGGAATAAGCTTGGAGTAGTCCGGATTAATTCGGTACTCTTCGCACATACGGCTCATGAGGTAGATGTTGTAGTCGATGCCGATCCCCATGCCCACTGCGCCGATCGGGAGGGTGTTCACGTCCAGACCGATCTCCAAGTGATACATGATGGCAGACGTAATGAGATACGCTGTGTTCGATATCACGGCAAGAAGCAATCCTGCGGTAAAGGAACGATAGATGAAGGTTGTTACGGCAAAAATCACGAGGGAAATCAGAATGACCGTGAGAGTCTCCAGCCGTCCAATCGTGTCGTTGAGTGCGCCGAGAAGTCCGATGGTCCCTGAGGCTAGGCGGACTGTGAAATTTCCCACTCCGCCATTTTGACTCCCGTCGGCGAAGCTGGAGGCTCTTCGTAGCGCGCGCTCCACGGTGGGACCACGGTGATCTTTGTACCACAC
>VBKE01000074.1 GCA_005879605.1 Deltaproteobacteria bacterium
ATCGACATCATCGGCAGCTCCCCCAAACGTCTGGAGGCATTCCTCCAGGGACGCGTAGCCGCAGCGATGCTCACCCCGCCGGCATCCGACAAAGCGTTGGCGGAGGGCGGGATGCTTTTGGCCAACGCGGAAGATTATGTCTCTGGTTGGCCGCTCACGTGTGGTTGGACCTTGCGTAGTTGGTTGCTATCCCATCGCGAGCTGGTCGTGCGTTTTATTCGCGCCTGGGTGGCTGCAACCGATTGGCTCATGATGCCCGAGCATCGCGAGGCAACGCTGGAGTTGATTGTGGACAAGGAAAATCTCAATCGCGCGGCGGCCGAAGAGGCCTACCGCAAGGTCGTGCCAAAGGCGCGCATCAATCCCGGCGCGTTGAAGACTGTGATCGAGCTCAGGAAGGAGATGGGTGTTTATCAACTGCCGTACAGTCCGCCGGAACGGTTTTACGATGCCAGTTATTGGTGCGAGGCGACGGGAATGCTGGCTGCCTAGCCTTCAAACGCCGGGGACGAGAGCACGCAAGATCATGCTCACAAGGCTAAGCACGATGGCGCCGAAGAAGGCGGACCAAAAGTCCGCCACGAAGAAGCCGGGGACGAGAAAGGACGCCAGCTGCAACATGAGGGCGTTGATCACGAGCCAGAAAATCCCCAAGGTCAATATTGTGAGCGGCAGGGTCAGGAGTTTAACGATGAATCCGATGGTCGCATTGACTAAACCGATTACTATGGGCGCGATAAGCGCGGTACCCAAACCGCGGACCTCGATTCCGGGGAAAATATAGGCGACAATCAACAGGCTAGCGGAACTTATCAGCCAATGAAGCAGCAGACCAGCCATATTGTTTCTAATAACAAACCGCCGGTCGATGCACAATGATAGAAAAAGACTCGCGACCGCTTGCCACGGGCTGCGTAGAATGTAAGATGGTAGCGTCGAAATAGAAAGGAGAGGTGATAGCCATGTCGAAACAGGAACTTGAAACCGTCGCTCAGAGCATGGTCGCGAAAGGTAAAGGAATCCTAGCCGCCGATGAAAGCATGGGCACCATCAAGAGACGCTTCGACAGCATCAAGATCGAATCCAACGAAAACAATCGCCGCGCCTATCGCGAGATGCTTTTTACGACCAAAGGGATCGAGGAAGCCATCAGTGGTGTGATCCTCTTCGATGAAACCATCCGCACGTCAGCCAGCGATGGGACACCGTTCCCTCAGGTCCTTTCCAAGAAGGGCATTATCCCAGGAATTAAAGTCGATAAGGGGCCCGTCGATATCCCCGGTTTCCCCGGCGAGGTTGTCACCGAAGGGTTGGACGGGCTTCGTTCCAGAGTCAAGGAGTACCGAGAGCTAGGCGCGAAGTTCGCCAAATGGCGGGCGGTCATCACCATCGGCGACGGAATTCCCACTTATACTTGTATGGAGGCCAATGCGCACGCGCTGGCTCGCTACGCGGCGCTCTGTCAGGAGGGCGGGCTGGTGCCGATTGTCGAGCCGGAAGTGTTACTTGACGGCTCACATACGGTTGAACGCTGTGAAGAGGTGACGGAAAAAACTTTGAAGATTACTTTTGCGAAGCTTTTCGACCATCGAGTGCATCTGGAAGGCATGATCCTCAAGCCGAGCATGGTGGTTTCGGGAAAGGACAACCCGACGCAGGCCGGTGTGGAGGAAGTTGCTGAACGCACGATTCGTTGCTTGAAACGAACTGTTCCCGCCGCGGTGCCCGGGATCGCTTTCTTATCCGGCGGCCAGAGCGCCGAAAGTGCCACGGAGCATCTCAACGCCATGAACGCCATGGGACCCCATCCGTGGGAAGTGAGTTTCTCCTATGCCCGCGCGCTCCAAGACCCGGCGCTGAAAGCATGGAAAGGACAGGCGGCGAATGTTTCCGTGGCGCAGAAAATTTTCTACCACCGGGCCAAGTGTAACAGCGCAGCCCGGAGCGGCAAGTACAATAAGCAGATGGAAGCTCAGGCGGCGTAACAGTTTTTGAGGGTAGCGGCTGTCCTGAAGAGAACCGAAGCGCGGAAGCATGCTAGATCTCCGACTGAGCTTGCCGCGACCAACTTTTTTAGCTAGCTTTTTTCCGTTCTTCCTCGATGAGCTTCATCGCTTTTTTGCGTAGCGTCTCGTCATTGTTGACGAGAGTAAAGACCCGATTGTATTGCTGCGCGGTGAGCTGCTGCTTGGCCAACACATCTTTTACCTTGGCGTTGGCCTCGTCTTGAATCTTCTTGTTCTGCTGGGGGTCTTTCGTGGCTTGTAACTGCGGCTCGTATTTCTGGCGAATTTTGTGATATTCAACGTACGCTTTAGCGAACGATCGAAGCTCCTCATCGCTCACTTTGTTCTGTTGCTCACCGGCCGCCTGTTTTGGCCCCTCCTGTGCCAGGCTCAGAAATCCAGGAACCAACAAAACACCCGTCAGAACGGTCGCCATCATTTGCTTGTAAATCTTCATCGACAGTCAAAATCTCCCTCTCTTTGACCTTTGATCGGCCCGACGGAGGTGAAAAGTGTTTCTCGGCGTCAACTTTTGGCTGCAGGAGCGCTGAACTTTTTCTGTTTCATAGTCTCAATCAGCTCCTGGTAGGAGGACTTGGCCAGAACCCGATTGAATTGCGAGCGGTAATTATTGACCAGGCTGACATTTTCGATGACCACATCGGAAACCTTCCAGTCGCCATTCACTTGATGGAGGCGATAATCGACGCTGTATTCTTGGCCCTTTTTATCTACGACTTTTGTGCTGACTTCGGTATGGTCCTGATCCTGTCGGTCATTTACAAAACGGACTTTCTCGCCGTTATAGGATTCAAGCTTGTCCACGTACGCGCCTTCCAGCAGATCGGTGAACGCTTTGGTGAACTCCTTTTGCTCTGCAGGACTACGCTTTTGCCATTGCGCACCGAGAGAGCGCTTAGCCATGTCGGGGAAGTCGAAGCGAGCATAGATGACCTCCCGAAGCTTCTGTCGCCGTTCGGCTTTTTTGGCTTCTCCTTTGAGGCTAGAGTCGTTGAGAATATTTAAGACCGTATCGACGGTTTTCTTCAGCTGGTCTGCTGCCTGCCCTGCGGCCGCGTGACTGGGATGAATCGCGAGCATCACCAGGAGGCCGACGGCTGCTGTAAAATTCGAAAGCTTAATCTTCATTTTCCCATCCTCCCAAATCCCTGTTGTGCGATGTGCTCTACCATCCACCGCGCGGCGGCAATCGTTTCCTTAAGCGTACGCGGCGACGAGCGAAGAGATCCTGCAGAATGAGAGACACTACGATCGATGTGCTCGCGGAATTCTTCATCAATGGATCAACCTCATCCGTGACCGCGACGATGAGTTCTCCGAGAGTGCTTTGCCTGGGTTTTCGCCCACTCATGTGTTTTCTCCTTTGTTTCTATTTCGCGATGTTTATCTCTCTAACGGTTGCTGATCCCTCAGCCGCTGATTTTCTCGGCGCAGCCGTTCCAGTTCCGATTGGTTCTGGTCGATCTGCCGCTGCTGATCATCCTGCCGCCGATCCTGGGACATAAGTTGATCGCCAATCAGTGCGCCAGCGATGAGCCCTACCGGTCCGCCGATGAGTGCGCCGACTGCGGCGTGTCCCACGGTACTGCCGATGATAGCGCCCGTGCCGGCGCCGATACCTCCACCGATGAGCCCTCCTTGTTCACGCTTCGAAAGTGGCTCCGAACAGCCCGTGCTGGTAATCAGCGCGCCTGTTAAAAAAACAATCGCCAACGGGTAAATCATTTTCCGATTCATGCTGACTCCTCTTCATACTCTATATATTAGAATATTAGAGCTTCTGTGCCTCACCTGTGCTTAGAAGGCATTGCAAAAGGTTCGGCAATTATCTGGTGAATGAGCAACCGCCATGCCACTAGGATGGAAAAGCCTTGTATCTTGTATGTGGTTGAGTTTTAAGGATGATTGGTTTTTTGATCGCGCTCTGGACCGCCCGGACGTAGGGTTTTTCATACAAGACGCAACTCCTGGGAATCAAGCACTCGCTTTGTAACTGTAGGGGTTGGCGTACAAAGCCGGGTCTGAACTTACAAGTTCAGAAAATTTTGCAGCCACATTCCAGCCGTTTGGTGGAGAAATGAATTTGGACGAGATTCGGTGCTTGTTAGGCTTAAAAGGGTGCAGGAGGATATCTTTCTAGGTCCCGGTTGGACTGTGGCATGCATCCGCGATAAATTGGAATTCGGGTAGATCACCGCGCATAGCGCTCAGCCAATCAAGAATGGTTCGTTGCGCGATCTCTGTAGTTCATCAGGAAAACAGGTTTACTGTGACAAAGGACGATAAAGAGCCGATGACAAACCGACGCCTGATCGTGGTCTCGAATCGCTTGCGTTTCAACGTCAGCGTTAGCGATGGCCAATTTGAATTCCATGACAGCGCGGGAGGGGTGGCGACTGGTCTCGCTTCTTACATCCAGTTTCGCAGGCGGACCGGCTCACTTGCCGAAGACCTTTGGGTCGGATGGCCGGGAACCAGCGTTGAACCTTCCCTGAGGGAGGATTTAAAAAAACAATCGTTGGCCGCCTACCGGTCCTATCCTGTTTTTCTTTCCGAAGAAGAAATGGAGCAGTTTTATTTCGGATTTTGCAATTCGACCATTTGGCCATTGTTTCATTATTTTCCCTCGTTCACCATTTATCAGACGAGCTTTTGGGAGCAGTACAAGCATGTTAACCAGATCTTTTGTGATTCGCTCATGGAAGTTCTCGATACGAACGACGTCGTCTGGATCCATGACTACCACCTCATGTTGTTGCCGAGTTTGCTAAAAGCCCACCGACCTCAACTATCGATCGGGTTCTTTTTGCACATCCCGTTCCCGTCGTTTGAAATTTTCCGGCTCCTTCCGAATGAATGGCGCCGAGAGATTCTGGAAGGATTGCTGGGAGCCGACTTGATAGGATTTCATAACTATGAATACACCCACCATTTCCTGCAATGTGTCCTTCGTATTCTGGGGTATGAGCACCAGCTGGCGCAGATACTGACTTCGGATCGCGTCGTCAAAGTAGATACTTTTCCCATGGGGATCGATTTTGAAAAGTTTTCGACCGCTCCCGCCGACCCTGAAGTTCACGAGGAAGAGAAAAAAATCCGCAGCACGCTGTCAGAGGTCACAGGGATTCTCTCAGTGGACCGCCTGGATTACTCCAAGGGGATTTTGAACCGGCTGGAGGGATATGAGTCTTTTTTGGAGGCCAACCCGGAGTACCAAGGGAAGGTTGCGCTCATTATGATCGTTGTGCCCTCTCGCATCGGGGTGCGGGAGTATGACCTGATGAAGCGACAAATCGAAGAGATGGTCGGCAAGATCAACGGGCGTTTCGGACGCGTCCAGTGGACTCCCGTGCTCTACCAATACCGCCACGTTCCCTTCAAGTCTTTGGCGGCGCTTTACGCCGCAAGCGACATTTGTCTGGTAACGCCGCTCCGTGACGGAATGAACCTCATCGCGAAAGAGTATGTCGCCGCACGGACGGATGGAGCCGGCGTATTGATTCTGAGTGAAATGGCAGGGTCGGCAAAGGAGTTGCCCGAGGGGATCATCATCAATCCCAACAACCGAGCAGAAATTGCCCAGGCTCTAAAGGAAGCCCTCGAAACGCCGTTGCCGGAGCGGAAAAGACGCAACCAGATCATGCAACGCCGGCTAAAGCGGTACGACGTGATGCGCTGGGCGAATGATTTCATTAAATCCCTCGTTGACGTACGGGAAATACAGAACCATATTCAGGCCAAGCTCCTCGGGTCAGAGGGACGGCGCGAAATCATCGAACGGTATCACCGGAGTCATCGCCGGGCGTTGTTCCTGGATTATGACGGCACCTTGACTCCGTTGGCTCGGTATCCCGCGACCGTCTTTCCCAAGCGGGCGAGATCGGCAGACCCTGCAAGCTTGGTTCGGTGAGTTGCCCGTGGGCTTGGTTGCAGAGCATGGGGTTTGGCTTAAACCGGCGAAGCAGTCTTGGAGAATTGCCAAACCTTTATCGGAGGAATGGAAACGTCAACTGCTGCCCATTCTCGAAAGCTACGCGGATCGGTTGCCGGGCGCCTCCGTTGAGGAAAAAGAGTATTCCGCCGCGTGGCACTACCGATTGGCCGATCCCGAGCAGGCGGAGTTTCTCCGCGCCGAGCTGACGGATCATCTGCTAAATCTCACCGCCAAAGCCGATCTGCAAATATTCCAGGGTAGCAAGGTGGTGGAGATCGGCCATGCGGCCACCGACAAAGGGAGCGCCGTTATCGAGTGGCTGGCGAAAGATCATTATGATTTCGTTCTCGCCATCGGAGATGACGCCACGGACGAAACCTTGTTCAGAGCCTTGCCGGAATCGGCCGTATCTATTCGTGTCGGCGTTACCGGTACTCACGCGCAACGCAACCTTCGAAACGTTGCTGAAGTCGCCGATCTGCTTCATTCTCTCGCGGACACTTACGGCCCGTCGTTGAAATCCGCCCTGTGACTTACCAAGCGCGCCGAATCACGATGCAACCATTACATCTGGGTTGCGTCGCCACAGGAACGTCAGTTCGCAGCGTGGGCTGTATTGAAAATGCCAGTGCAGTTATAGTAGTTGGAGGGAACATGGACGACGGCTTGGTCAAGCATGTGGGCGGGTGCCATTGCGGGCGGGTGAAATTCGAGGTCCAGGCACCGGCCGACATAGAAGCGATCGAATGCAACTGCTCGATCTGCAGCAAAAGCGGTTTTCTGCATCTGATTGTGCCAAAGTCCCGATTCGTATTAATCCAGGGCGATGAAGTCCTAACGACTTACACTTTCAATACCGGCGTTGCCAAGCACCGGTTCTGTAAAGTCTGCGGGGTCAAGTCGTTTTACATTCCCCGATCGAATCCGGATGGCTACAGCATAAATGTGAGATGCCTTGAGAGTGCTGGTATTTCAAGTATCAGGATAAAACCGTTTGATGGAAAGAACTGGGAGAACCACATGCAGGAACTTGTGCATCGGTCGAAGGTCGATTCGAAACACACGGACTAGGCCAGAATTTGCAACTGGTAGTATGATCGGAAAGGATCCGTCGCCATGGACATCGAGGGTGTCGGCTTTGTGATTGGGTTGATCGGCGCCGTTGTGTTGAAAAGTTCCATGAACCTGATGAATGAGCCATCCATGCATCCGGGAGTGGAGCAGTCGATGGGGCGCGAGCGGGAGAATCCCGCGCTCAAGGCATTTCTACGCGGGCTCACTCTCGTGCTGATCGGTCTTGGACTGGAAACCTACGCCCGGCTGTTTTCTTAGCTATTCGTGAGCAACCACTCGCAGGGGATTGCGGCTGATTGGCATGTGAAATAGCCGGCTCGAATCTTAGACGTTTCCCGCCGCTCGTTTAACGTTTGACAGCCATTCCCTTCATTGCGTATTCTCTAGCCCGGATTATGCACTCGTGACAGTGATCGAGGGGCGAGCCCTCCGGAGCGAAGGCAATGAGCCTGTGCCTTCACTCCTCCAGGCTCATCCCTCATCGACACGGTGTCGTAGTTTTTCCTCTGACCATGAATAATGCGGGCTGGCAGATTGAATAATCTGCACCTTAGAGTGAAATTTACGGCTCCGAAAGTGCTCCGCGCGCACTGGGAGGGTTCAAAAAATGGAATATGATCTACTCATCCGTCGTGGCCGTGTCGTAGATGGGTCGGGCTTGCCGTTCTACGTCGCAGACGTTGGAGTGAAAGACGGCAAGATTGCCGAGGTCGGAAAGCTAAAAGGAAGCGCCGCGAAAACCATCGACGCCGATGGCTTGGCGGTCGCGCCGGGCTTCATCGACCATCACACTCACCTGGACGCCCAGCTCCTCTGGGACCCCTACGGGACCTGCGAACCGCAACACGGCATTACGACGGTAGTGATGGGTAACTGCGGTTTGACGTTGGCTCCGGTAAAGTCGGGCGACGAGGACGCGCTGGTGAAAAGCTTTGTGCGGGTCGAGGCGATCCCGCGATTTGCGCTGGAGCAGGGCGTGAAATGGGCCTGGCACAGTTACGGTGAATACTTGGATAACCTTGAAGGTAAGGTCGGAGTGAATGTCGGCGGGCTGGTAGGACATATCGCCGTCCGGCATAACGTCATGGGCGAGGAGGCGGTGGAGCGCAAGGCAACGGCCAAAGAAGTTCAACAAATGCGCGGGCTCGTCATCGAAGCGATAGAAGGCGGCGCGCTGGGGATCTCCACGAACCGCAACGAGCGCCATATGCGCGAAGACGGCAAACCGGTGGCAAGCCGATTGGCGGATGACGAAGAGCTTTTCGCTCTTTGCGATGTGCTGGCGGAACGGAACGCGGGAGTTATCGAAACTATCCTGGGCCGCAACAAGATCGAGCATTTCGAGTTTTACCATGAGCTTGCGAAGCGCACCCAGCGGCCGGTTCTCTGGCAGAGCCTGCAACATCGCTGGACCGAGCCCAATCTGTGGCGCGAGCAGCTCGACGCCGTCGAGCCGATTTTTCGGGATGGTTACCGGGCCTACGGGCTTTCCCATACGGTGCCGTTAGTCCGGCATTTTACTTTAAGGAACTGCCAGGTGTTCGATGAATTTCCGGTATGGAAGAACTTGATGTTCCTGCCTGAGGCGGTGAGGAAGCAGGCGTTCGCCGATGCCGAGACGCGGCAAAAAATGCGCGCCGACCTCGCCGATCCGCGTCCCACGAACTTTCATCGCCGCTGGGACATCGTGCGGGTGGAAAAGCTCGTGAAGCCCGAAAATCAGAAATATGCCGGCAAGACCATCCAACAACTGGCGGAGATGCGAAATCAGGATCCGCTCGATGCGTTCCTCGATCTATCGCTTGAAGAAGATCTCGGCACGACCTTCTGGAATGCGAATAACGGCGGCGACGTAAATGCGATGGGCGAAATTCTGCGCAGCCCTTACGTGCTGGTCGGAACTTCGGATGCCGGCGCGCACGTTCAGTTCGGCGCCGACTTCGGTTACGGCACGGTCCTGCTGGGGCTGTGGGTGCGCGAGCGGCAAGTCATGACGTTGGAGCAGGCGGTTCACAAACTAACCTTCCATGTGGCGTCGATTTTCGGTCTCCAGGGGCGCGGTTTGTTGCGTCCCGGATATGCGGCGGATTTGGCAATCTTCAATCCAAGTACGGTAGGCTCCCACGAGCCGGAGTGGGCCTATGATTATCCGGCGGGCTCCAAAAGACTGATCCAGCGTTCCGAAGGGATGCACTACACTATCGTCAACGGCACAGTCATCCACGAAGATGGGCGCATGAGCGGTGAACTGCCCGGTCGGGTTCTGCGCGGCCCGCTGTATAAAGAGCAGAAGGCGGCGGCCTGATTCATGGGAGTGAGTTACATTCCGGTCGCGCGTATCGGCGAGTTGTCACCCGGCGCCATGAAAGAGGTGGATCTCGGAGGACGCGAAGTCTTGTTGGCGAACGTCGACGGCAGTTACTTCGCTTTCTCCAGACAGTGCCCGCACGAAGCGGCGGATTTGAAAACAGGAGCCCTCGAGGGAACCAAAGTTCGCTGCAACAATCACAACTACTGTTTCGACCTTCAGACAGGCGAGTGTGTGCTGCTTCGCAGTTTTTCTTTGTCTACCGTATGTCGCAGCTTTTCTGGCTACGTCTAGCCAAGTCCTTCAATAAAAGATAAATTTTCCATGGCTCCGGCTCATCGATCGTCCGGAGCTGGTTGTGGACAACGTAGCTGAAGGCAATCTGGGATTGAAGGTCAAGCGACGAAAGTGTTACGACTGGCGCGAAACGTTCACGCCGCGGTTTTGGTTTTGACAACGTTAACTTTTCTAC
>VBKE01000075.1 GCA_005879605.1 Deltaproteobacteria bacterium
CGCCCATCTGGGCCAGCAGGTGGCTGATGCGGAAAGGGCGGGAGCCGATCGGATTCACATTGACGTGATGGATGGGCACTTCGTGCCCAATCTTTCGATGGGAGCACCGATCGTCGAGTCACTTCGACGGGTGACGCATCTGCCCTTAGAGACGCACCTGATGATAACGGATCCGGACTTGTTCCTCGATGAATTCGTCCAGGCCGGCTCCGATTCGCTTCTCGTTCATTGGGAAGGCAACAACAACTTGCATCGCACCGTGCAGCGTGTGAAGGCACTCGGCAAAGGCGTCGGTATCGTCATCAACCCGGCAACACCTGCGTCGGTGCTCGAGGAAATTCTTCGAGACGTGGATCAAGTTCTGGTCATGACGGTTAATCCGGGGTTTGGACACCAGCATTTCATTCACACGACCTTGCCCAAGATCCGGCGCGTCCGCCAACTGATCGATGAGATCAAGCGCGGCTGCGATCTGGAGGTTGATGGCGGTATCGACGCGACGACTGCGCCGCTCGTAGTCGATGCAGGGGCCAACGTTCTGGTCGCCGGGTCGGCAATTTTTAGTGATGGCGAAGGAGTCGTCTCAGTCATGGAGGGTCTTCGAGCAGCCGCGAATCGGCGAGTAACCTGGTGAGAGCGTGGTGAGGGTCGAGTGATTAGGGGATTTCCCCCTCGACCCCGACCCTCGACCCCCGGCTCCCTTTGGATTTCGACATTCGGATGTCCGATTTTGTGGCGTGCTTTGGCTCATTCGAATTCTAAGTCTTTGGTGCTTCGAGTTTCACTTTCAAGGAGAAATACTATGACGAATGTGAAGTTAGTTTTCAGCGCGTTGCTAGCGACGGTATTCTTAGCGGGCCCGGTCCTGGGCCAGGACCTGGACGGAACGCTCAAGAAGATCAAGACCTCTGGTACCTTCGTTCTTGGTTATCTTCAGTCTGCGCCGCCGTTTTCTTTTCCGGGGCCGGACAAACGCCCGGTGGGCTATTCCATCGATCTCTGCACGCATGTCGCGAGCGCCGTTCAAAAACAGCTCGGAGTCAATCTCAAGCTCAACTGGGTGCCGGTTACGCCCGAGAGCCGGATTGACATGGTGGCACAAGGCAAAGTGGATATCGAGTGCAGCACGACCACTGCGAGTCTGTCCCGTCAAGAGAGCGTAGATTTCAGTCTGATGACCTTCGTGGACGGCGGAAGTTTGCTGACGAAGTCAGACGCCGGTTTGCGCACCGTCGCCGATCTGGCCAGCAAACGCATTGCGGTTATCCCTGGGACGACCACCGAAAAAGCTCTCACGGAATTTCTGAAGCAAGAATTCACTCTCGTTGAAATGGTCCGCGTTAAGGACCATGTGGAGGGCCTGGCGGCGCTCGACAAAGGGCTAGCCGAAGCTTTCGCCTCGGACCGCGGAATCCTGATCGGCCTCGCGGTAACGTCAAAGGATCCGGCGCGTTTCGCCTTGATGAACATCCTCTTTTCCTATGAGCCCTATGGGTTCATGGTTCGCCGCAATGACGGCGCATTCCGGCTCGCGGTAAATCGAGCGCTAGCCGGGCTCTACCGCTCAGGCACCATTGGGCCCATCTACGAGCGGTGGTTCGGCGCCTTCGGCAAGCCGAGCGAGGCGATTCAGGCCATGTACCTCCTCAATGGACTCCCCGAGTAGAGGTTCGGATTTTGCGCAAAGGCGCAAAGCATGTCCTGAGCGAAGGGGAGAGTGGGGTGAGGGTGAACGGCTAGTGTAAGGGTTTTAAAATCTGTTCCGAAGGAGGAACAAACTATGCAAATCGGTATGATTGGTCTTGGACGAATGGGAGCGAACATGGCGCGGCGGCTTCTCAAGAGCGGCCATCAGTGCGTGGTTTTCGACAGGTCGCCGAAAGCGGTTACGGAGTTGACCGAGGAGAAAGCCATTGGCTCCTCCTCGCTCGCGGAGTTTGTGAGAAAGCTCACGAAGCCGCGTGCGGTCTGGCTGATGGTTCCTGCGGCGGTCGTGGACAAAACTATCGCGGATCTTCTGCCCCATCTTGAGGCAGAGGACATTCTAATCGACGGCGGCAATTCCTATTACATTGACGATATCCGGCGTGCCAAGGAACTCGCGCCGAAGGGAGTCCACTACGTGGACGTCGGAACGAGCGGCGGCGTCTGGGGACTGGAGCGAGGTTACTGCATGATGATCGGCGGCGAGCAGAAGATTGTCAAGCAGCTCGATCCAATCTTTGCAACCTTGGCTCCAGGCGCAGGCGACATACCGCGCACGCTCGGGAGTGAAAAGGCCGGAGGCACCGCTGAGCAGGGTTACCTGCATTGCGGGCCAAACGGCGCCGGTCACTTCGTCAAGATGGTTCATAACGGCATCGAATACGGCATCATGGCTGCTTACGCCGAGGGACTGGGCGTGCTGCGCGCCGCCAACGTGGGCAAGCAAAAACACGAAGCCGACGCTGAGACGACGCCATTGCGCGATCCGGAACACTATCAGTACGAGCTCAATCTACCTGACATCGCGGAGGTGTGGCGGCGCGGCAGTGTGATCGCATCATGGCTGCTAGATCTAACGGCGAACGCTCTGGTTGCGGATCCGGCTCTGTCGAAATTTGCGGGGCGGGTTTCGGACTCGGGCGAAGGGCGCTGGACGATCAAGGCCGCCATCGACGAGGCCGTGCCCGTTCACGTCTTGACGGCCGCCCTGTACGAGCGCTTTAGCTCGCGCGGCGAAGCGGACTTCGCCGACAAACTGCTCTCGGCGATGCGTTATGAGTTCGGTGGGCACTTGGAAAAGTCCACCAAATGAGGAGAAAGCTATGAACGATTCGCATTCGAATGCACTGGTCTTTTTCGGCGCCACCGGGGATCTTGCTTACAAGAAGATTTTTCCGGCACTGCAGGCGATGGCAAAACGCGGACACCTCAACGTGCCGGTGATCGGCGTGGCCAAAGCCGGTTGGAATCTCGATCAGCTCCGGGCGCGGGCGCATGACAGCCTTGAGAAACACGGCGGGATCAATCCCGCAGCTTTCGAAAAACTGTGTGGTTTGCTGCGCTATGTTGACGGCGACTATAAAGAGCCGGCGACGTTTCAGTCCCTTCGGAAGGAGCTTGGCTCAGCCCAGCAGCCGGCGCATTATCTCGCCATCCCGCCGGTGTTGTTCGGGATGGTTGTGGAACAACTGGCCAAAGCTGGATGCACCAACGGCGCTCGCGTCATCATTGAAAAACCGTTCGGTCACGATCTTCCCTCGGCGCAAAACCTCAACCAAACTTTGCTCGGCACCTTCGACGAGAAGACGATCTTCCGCATCGACCATTACCTGGGAAAACGGCCGGTGCACAACATGCTCTTTTTCCGCTTCGCCAATGCGTTTCTGGAACCGTTCTGGAATCGCAACCATATCGAGAGTGTGCAGATCACAATGGCCGAAGATTTCGGTATCCAGGGGCGCGGCGCTTTTTATGATCAAACGGGCGCTATCCGCGACGTAGTTCAAAATCACCTTTTCCAAGTCTTGGCGAACCTAACGATGGAGCCGCCGGTGAGAACCGACAGTGAATCCATACGGGACGAAAAAGTCAAGGTTCTGCGCGCAATCCCCCCGCTGGAGCCGAGGAACGTTGTCCGCGGGCAGTTCCGCGGCTATCGCAACGAAAACGGGGTTGCCCCAAACTCTCAGGTTGAGACGTTTGCCGCGCTACAACTGGAGATCGATTCCTGGCGCTGGAGAGGAGTTCCCTTCTACATCAGGGCGGGAAAATCGTTGCCCGTGACCTGTACGGAGGTCCTTGTACAACTGCATCAGCCTCCAACGATGTATCAAGGCTTCGATCTCAAGCCGAACTATTGCCGTTTTCGAATCAGTCCCGACGTTACGCTTGCATTTGGGTTGAATGTCCTGGCGCCAGCTGAGGACAGTGACGAGTCCGTGGAACTTTTGGCGAGCCACCACCCCGGCGCAGACGAAATGGATGCTTACGAACGGGTGCTCGGCGATGCGATGGCCGGAGACGCGAGCCTGTTCGCTCGGGAGGACTATGTCGAAGAGGCGTGGCGGATCGTTGATCCTGTGCTCAAGGCAGGCACTCCGGTCTACGGCTACGAGCCAAGTAGCTGGGGGCCGCGTGAGGTCGAAGAGAGAGTTTTACCGGTTGGCGGGTGGCATAACCCGACGGTGGCGGGCTGAAGGAATGGAGTGTTGGAGTAAAAGAATGGAGTTCGGTATTCCATGCTTTGGAGACTGTAGCGCAACTGTCATTCTGAGGCGTAGCCGACGAATCTCGTCTTCCTAGCTCCTGAAAATGCGAGATGCTTCGCTCTGCTCAGCATGACATTCGAGGAGATCGTACGTTGCGACACAGTCTCCTAGTGGGGATTTCATGAAAATTGAGATATTCCCTGATGCCAATGCGGTCGCCCGAAAGGCTGCCGAGATCATCGCTACGGAGTCTCGCGCGGCAGTGAAGGCGCGCGGCCGTTTCATTGTCGCGGTTAGCGGCGGCCACACCCCGTGGCAAATGCTGCTGGCCCTCGCAGAGGAAGAGGTCCCGTGGAAGGACGTGCATGTGGTGCAAGTGGACGAGCGTGTGGCCCCGGCGGGAGACCCGGACCGAAACCTTACCCACCTGCGTGAAAGCTTGCTTCAGCACGCGCCGCTTCGCTCCGAGCAGATCCATGCCATGCCGGTGGAATCGCCTGACTTAGACGCTGCGGCCAAGCGCTATGCTGAGACTCTACAAAAAATTGCGGGCTCGCCGCCGGTGCTTGACCTTGTCCACCTTGGGCTCGGACCTGACGGCCACACTGCCTCGCTGGTGCCCGGAGATCCTGTGCTCGACGTTACTGATGCAGACGTCGCGCTGACCGGTGTCTACCAACAGAAGCGTCGGATGACGTTGACGTATCCGATCCTCAACCGTGCCCGGCGCATCCTGTGGCTCGTGACCGGAAAGGATAAAGTTACAGCCCTCGCGCGACTGCACGAGGGCGATGTGTCGATTCCGGCCGGACGGATTCAGAGGGATCAGGCACTGGTGCTCGCGGACCGCGCGGCGGCGCCGATCCAGAAGAAACTTCACCGCGGAGGCGCTGAGGGCACGGAGTAAAGAGTTCTTGCTCAAGAAATACTCCGGATCTCTGTGAACTCTGCGTCTCTGCGGTGAAATAAAAGCTTGCGGCTTCGGTTGCGGCTCTGCCGCGCTAGAGACTGCGGGGGTGAGTAAAAACTAACAAGTGCCCAAGGAGAACATATGCGTGTCGGAATTGCCACCGATCACGGTGGATTTGGTTTGAAGGAGGGGCTGCTCGGCCAGCTTCGCGTCGCGGGACATGAGGTCGTCGATTTTGGGGCTCATCACCTGAGCGGCGGCGATGATTATCCTGATTATGTGCTCCCGCTCGCGCAGGCCGTGGCCGCGGCGAA
>VBKE01000101.1 GCA_005879605.1 Deltaproteobacteria bacterium
GGTTCAAGCCGTTCAAACCGCTTAACTCGGTCGCTGCTCACGTAAAAACGAGATCACCGTTCTGTCTCGATCAGACGTCACTTTTCGGGCCCGGCATAGGCCCCGGCCGAATGGGGAAACATCGCTTTGACGATCTTGAAGCGCGAAATGTCAACGGTCGCGTCCATGTGCAGGAAGACAGCGGCGTCGCGGAAGAGCTTCTCGATGCCGAAGTCGAGCATCACGCCATTGCCGCCGTGGAGTTCCATGGCATGCTTGCAAACCTCGAAGATTTCCTCGGAGGCGAATACCTTGACCATGTTGCAAAGCTGGTCGGCGTCCGCCGCACCGTCGTCGACCGCACGCGCTGCCTCCCACAGGAGGGCGCGCACGGCGCTGAGCTTGGTCGCCATGTCGGCGAGCCGCAGGGCGACCGCCTGGTGCTTGATCAGGACGCGGCCACCCTGGACATAGTTCTGCACATATTCGGCGGTTCGTTCGAACGCAGCCACACCAACGCCCAGGTTCTTTGACGCCTGGATGATCTTGCCCGGGCGGAAATAGATGCCAGCCTTGCCCAGCGCATCGCCTTCAACCAGCAGATGGTCTTTGGGCACGCGACAGTCCTCAAACACGATTTCGCCGTTGTTCATGAAGCGGCCGCCCATCGTCTCGTTGCAACGGCTGACAGTGAGCCCGGGCGTGTCGCGCGGCACAAGAAAGCTCGAAGTGCCCTGCAGCATGCCCACACCCGGCTTGGTGTTGGCGTAGACGGCATAAAGGCTCGCGTCATAGCCGTTGCTAATGAACTGCTTGCGTCCGTTGATCACCCACTCATCGCCCTTCAGGACGGCCTTCGTATCCATCGCCGCCTCGGGCGCGTTGTAGGGCAGCCAGCGGTCCGACGCCCCACGCGGTTCCGTCAGGCAGTGCGCCAGGAGGAAGCTCGGGTCTCCGAACAGGCGCGGAAACCAGCGCTCCTGGAGATGACGCGGTGCGAGGTTGCGAAGCAGCACCGAAACCTTCCAGTTCTGCACCAGCTTGTCGGCGAGTCCCGAATCGCCACGGGCGATTTCTTCCGCGATGACTGCGAAGGTTTGCACCTCGGTCGCGGGCTCGAGTTGCACGCCGCCAAACTCTTCGGGAACACCGAGGGTACGGATACCGATCCGGTCGGCAGCCTCGAGGATCTCGCGTGGCAGGCGCTGTTCGGGCTCCATTAACCACTCGCGCTTCCAGTTGGCACGGATAAAGGGAATGACGACGTCGTTCACAAAGGCGCGGCAGCTCCGCCGCATCAGCCGCTGCTCTTCAGACAGCCTGCGATCAGTCATGTCCATGATCGTCTCTCCTTTGGTGAACCGTCTCAATGCTAGGTTTGATCTCTCGTTTCTATCTCAGCGGCCGTAAAACCGCCGCGCGTTCTCGCCGAGAATCGCCGTCTTGTGCTCCTTCTTGAGATCCGCCCGCTCTCGGATTTCGTCGATCTCCTCCATACAGTTGTTTATCGAGATCTCGTGCGGGAAATCGGAAGCGAACATGAACGGCCCAGGCCCCACCCGCTCGATCGAGTAAGCCAGCGCTTTCTCGTTACCCTCACAGCCAACGAAGATTCGGTCGTCGGCAAAATAATCGGCGGGATGCCGCTTGAGCTTGAGCCCGCCATACTCCAATTCGCGCTCGAGCCGATCGAGCACGAGCGGAATCCAAGCCGTGCCGCCCTCCATGAAACCGACGCGCAGTCTCGGGAACCGGTCAAACACTCCGTCGACCATCATTCCGGTCAAAGCGATTGCCAGAGGGAACGGCATTCCGAGGGCGCGCGTTGCGGGAAAAACGGTATAGGTGTTGAAGCCAAGATTGATGTAGCTGCCGCCATGCACCGCCATGATGCAGTTGAGTTTCTCCGCTTCCTCGTAAATCGGCCAGTGCTCGGCATGGCTAACATGACGGGTGAGCCCATTCGAGGGAATCATCGCGCCAAGGAACCTGAGCTCTTTGACCGCGCGGCGTAGCTCGGCAACGGCGTCGGGACCGCTCTGCATGGGAATCAGCGCCACCGCTTGAAACCGAGGACTGCGCTTGAGATACCGTGCGTGGATATAGTCGTTGTAGCCTTGAGCGTAAGCCAACGCCCACTGTGGATAGGCGACATTACCATAGGCCAACCCCGTGGTTGGATAAAGCACAGTGTAATCGGTACCCGTCTTGTCAAGGAACTCGAGCCATTGCTCTGGTCCAGTATTCGGGTCGAACGTCCCGGGAGTGCGCGGGGTTCCATCCGCGGGCGTGTGAAAATGATCCAAGCTCGGTATCCAGTTCCTCGTCCCACGGTTGTTAAACGGCGCTCGCACGAACTTAAGTATGTCTTCCGCGTCCTCCATGACATGGCCATCAGCATCGATATAACCCTTAGACATATGACCTCCTTCCACGGGAATGATAAACTCGCTCTTTGAAAATAAATGAGACAGCTTGCTTATAAGACCGCTGCGATCTTGGGTCAAGCCAAAACGACGCCCGAGACTCGCGCTAGTCGCTGATGGGCTAACGGACAAAATGGTTCAAACCGTTCAAGCGGTGTATCCCGCGGTCTAATCTTTAATCCCAAGTAGATCCAGCATAAACGCGTACGAGAACGCCGTCTCGTGATGGCGCTTGAAGCGGCCCGAAGCACCGCCGTGGCCGGCATCCATGTTGGTCTTCAGGAGCAACCGGTTGTTGTCGGTTTTCATGGCGCGGAGCTTGGCCACCCACTTCGCCGGCTCCCAATACTGGACCTGTGAATCGTGCAGGCCTCCGGTGACGAGAAGATTGGGATAATCCTTGGCCTCAACGTTGTCGTACGGCGAATAGGAAAGCATGTAATCGTAGTATTCCTTCTGCTTCGGATCGCCCCACTCGTCGTACTCGCCGGTCGTCAGCGGAATCGACGGATCGAGCATCGTCGTGATGACATCGACGAACGGCACTTCCGCCACAACGGCCTCGAATAGATCCGGCCGCATATTGGTGATCGCCCCCATCAACAAGCCGCCGGCGCTTCGCCCCATGGCGAACAGCTTCTCAGGACTGGTGAAACGTTCGCGGATGAGATATTCGGCGCTGACAATGAAGTCGATGAAGGTATTTTTTTTCTTCAGGAGCTTGCCATCCTCATACCACTGTCGGCCAAGCTCCTGGCCGCCCCGGACGTGAGCGATCGCATAGATGAACCCCCGATCGATCAGGCTCAGCCGGGGAGACGCAAACCCAGCGTCGATACTAAAGCCGTAGGAGCCGTAGCCGTAAAGCAGCAGTGGATTCTGACCGTCTTTCTTCGTTCCTTTGCGGTAGACAATCGACAGCGGGACCTCGGTGCCGTCCGGCGCCAGCGCGTAAAGACGCTCCGTCACGTAATCGTCGGCATTGAAGCCACCCAAAATCTCTTCCTGCTTCAAGAGCGTTTGCTGGCGTGTCACCATATCATGGTCATAGATCGACAGCGGCGTTTTCATGGAGGTGTATTCAAAGCGCACCGTGGTGGTGTCGAACTCGAGATTGGTTCCGAGATTAGCGCGATACGCCGGTTCGGCGAATTCCAGATAATAGCCGCTACCGCCCGACCAAGGGATCACACGGAGCAGCGTCAGGCCACGGGCTCGTTCTTCGAGCACCAGGTGATCGCGAAAAATCTCAAAGTCGCCGAGGAAGACATCCGTTCGATGGGGAATAATTTCTTCCCAGTGCTCCCTGCCGGTCGTAGCAACCGGAGTGGACATCAGGCGGAAATTCTTCGCTTGATCGTTCGTGCGAATCAAGAAGCGATCCTGGTAATGGTCGATGTGATATTCGTGGTCTCTTTCCCGCGGCAAAAAGACTTTGAACTCGCCGAATGGGTCGCTCGCGTCCAGATAGCGGTATTCCTGACTCAGAGTGTGGGAGGAAACGATCATCAGATACTTCTTGGACTTGGTCTTGAATACATACGCCGAGTAAGTTTCGTCGGTTTCCTCGAAGATAAGCTCATCATTCTTGATGTCAGTGCCGAGAAGATGGCGATAGATCCGGTAGGCTCGCAGGGTGGTCGGATCTTGTTTGGCATAAAA
>VBKE01000102.1 GCA_005879605.1 Deltaproteobacteria bacterium
ACGCTCGCGGCGGCGAAGAAAGAGGGGCGTTTCAATTTCTATGTGGGTCGTTATGGGACGGAGTCATTTCTAAACGAATTTAGAAAGGAATATCCGGAAATAAAGGTTGTGACTGTTAATGGCACGGGAAACGATTTGGCCACAAGGATTCTCTCTGAAGTGAGGGCTGGGAAAGCGCTGGCCGATCTATTCAGCGGCGGCGCTAACACAAATTATAATCTCCTCTATAAAGGGAAGACCCTCGATTCCATCAAGAATGCGCTGATCCTCCCGGAGGTCGTGGACGAGAGCAAATGGTATGAGGGGCAACATAGCTATGGGGACCCCGAAGGAAAACATATTTTCATCTATATCGCCAACCCGACTTCGTCGTCGCTCTATTTCAATACGACGCTGGCAAGTCCCAACGAGTTCACGTCGCACTGGGACCTGCTTAATCCCAAGTGGCAAGGTAAGTTCGTATCCCAAGATCCGTTGAGCACCGGACTCGGCGCGACAATGATATTCTTTTACTACAGTCCGGAGCTCGGACCGGAGTTCATCAGGCGACTGTTTGGCACGATGAATATGACCTACGGAAAAGACAGACGCCAGATCACGGACTGGCTGGTGCAAGGGAAGTTTGCCATCTGCCTCGGCTGTAGGGACGCGCCAAGGGCAAAGACTCAAGGTCTACCGGTGGACGAGTTTGACACCGGCGGCTGGAAAGAAGGCGAAAGCCTTTCAACCGGAGGGGGCTCGATCAGCCTGATCAAAGGCGCGCCTCACCCAAACGCGGCGAGGGTTTTCCTCAACTGGTTTCTCTCCCGCAAGGGACAGATCGCTCTGCAAAGACACAAGGACCTGTACGGCGAGCTTCCCCCCAACTCGCGCAGAATCGATATCCCAAAAGAAGATCTCCCGCCCGAAAGCAGACTCATCAAAGGGCGAAAATATATGGATGTCTCGCGTCCCGAATGGCAGGACATGGCGCCGATTTTCAAGCTGGTCAAGGAAGTCATGGCCGGAAGAGAAAAGAAATAGTTCGAACGGAGAGGAGAAAAGCGATGCTGACACCGGAAGAAAATGAGCTACTGACGCGCGTGGGTCGTGGGACGCCGGCGGGAGAACTGCTACGCCGCTACTGGCAGCCGATCGCCATCGCAAAAGATATTTCCGACCAGCATCCGGTCAAGTTCGTTAGGATCCTCGGCGAAGACCTGGTGCTGTTTCAGAGCAAGAAGGGACAGGTCGGTCTCTTGCAGGACCGCTGTTCGCACCGTGGCGCTTCACTTTCTTACGGCAGAGTCGAAGAGCGCGGCATCGCCTGCGCTTATCATGGCTGGCTCTATGATACGGAAGGCAACTGTCTCGAGACTCCGGCAGAACCGGCCGGGAGCAATTTCGCGCTTACCGTGAAGCATCAAGCCTATCCGGTGCAAAAATTCGCCGGCCTTTACTGGGGCTATCTTGGGCCGTCGCCGGCTCCAGTGATTCCGAAATACGACGTCTGGGCGCGAACCGACGGCTGGCGGTGGATTCGCGCTCTGCCGCGCCTGGATTGCAACTGGTTTCAGGCCATGGAAAATTCCGTGGACACTTCCCATCTGCACATCCTGCATCAAGAACTGGTCACGCGCGGCTTTACGGTCCGTGGAACGACGAGAGGAACGATCGATGACCTGGAGAGTTTCGAATTCTACGAGGTGCCGTACGGGATCATGAAGCGGCGTTCATTTAGCGATGGCACGATGGAGGAACATCCGCTGATTTTTCCAAACGTGCTCAGACAGGCCAATCGAACTCAGATTCGCGTGCCGATCGACGACACTCATACCTGGGTGGTCTATCTTCACTTCGTTCCTTCGGACAATCAGGCGCCCACCGACGGAGAAGAAATCCCGGTTGATTATAGGAAGCCCTTTAAGAATCCTCCCGACGCCGTTCATCCCTTTGCCCGCTTTAGAATGGACGAAGTCGATGCCCAGGACTTCATGGCCTGGGAGACGCAGGGGCCCATCGCAGATCGTAGCCGCGAGCGTCTGACCAGTTCGGATCATGGCGTCGTCATGTATAGAACGATGGTCATGAGAGAAATCGAAAAAGTGCGGCAAAACCTGGACCCAATGAACGTCATCAGAGATCCGGATCATCCGATCATCGATACGAAACTCGAAGAGTCGGTGCGCGCCGAAAAGGCGGGCTCGGTCACCTATCATCTGCCTAAAACGAGTGATTCCACTTCGTGAAGGTCAAACGGTCGAGGATAGAAGATGGAGGATAGAGGATAGCGGTCCGCAATCCTCTGTTTTCAATCTCTTTGGGTCGATTCCCGCAGCTTGCGGCGTAAGGCGCCTGATAGTTCTGTCAGAGTCCGTCATTCCCGCATGCTTGTAGCGGGAATCCAGGCGAACTCCGGACTGGACCCCCGATACAAACATTCGGGGGTGACAACCTTGGGGAACGTGATACTAAGGCTTATTGATGCCCCGCAGCTTGCTGCGGGGATGTTCAATTTTCCGGTCTATCGAGGCGGGAGATTCAATCAGTGGTAAGGCGGTTTGTCCCTTTGGCTACCCTGGTGCTGGCGTTGAGCTTCGTTCTTCTTGCCAAAGCAGTCGGAGCCGAATCCAAGCAACCATGGCAGCAGGAATGGGAAAAAGTCACGGCCGGGGCGAAAAAAGAAGGAGAAGTTCGGCTCTGGGGCGATCAAGAGATCACCCATCCGGACATCGTGGCAGCGTTCAGCCGGCAATATCCTTATATCAAGGTAGTGACGGTGACCGGCAGGGTGGGCGATCTGATGCCGCGCATCATCGCGGAGAGAAGAGCGGGGAAGTATCTAGCGGATCTCTACAGCGGCGGGTTGGGCGGGAGAGCCTTTTACGATTTTATGCGCGCCGGCGTTCTCGACCCGATCAAACCGGCGCTCATTCTCCCTGAGGTCGTTGACGGCTCGAAGTGGCTCAACGGCGAGCATCCCTACGCGGACGCCGAAAAACAATTCGTTTTCATGTACGAGGGGAGCGTCGCCGGAGTGGGACTTCATTACAATACCAGTCTGGTGGACGTCAAGGAATTCAAATCCTACTGGGATTTGCTTAAACCTAAGTGGAAAGGAAAAATCCTCCTTTTCGAACGGCCGGGCACCGGTTCGCCGAGCATGGTGAGGTTTTACCACAATCCTCAGCTCGGCCCCGATTTTCTCCGCCGCCTCTTGACCGAAACCGAACTCGTCATATCGCAGGACCGGCGCCAGTCGAGTGACTGGTTGGCGTCGGGAAGATTCCCCATCTGCATCGACTGCGGCGATACGGATCGCGCGAAAAAACAGGGACTGCCCGTAGACGAGTTCTCGCCCGACAATCTCAAAGAGGCGGTCAATGAAATTAGCACGAGCGGCAACAGTGGCCTGGCCCTGATCAATAACGCGCCTCATTCGAGTGCCGCCGGGGTTTTTATCAACTGGTTTTTGTCCCGCGACGGGCAGACCGTCTGGCAGGAAGCGATGAATATCAAAGTCGCCGAGCCATCGGATTCGATGCGAATCGATATTCCCAAAGACAAAGTCTCGCCGTCGGCCCGGAGGGAAGAAGGAAGGAAGTATCGGGTGACGGGGTTTCTGGATCCCGATCCGCCGGCGAAGATGTTCAAAGAATTGATGAGTAAAGAGAAACGAAAGTGACGATTGCGGTTCTTTTTAAGTGCTCGATGAAAAGACTGGAGTGTGCCATCGTCATTTTGGCGGAAGCCGGAATCCAGACCCATCCCCTTCTGGATTTCGGATCTCGCTAGCTATCGCCAGTGAGCCCGGAATGACGAGTGAAGTACCTGACTAATTTGTGACATAAACGAGAAGATCGTGTGGACACCGTGGCTACAACCAATGATTACGAGCCCATCGAAATCCATGGATATTTCCGGTCGCATACGCACCTGCCGATTTGGGAAGTGCTCGACAAGGCCGGCATCTGGCGACGGGTCGGGATCACGGTCGATTTTACCTATTGCGACAGTTCGTCGGAGGCCGAAGCGGCGCTTTTCGAAGGCCGGGTCGATCTGGTTTCCGGCAACCATATATCACCCTACGCATTGGTAGCCCGGGGAAAACCCATCGTCTCATTGGCATCGCCGACCAACGGCGTCAGCGATCGTTTGATTTCACGAGAGCCGATCAGTTCGCTCGCGCAAATCCGCGGCAAGCGCGTCATCGACACGACCGTGCTGGACAATGGTGGAGGCTATAATCATATTCGCGGCAATCACATGCTCTACGTTCTGGAAGCGGGCTTGGAGCTCAAGGATGTTCAGTGGGTTGAAATCGCCGACAAGATGTCGAGCGAATTTCGCGTCGCGCAGTTTCACGCGCTGAAAGAAGGCGAAGGGGACGTGACGTTCGTTACCGGAGACGCGCAGAAATATGAGCAGGCCGGGTTTTCAGTCTTGCAACTGCCGCGGTTGCCGATGATCAACGGGCCGACTCTGACGACAACCGTAACGGCGCTGAACAAGTACGATCGCTTCGGCGAGCGGCTGGTCCTGGCGCAGGTGTTGGGCATTCATTACGCCCGCACTCACAGGGAAGAGACGGAGAAACTCCTCGAAGGTTTGAAGCAGAGAGAGCCGGAAGCGCGCGGCGTATCATACAATAGTGTCGCCAAACTGCTCGCGAAGCCCTATCCCGATCATCAAGCCGTCGCCAACGCATATCGATTGTGCTGTATGAAAGCGCCCGAGGCCAAGGAAATAAGTCCGCTGGCGCTCTGGGATCTGCATTTTTT
>VBKE01000103.1 GCA_005879605.1 Deltaproteobacteria bacterium
TCGCTTGCGCTCGATCGCGATGCTCGCAAGATCGGTGATCTGTTCGATGATATTCTGCTGTTGCTGAGTAGGACTTCCTGGTTCGCGAGAGTATATCGCGAAGGTCCCGAATACCCGACCATCTGAGGATAGTATTGGAGTGGACCAGCAGGCTCGGAGCCCGTGTGGTAAGGCCAGATCTCGATAATTGGTCCACAGTGGATCCGTCGCGATGTCGGAGACGATCACCGGCTCTTTGCGGTAAGCGGCCGTTCCGCACGATCCCGCAGCAGGACCGATAAAGGCACCGTCGATCGCGTCGGTATAGCTCTTTGGAAGGCTTGGCGCTGCGCCGTGCCAAAGGCGATTGCCATCCGGATCCAGCAACAGAATCGAAACCAAAGAACCTTCGGACAGCTCTTCGACAAGCCGGCACAAGGCATCGAGGATCAGAACGAGCGAATTGCCTTTGGCTATCATCTCGAGAAGCCGTTTCTCTCCGGCGAGCAATGCCTCCGCCTGCTTGAGGTCTTCGATATCAGTATTGGTTCCGTACCATTGAACAATATTTCCCAGCTCGTCTCGCAGCGGCACCGCGCGGGCGAGACACCAACGATACTTTCCGTCACCCCGGCGAAAGCGTGCTTTAGCCTCGAACGGTTCTCCGGTCGCCACAGCCGCGCGCCACTTGTCCATTAACTTCGTAGAGTCTTCGGCATGAAGTGCGACCGTCCAGCCCCAATTCTTTGCCTCCTCCGTAGAGAGCCCCGTATAGTCAAGCCAGCGTTGATTGAGGAATTCGGCGGAGCCGTCTGGCAGAGTGCACCACGCCAGCGTAGGGATCGTGTCGATGATAATTCGAAGTTGATCTTCCGATTTCTTGATCTCGGCCAATGCCTTCTCCAAGGCAGCTCTAGCCAGGTGCTGCTCGGTAATGTCCATCGCAGACCCAACGTACTCCAGGTTGCCCGATTCATCGCTCAAGGCATGAGCCACAACATGGACATATGTGACGGAACCATCCGGCATCAGCAACCGATATTCAAAATCAAAATCCTTCCCATCCTGCGACGCGCGCTCGATTGTCTGTTTCACGAAGGCCGCGTCTTTCGGATGAACCCGTTGGAGAACAAGTTCAATGGTCGGTTTCGTCGTTCGGTCGTATTGAAAGATTCGAAAGGTTTCCTCTGACCAGTAGATTTCTCCGCTGGACACCTTCCAACCGAAACTGCCCGTGTGGCTCAGCCTCTGTGCTTCAGCCGAATAGGCCTCGCTCCGCCGCAATTCGGCGGTCCGCTCCGCCACCTTCATCTCGAGTTCGTCGCGGGCTTGGCGGAGCTCTTCCTCCGCGCGGCGGCGCTCATGGATGAGGCGCGCACTCTGGAATGCCGTCGCGGCGTGATTCGCAGCCACGGAGAGGAGCAGCTGGTCAGTCTCGGTGGGAAAGTCGGTGCGATCACACGCGACAGCAACTAGACCACCCTCGGCATTGACACCGATGGGAACGAGGAAACCGCGGCACCGCTCCATACCGCCGCCGACGTCCGGGATGATTTCCTTGCGCGAACCTTGGCTGACGGCAGCGAGGTGACGTTGCAGCCATTCCGGAAATGCTTTCCATGCGTTCCCCCGCGTCACTTCGACTGCGGCACCCCCGTCGGGATCGCACAAGCGCACAAAAGCGAAATCGAGGTGCAACGATCCGACCAGCACGTCGGCAAGCCCGGCGGCGACGGCAGGCGGTTCTCTCCCAACCCACGCCGCCGGGATCGTCGAAAGTGCCACGAGGTCCCTAAGTGCTGTTCGCAGCCGGGGGATCTCAGCATGGGGATCTATGGCCATTTAGTCGCCCATGGTTGCGCTCTTGCGTTCCGGCCGTCGCTCCCGGATCTCAAGGAGGAACTGGTCAGGAGGAACGAAGAACGGGTTCTCCTGCAGCACCCCGCCGATAATGACGACCGGGTGCGTCCGCATGATGTCGATTATCATACTAGAGCTAAATTTCGACAGATCGTACGCACAGATCAGTGGATCGTCGTACTTGGGAGACACGTAGTTGACACGTGTCTCGAATTCGACAAAGCTCAGGTAATCGAGGCCTGGTTTGTCCTGCAGCGCCCATTCCATATGCGCCAGAAACCTCGTGAGCGGGTAGCCTGCTGCTCTACCCGACTGGAGCACTTCTTCGATTGAGGCCAGCCAGGCGTCCTGGTCGAATCGATCTCCGCGGAGCTGAGCGTCCTGCCACAAGCGCACCTCCAGCTGGCCCGAACCCATTGCCCGCTCCACATCGATACCTGCTTCCGCGAGCCGCTTCAGATGTTCTTCCCGTAGCTTGGGGTCCACGAAGTGGAGGGCTTTCTCCCCCCGGTCAAAGCCTTCTTTGATGAACGAGCGAAGCACCCGGTGCTGCTCGCCGATGCTGTTGAAGAAAGCGCAGATGTGACGGTCACGCCCGAGAGTGCCTCCGGCAAACTGCACCAAACGGTCATTGGTTTCCATATCTCACCTCCATAGTAGATAGTAGAGGATAGGGGCCGACCTAGAACTTACGGGGTCGTGAGACTCCCCTGGACGGAAGTGGTTATTTGGCCGCATCGTCGCCGCCGGCGGAGCACGCCGCCACGGGTGACACCACCGCGAGCTATCGCGCCTCTTCTTCTTTGCTACCAACATGCAGCGTGAATTGAAATGTTGCGCCCGGGCCATCGTTCGGCGAGGCCCAGAGCTTTCCGCCGTGCGCCTCGATAATCGAGCGGCTGATCGCCAGTCCCATGCCCATTCCTTTCGGCTTGGTCGTAAAGAAGGCCGTGAAAAGATGATCGAGGCTTTCGGTCTCCAGCCCGGTCCCGGAGTCTTGCACTGCGATGAGCACTTTGTCGGATTCATATCGACAGGACCGAATGAGTAAGTCTCGCGATCGATCCGTAACTGCGCTCATAGCTTCGATGCCGTTCATCATCAGATTCAGGATCACTTGTTGCAACTGCACCCGATCGCCCAAAATGCGCGGAAGATCAGGAGCCAGTTTCCTCCGCAGCACGACTTCGTTTTTTCGTATCTCAGTTTGTATCAAACCAAGAACCTCTTGAATGACTTCATTAATGTCTAGATGAGCCTGCTCGGTAGCACTTTTCTTGACCAGGGCGCGAATCCGCCCGATCACATCACTGGCTCGATTTCCGTCCCTGGCAATGCGCGCTACCGCCGCCCGTCCCTCATCCAGGTTTGGAATGGGGCCCGTGAGCCAGCGCAGACAGGCGTTGGCATTGGTTACCACGGCTGCGAGTGGTTGATTGATTTCGTGAGCGATCGAGGCCGCGAGTTCTCCCATGGTCATGACCCGAGTTACGTGCGCCAGCTCTGCCTGTGCCTCGCGCAGGGCGTGTTCCGCGCGGCTGCGTTCCGCGCGCGTGCGCAGCGCGATCACACCATACGCCAAATTATCCGCCAGCTCTGTGAATTGCTCGACCGTACGTTCGTTGAAAGCATTGGGCTGTTGATCGTAAAGAGTGAGGGCGCCAAACGTTGCGCTATCGGACATCAACGGTAGTGAGATGTTCGAACCATAGCCGCGCTTAAGCGCCTCGGTGCGCCAAGGAGCGATACTCGAATCGGTTTGAATATTTTGGGTCCACGAAGGTTTGCCGGTTCGAATCGCGGTACCGGTCGGCCCATGACCTCTTTCCGCGTCCGCCCAAATGGCTTTGACGTTTTCTACGTACCCATCGTCGTATCCTGCTTGCGCGACGGGGCGAATCGACTTTTCTCGATCAAGCTCGCGGTAACCGACCCACGCCATCCGGACTCTGCCGACCTCAACGAGAATGCGGCAGACGGTCTGCAAAAGTTCGTATTCGTCGCTGGCGTGCACCAGGGCCTGATTGCACTGGTAGAGAGTCTGCAGCGTTCGGTTGAGTCGGGCCAGGCTGTCTTCGGACTGTTTGCGCTCGGTGATATCGAGCAGAGCACCGACCAACCTCACCACGGCGCCGCCGTCCGGGGTCCTGATCGGTTCACCCATGCTCTGCACAAACCGCACGGAACCATCAGGACGGATGACACGGTATTCGAGATCGTAAAGCTTTCCCTCGTGGACGACTCGGTCGTAACCTTGCATTGCGTATTCCCGATCTTCGGGATGAACGAGGCGCTCGACGAACTCCTGGCGAGACAACGAGCCGCTCGCTGGATCAAGTCCTAGAATGCGGAATACTTCATCGGACCAACGAGTATGGCCTGTGAGCGCATCGACTTCGTAGCTCCCCAGGTGGGCAACCGCCTGTGCCTGTTTGAGCTGAGCTTCGCTTGACAGGAGTGCCCCCTCCGCGTTCTTCCGTTCGGCGATCTCCGCCCGCAACTCTTCGTTGATCTGCCGAAGCTCCGCCGTGCGCTCCTGCACTTTCAATTCCAGTTCGTCACGTGCCTGGCGGAGTGATTCTTTCGCGCGTCTTTGTCCACCGCTCAACCAACTGATCGAAGCCGCCGAGACTAAAAAAACCGCCAGGCGCGGCACGTCTTCTGGGTTTACTCCCAAAGTGTAGCGCGGAAACAGAAAATAATAATCGATGACCCCGACGGAAAGTAAACCCGAGAGCAATCCCGGGCCGAGCCCAGCGATCCAGCTGCTGACCACGATTGCGCAAAAAAACAAAGAGTTGGGGGTCGGTTCAAAATAAGTTCTAAGCAACTGTGTGATAGAGAGCGCCGCGGCCACAGATAGGACCGCCAGCCCGTACCTGAGAACAAACGCCGTGCTAGGCCGCGTTGACCTTTCAAACTTCGACATAACTTTACGTGCGATTTACAGCATTTTATCAAAACGCAGCGAGCATGGATTGGCCATGCCGAACTCTTGGGTCGTTCGCCTTCTCGCCCATCGCACTTTCAGGAGAATACTTAACAGAGTTGTCCGAATAGAATCTATTATACTTTAGTATAGTGTATGGTGCGCGTCTGAGCGTCCGATTAGAGGTTCGGCAAATCCGTAACGTTCCACCCGCCACCGACCGCTTTGACCAGCAACACGCTGGCGTCCATGCGCCGGCGCAGGATATCGACCTGGTTGCGCTCGTTGGCGAGCGTCACGGTCTGCGCAGTGATAACTTGGAGATAGGTATCGACTCCGCCTTTGTAACGATTGCTAAACAGCTGCAGGGACTCCCGCGCCGACGCCACCGCGCGCTGTTGCTGCTCTGCTTCCTGCTCGAGGATGCGCAACGCGGCGAGGTTGTCTTCCACCTGTTGAAACGCATCCAAGGTGGCCTGGCGGTAGCTCGCCACGGTGGCATCGTAGTTGGCAAGTGCGGCCTTGGAAGTGGCTCTCCGCCGTCCGCCGTCGAAAACCGTTTGCGCCAAGGAGCTTCCCACCGCCCACAAAAAGCTTTGCCAACCGCCCAAATTTCGGATTGAGCTGCTTTCGAAGCCGAGCAACGCGTTGAGCGTCACGGTTGGAAAGTAAGCGGCCTTGGCGATTCCGATCTGCTCGTTGGCTTCAGCCACGCGACGTTCCGCCGCCGCGATGTCGGGCCGTCGTTCCAAAAGTTCGGAGGGAAGACCCGCGGGAATATCGGGCGGCTGGAGCTCCAGCGGCGCCGGAGGTAAGCTGAAGTCCGCGGGCGGCTTTCCGACCAGTGTCGCGATGGCGTGTTCGAATTGCGCCCGTTGCACGGCGATATCGGTGGCCTGCACTTGCGTCGTTTCCAGTTGAGTCTGCGCCTGGGCGACGTCCGACTTCGGCGCGGCGCCGCCTTCGAATCGATTGATCGTGAGCTGCAGGGCTTCCTTGAAGGCTTGCACCGTGTCGTTGAGAAGACGCTGTTGGGCATCGGCGCTGCGCAGCTCGAAATAATCAAACGCCAGCTCCGCCTGAAGACTCAGCCGGGCGGTCTCCAGGTCGGCAGCGCTAGCCTGGGCTTCCTCGCGGGCCGCGGTGACGCTTCGGCGGATACGGCCCCACAGGTCGATCTCGTAAGATATATCGCCGGTCAAAAGAAACTCGCCGCTGGATGCTCCACTCGACGACGTTCCAGTGGATGTTCCACCCGACGTTCCACCGGATGCTCCACTCGACGGCGATCCAAAGGGTCTGACCGTCGAATTGCGCACAGAGTTTGCGCTGGCTCCGGCAGTGACCGTGGGAAACAACCCGGCGCGAAAAAAACCGATCAGGGCCCGGGCCTGGCGATAACGCGCCTCGGCCACTTTTACATTTTGATTGGCCTGATCTACTTGTTCTTCCAACGCGTTCAGCTGCGGGTCGCCGAAAATCTCCCACCACTTGCTGCGCGGGATTTGGTCACGCGGTTGCGCGAGCTTCCAGCCCTGGTCCTCCTTGTAGGCAGGTGTCACTGGGACCGACGGTCTGAAATAATCCGGTCCCACCATGCAACCGGCGCAGAGCAACGCCACAACGGCGATAAGATCGAGGTG
>VBKE01000104.1 GCA_005879605.1 Deltaproteobacteria bacterium
TAAAGCACGGTATTAGTTCTTCAAGATTCGATACAAACATTATGACCCCCGCCTATGGCCAAAGCGAAACCAAATATAATGAGCAAGAATCGGATTTGACCAACCATCTTTTTCTTCTGCGGGCTTCGTTCAAATCGTTCAAGCGGGCCGTCCAAACCTATCCACCGTCTCGAACGAATCGAACTGTTTGACGGCTTGAACAATTATTTACGCGTTTTCCGCCTTACACGTTGTTCATCTGCCCATCGTCTCTGATCTCAATTGAGCGATGCGTAACATCGGCATCTTCGGCTGTCAACCCGCGAACCAACAGACCGATCAGATCACGCCGTACCAAATTTGAAAGACTTGCGCCAAGGCAGTTTCCGCTACCAATTTGCTCCCAGAATGAGGTAAAAGAGGCCGGAAAGCTGAAAGAGCCGGAGCTACATGGAGCCGTTGGTTGCATGGCGGCCCACTTGATCGATAAGTCAGGCAGGTGTTTATGGAAAATTCCCTGAGAGACAGAGTCGTACAAATAGCATCACCGATCGCGTTCATTCTAATTTGGGAGATGGTAGCAAGGTTTAACTGGATGGATGTGCGCTTTTTCCCCGCTCCGAGTTCCATCATGGAAACCCTCAGTAAAATGATCTCCAGCGGAGAAATCTTCAGCCATCTGTTTATTAGTCTGCAAAGGATCGCTTTTGGCTTCGCGCTAGGCGCGATACCGGCATTGATCTTGGGACTGGCCATGGGCCTTTTCAAATGGCTCCGTACGATTCTCGATCCGTTTGTCGCGTTCGCCTATCCGATACCTAAAAGTTCCATCTTGCCGTTGATCATGGTGATTTTTGGCCTGGGAGAAATGACGAAGATCGTGACGGTTGCGCTGGGCGTATTTTTCTTGGTGCTGATCAATACGATTGCCGGTGTCCGGAACATCAATCCCATCTACCTCGATGCCGCGAAAAATTTCGGCGCCGGCTATGTAGACACGATCATTCACGTCGCTTTGCCCGGCGCATTGCCGTTGATTTTTGCCGGATTGAAGTTGGGCTTGGGCGCGGGCCTGATCCTGATCGTCATAGCTGAAATGGTCGGCGCCAGGAACGGGTTGGGATACTTGATATGGGAATCCTGGCAGAGCTTTGCCATCGCAAGACTCTATGTCGGCTTGGTCGTCATCGGTCTGTTGGGCTACTTGAGCACGATCATCATGGATGAGCTTGAAAAGCGATTGGTTCCATGGAAGTAGAGCTGAAAACAAAAAGAAAGGTGCAGGCCAATGTTAAACAAACTTTTTAAGCCGATTATGGCCGGTCCGTTGCTTATTTCGATAATTTTCCTGATAGCTTCGAAAGACTCAATGGGGGCCGAGAAAATCGAGAAGGTAATTATAGGCACCGTCGCGGCGGTTTCTGATGCCGGAATTTATGTAGGAATCGCCAAGGGATTTTTTAAAGAGCAGGGCTTGGAGCTGGAGCCCGGGGTCTTCGACAGCGGAAGCAATCAGGTCGCGTTGCTGGCAGCCGGCAAATTGGACGTCGCGGGCGGGACTCCGGCTGCCGGCACATTCAACGCTTTTGCCCAGGGAGTCAACATTAGAATCGTCGCCGACAAGGGCACGCATACGCCTGGGCACGGATACATCGCGTTTCTGGTTAGAAAGGAGCTGAGTTCCCAGATCAAAAAAGTAGAAGATCTGAAAAAATTACAGAAACCGAGAATGTCCATCAACGCGACCGGAGGTAGCGGTCAGGAAGCGCAATTGAGAACTCTACTCAAAATCGCCGGTGTAGACATCAAGAATGTTGAAGTCAAAGTCGTGCCCTACCCGCAAGTCCCCGCTGCTCTGGCCTCCAACGGATTGGACGTTGCGCCAACGATCGAGCCCTACGCTACCAAAGTGATCGAGCAAGGGATTGGGACTAAACTCATATGGATAGACGAATTTAGGCCCAACGATATCGGTGGAGTCTTGATGTATTCAGAGCAATTCATAAAGGAAAGACCGCAAGCCGCCAAAAACTTCATGGTCGCCTACCTGAAAGGCGTCAGATACTACCTCGACGCATTTGAAGGAAAGAACCCGGCGCTGAAGAGCGAAGTGATAAATATACTGGCTCAAAATACTACGGTAAAAGAACCTGATCTTTACCAGAGAATGAGAGTGCCCGGCTACGACACGAACGGTCGAGTGAATGTAACGTCGCTCAAAAGGATATACGCCGACTTCGTTGACATCGGCTATATTCAAAATCCCGAGAAGGTGAAAGTGGAAAGTCTGGTAGACAATTCCTTCGTGGACTTTGCGGCGCAAAAGCTAGGACCCTATAAGAAGTAAGATCTGGCAGACGAGGTAATGGAGTCATGGAGTACAGGAGTGTCTAAAAACCATCACTCCAATACTCTAGTTCGCCGATTTTCCGCCTGACATGGAGTTAAGCTCTGAGCCATATGGAAACCAGCTTTGGCGACAAAACTGCAAAGCTCAAGATAAGAAACTTAAGCAAATCGTTTTCTTTAAACGGGACCGAGACGCAGGCCCTACAAGACGTCACACTGGATGTTTTTTCAAACGAGTTTTGTGCGGTTGTCGGCCCGAGCGGTTGTGGAAAGACAACCTTGTTGAGGTTACTGGCCGGATTGGAGCAGCCCAGTTCGGGCGAGGTCATTTACGGAGACTGCAATCCGAACAAGCCAAAATGTAATTTGGTATTCCAGGAACAGGCGATATTTCCGTGGATGACGGTTTGGGAGAACATAGCCTTCGGGTTGCGCCGGCGCGGAGTCAAAGGGGCGGAGCTAAATGATATCGTCAAGCATTTTTTGAACATCACCGGCCTATCCGGATTTTGGAATTTTTACCCTTACCAGTTATCGGGCGGAATGAAGCAACGAGTGGGCGTTGCCAGGGCCTTTGCGAACGATCCGGAGATATTATTGATGGACGAACCCTTCGCCTCACTGGATGAACAGAACAAGACCTTGCTTCAGGATGAATTGTTGAGGATTTGGGAAGAAACCAAAAAAACGGTAGTGTTCATTACTCACAGCATCGATGAAGCCATCTCGTTAGGCGATCGCGTAGTCGTCATGACCAATCGGCCGGGTAGAATCAAATCGATCATCCCGGTACGATTTGGACGCCCGCGAAAAATGATGGAGCTTCGGAAAGAGGCGGAATACGGGGCGCTGGTATATAAAGTCTGGCAACTGCTTTACGAAGAGGTGATGAGTTCCAAGGCCTGAAGTTTGGAACGTGCCGTTGGCCTCAGAAAGCGAATTTTCCGGGACTTACGTTCGGGGCTTGTCTCATGCAACCTTCGCTTCTCTGAAAACCACCTCCTCCGTCTTTCCCGCGAAAGCGGGAATCCAGAACTCTTTGAATTCCTGGATTCCGGCTCGCGCTACCCCGGACTATGATCCGGGGTTGGCCGGAATGACGATTCGGTTCCTTTTCGGAATCCGATACACGGACGGAGTTACGTCGGCGAGTTTTCCAAGGTGTGACTAGAGTTAGATCCGTATTCGATCTATTCTCCGTAGAGATTCTTGATGAACCCGCTCTGCTCCAGCTCCTTCAAGTAGGTCACATCGATGAAATTCGCCGGCGTAAGGCTTTTGGCTTTGGGATTCCGCGAGCCGATCTCGTCCAAGACGGTTTGAATCCCTTTCGTCGTGGGGTAAGGAATTTTGGGCATTACTCTGATGGCGTAATGTTGGTAGGTCTCTTCCAATGTTTCCGGCTCCTTAATGCGTGTGTATTTTGCCAGGACTTTGAGACTGAAAGTTTTATCCGTCTTGAGTCGCTGCAATCCCTCGACGTAAGCTCGGACATAGCGTCGAATCGTGTCGGGGTTTTCACGCATGAAGGAGCGGGTGGTTACGACGCCCGCGCCTTGATAATCGATGCCGCTATTACTCAGGTCAGCCAGTAATGAAAAGCCCAGCTTGGCCGCCCGCAGATGCAGCGGTGAAGAAAGCAGTCCGGCGTCCACAGTGCCGGAAGACAGTCCGGCTAAGATCTCCGGCGCGCCGCCGAGCTGGATCATGGCGACATCCCGATCCGCGCGAAGGTTCCACTGGGTCAGAGCATAGCGCAGCAGAAAATCATCGGACGTGCCGAAGCGACTGATCCCAACTCTCTTTCCCTTCAGAGCTTCAACCGTCTTGATCTCCGGTTTGGCCATAATCTTTTGACCCGGCTTGTGATTCGGACCCGCCAGCATGACCATATCTGCGCCGCCGAGGTCGGCCTGAATCACGGCCGGAATCGCGATTTCTGAAATGGGAATTTCTTTGGCCAACATCGCTTGAGCGATCGTTGAGCTCCCCGCGATGTATATAAGCTCGACGTCGAGCCCGTTCTTCTCGAACAAACGAGCTTCTTTGGTGACCCAGAGAACGGACATTGCGCCGATCGTCGTCGGATACGCGACCTTGAGCTTGGTTTGTGCGACCAAAAGACCCGGCCAAGCAACAAGGAACAATATTGCCGAGATGTTAATCTTCATGCTTCCAACTCGATACCCGAAACTCCGAACTCGAAACCGTATTTTGCTCAGGGGTGAACCGATTCTAAGAACCATTCCGTGGGAATTTCCCGTCCCACTCTTGCCTCTCTCGCGCGGGCTAAAACTTCACTACCCACGGCGGCGAATTGCAATCCAAGCCCCACGTTGTTGCAGAAGCAAGTGATGGCGTCGTCCTTGACTCTGCCTGGATGTTGACCGTTGACGAGCTGAGATAGCGTCGGAAAATTCCAAACAGCCGCGTCCTCCCGGGTGATCGGGTGCTGCCATCCATCAGAGACGTCCGGAATAGATTGTCGGTCGACACCAATGGCGATCTGAAAAGGCTTGGCCTCATGCCAATGAATAATGAGAGGATCGGAACGCTTGTAGGTTATAGCATCCAGCTCGCAGGGTTTGACGCAAGAAACGTGAACACCCGG
>VBKE01000105.1 GCA_005879605.1 Deltaproteobacteria bacterium
CGAAGGAATTCGTAGGGCGGAAATAGGAGATCCGGCTCTGAGCTGAACAGTCCCACTAAACGGTGAGAAAACGACCAGTACCAAAGAGGGATCGGTTTTTCACCATATGCCTGCCTCAAAAGCCTGAGGTGCAGCCAACTCATTTTTCGTCTAAGATCCCTCATCCGGCGGGTCAGGCTTAGCCACATTTCGACAAACGATTATGAAGGTATACGCCGCTTTAAAACGTAGATGTTACTTCCCAGCTGTGTTCTGTTAAGAAGCTGCTTCCATCCTGAGGCGGCAGTCTACCGGAGCCGAAAAAGTCACCAAACACGACCTCGAAAGTCCCGGCATTCTGAATCCAATCAGAAATCTCCCCCGACACCGTTGAAAACAGGTTAAATGAGTATTTACCAGGTAGAAGCGGGAGACGGGGGATGTGACAAATGATTACACCTTCGGACGGAATTTCGGCAAAGTCCTCGCCGCTAACATTTGTTGACAAATGAGTTAACCGTTCGTCGTATTTGCCGTTTATTCCAATCGCCACATGGACGTTCTTCAGAGGCTCGCGATTCTATGATTCGTATCGAAAAGCAATGCTGAGGTCCTGCCCTGCGCTAACCGAAGCGAGCGCTTCGTTCCTGCAGCTATCCAGTAATTGGTAAGCCAGAAACTTGAGCCGCTGATCTCCTTCGCGATCGGTTCTTTCGCCGAGAGAAGTAGAATTGCATGAACCACCTTCCAGAAGCAAAGCTCTACCACACAAATGCTTAACGGCAAGCATATTGTGGCTGACAAACAACACGGTCCGGCCTTCTCTGGCGACATCGCTCATCTTTCCCAGGCATTTTCGCTGAAATGCCGCATCCCCAACTGACAGAACTTCATCAACAATCAAAAGCTCTGGCTCCAAATGCGCGGCAACCGCGAATGCAAGCCGCACATACATGCCGCTCGAGTAGCGTTTGACCGGCGTATCGATAAACTTTTCGACTTCTGCGAAGGCGACGATTTGATCGAATTTGTTTTCGATCTCTCCTCTCCTCATGCCCAAGATGGCGCCATTAAGATAAATGTTCTCGCGACCTGTGAGCTCTCCATGAAATCCAGTGCCCACTTCAAGAAGCGACCCGACCCGTCCGTAAATTTCTACTCTTCCGGTCGTCGGGTCAGTAATTCGCGAAAGGATCTTGAGAAGCGTGCTCTTTCCGGCGCCGTTCCGACCGATAATTCCAACGACTTCCCCGTGTTTGATTTCGAACGAAATGTTCTTGAGCGCCCAGATGGTAGTCGATGCGCCTGAGCACTTACGGCCGGATGTGGAACCATGGCCATTGGAACGAAAGATGGACCGCAGACTGTCCATAATCTGATCGCGCAGCGTATCGTGACGCCGTTGTGCCAGACCGATTGTGTACTGTTTAGAGAGATCGTCGACTCGAATGGCGATATTGCTCATCGTTGGTTCTTGACGTTAAACGCTTGCCTTGCGCTCGAAATTCGTCATATCACGTCGGCAAATGTGCGCTCGGTATGTTTAAAAAAGACGACCCCAGAAATCAGCAAGGTCGTTACCATCATAGAGCTTATAACAATCACTTCAAAGTCTGGGCTCTCCTTCCCGAGCAAAGCCCAGCGAAATCCTTCGATGACTCCAGCCATGGGATTGAGGCTATATAGAACGCGCCACCTTTCCGGAACCAGACTTACCGGATAGGCGACGGGCGAAGCGAACATCCACAATTGGACCAAGAACGGAATCGTATGGCCGACGTCCCTGTATCTGACGTTAAGCGCTGAAAGCCAAAGTCCAACAGCAAGTGCTGTTAATAGAGCCAGAATCAAAAAGAACGGGAGGGCGAGGACTCCCCACGTGGGTAAAGTCCGAAACCAAATCATCATAACGGCCAAAATGACAAAGGATATGGCGAAATCGACCGTGGGCGACAAAATGCCGGAAATCGGGAGAAGGAGCCGCGGAAAGTATATCTTTGAAATAAGTTGGGCATTCCCTACAACACTCTCGGTTCCTCGAGTTAGAGAGGTGGCGAAAAGGTTCCAGGGCAGCAGGGCTGAATATGTGAAAATGGGATACGGCACTCCGTCGGATGGAATTTTAGCAAAGTTGCCAAAGACAGCCGTAAAGAGAGCCATTGTCATCAAGGGCTGAAGGACGACCCAACCGATGCCGATAATCGTCTGCCGATATCGCACCTTCAAATCGCGCCACACCAGGAAAAAGAGCAATTCCCTATATTCCCATATCGCCTTCAGATCGAGATGAAGGAGACTCTTATGGGGCTCAATGATAACGGTGGGTTCACTGAAGCGAGGGAAAGAGGGTGCTTCTGTCATTCTGCCAGACATTCTATCTATTTCTCCTCAAATTCCCTTCGCTCCGGTTTAACAAATGACTCGCGATCTTCATCGTCGCCGCACCTGAAATAAACTAGCGGGATGCTTTTTTCATCCGTTCCTAAGCTCAAGAGCGGCTTTCGCGGATTGCCCATTATCTAATAGTATTCTCCCGTACCACTCTAGATAACTGTCTACCTGTCGCTGCAAGTCAAACCGCTCTCGGGCGTCCCTAGCTGCGTTCTCACCCATGCATCCGCGCAACGAGTCATCCTTCATCAGTCGTTCGATACCCGCAGCCATTCCCGCAGCGTCGCCGGCCGGCACCAGGATTCCGGTCGCCTCGCTCTTATCGTAACGGTTTAGCTTTGCCGTTTGCGCTTGTCCCTCCACCGCCTCCAATCCTTTCACCTGTTCTGGTATTCCCCCTACTGCCGTCGCTACCACCGGAGTACCGCATGCGAGAGCTTCGAGAATAGTGTTAGGAAAGGTGTCGGCGCGCGCGGCATGGAGGTACAGATCTGCGGCTTGATAGTAACGGGCTACCGCTTCGGGGTCGTCCTCATACGGCACGAAACGTACCTCCGCCCGGCCGATTCGCTCGGCTGACGCATCATCGCCCAGCGCAATGAAGAGAAGGTCTCGTTGACGAACCCGCTCGACAAGGAGAGCAATAGCAGCTCGGATCGTCTGGTAATCTTTCCATACATTTTGTCGGACGCGGTTAGCTGTAAATAAGAGCACCTGTGTATCTTTTCGAATGCCCAGAGCTGGCCGCACCGCCCGCTTGTCTGCGGGATGAAATATGGACAAGTCCACACCATTGGGAATGACCCGATTTCCCAGGACAGCGGGTGCGAGGATGGACTGTTCTACTTTGCGCATGAGCCAGTCACACGGGGTTGATATGTACAGCCGGCTGTGCGCATGGATATCCCGCTTTCGCCGCCAGTTGTAAGCTGTAGCGTCGCGCTTAATAGCAGGATAACTGTTCAAGTCAGGGCAGTGTCCGCAACCTATCTTCCATCGCTCACAATCCAATGAATGAGCGCAGTGACCACTCATGAGCCAGGCGTCATGTAGGGTCAATATCGTTACTACTTGCTGACTCAGCCATGGGAGGGCGCGCAGGTCAAAATAGCTACCGTGTAGGTTATGACAATGAACGATATTTGGCTTCTGGGGTGTCAAATTGATAATTTGGCGCGTTCCTGGGTAGTTGAAATCCTCGATGCCCAATCGGCTTTCCACTCCGCGCCACGGATGTTCACAAACGCGAGGTATTCGCCACAGACCTGGCAGTTTAGCCTCTAACCGCTCACACTTCTCTCCCAGCGCCCGGCAGAAGCGGCTCCATGGCGTCGCGCGGTTATTGTTGGAAATCACTATCACGTCCGCATGGTTACTCTGCTTAGATCCTACCGCGAGCCACGAGTTGTGGCCCCGAGCGCGATAGGCTTGAAACAGATTCCAGGCGACTTTTTCGGCGCCACCTCGAATGTCGCTCGTGCAGACTTGCAGGATATTCATGGTTGTTCAGCTACGGAACCACTGCGACAGTCTGTGGGCAAACTCTTGCCCATCCCAGTCGCGAACCAGAAAACGAGGCAGTTGCCATCGATCGGTATTAGGACGAACCATCCCGGCAAAATTAGAGCAAGCCCAGTCGAATCCGGCGTCACGGACAACTCCTACAGTCTCTTGCGTGTAATGTGATCGCCCACCGAATGGATAGGCAAAACTGGCGACGCGATGCCCGAGCATCTCTTCTAAACAAGCCTTGCTTCGCGCGATTTCATCCACTTGTTGAGCCACTGGGAGCGCCGATAGAACGGGATGGCTGACCGTGTGAGAACCGATCTCGACCAACCCGCCGTCGGCAAGCCGAATTAGCTCCTGCGGCAGGAGAGTGCGATGAGTCGCGCGGCTTGCGGTGTCCATGCCGGCCCACGCCGCGAGGTATTCGAGAATCTTCTGTCGTTCTGTATCCGGCAAAGGATGCAGTATCTGAAAGACTGTTCGATAAATACAATGGCGCACCGTAGGATCATCTTTCCGAGAGACATTCCAATCGGAAAAGCTTTCACCGCCGTTAGCATCCGAGCCTAACTCCCATTCGTAATAGCGTTCGTTGATTTTTAATCGGAGCGTGTCGGGCAGAGGGCCCGTGTGCAGGAATATTTTCTCCAACTCATCGTACCAAAACTCTCGTTTAGATCGGAGATATCCGGTCGCCACGAACACGGTCGCAGGTACATCGTAACGCTCCAACAACGGTTTGGCATTGTAGAGATTATCGGCGTAGCCATCGTCAAAAGTCACGATAATCATGTGACGTCGTCGATCGACGCCCTGCAAAGCTTGATCGAGCTTCCCGAGCTGGATCGTGCGGCCCCACCGGCGAATGACTTGCAAGTGCTCGATAAAATGACTCGGGCTGACGCACAGCAATTGGGGATCTTGCGGCAATTCGGCGACTCGGTGATAGAGTAATATCATTGCGCGGGATACGAACATGTTTGTCACCCGCCGAGCGGTCCGCCGCACTCTATCGATGCCCGGGATCGTCATAAACGTCAGTTGGGCTTTATTGCTCTGACCGTGATCAGTACCTCGTAATCAGGATCATGATAGTTAAGTTCGGCGCGGCGCAGTTCCCCTTCGGCCACACCGTGTAGGAAAGCAGTGGCGGCAAGGACGTTGCCATAGCTTTCGATAGTGAGTTTCGTGGGCGAGAATACTTCTTCAAAAGATCTTCGCGCGGAGAGCGTTGTGAATCGCCAGTACTCGCCCCAGCGATCCATATCGTAGCGGCTTATCTGGCTGATGCCCGGCAACGTTGCCAATAGAATTCCACCTGGCTTCAGTATTCGATACAGGGTAAAAATCGCTGCCCGCACGTCATAAATGAATTGCAAAGTCTGAGTTAGAATAATGCAGTCAAAACTGTTGGACGCGATCTGGTTCCCGGAAGCCAAATCCGCAACAATGGTCGCTCTCGGGTTTCCCTCGTGAACATGAAGCACCTCGGATTTAATAACACGGCCGTCACCGAACCGCCTTGTGTAATCGCTATTAGCGATTTCTAATACACACCCATGAATGTCTAGCGCGTGTCGTGTTAAAAAATCCTCAATGTAGTACCGGTCGATGCTTACTCCGCGGTCCATACCGAACGTTCGGCTGACGGGCTGGAGCCGCCGCAAGGACCCAAACCACACCTATCCTACTGGCGGCCAACAATTCAATCGCCGCTGTTGTGCGCTGATCCAATCGCGAGTTCGTCTAGGGAGTACCGCTTTTACTAGTGTCCTAATCGATGCGTTTCGCATAAACAAGTAGAAAATAACGGCTCTCTGCCGTCAGGCAGAATAGTGAGCACACGCCACCGTTGGTTTGAGAATCGAGATCATTGATGAGGTATTCAGATCCCCAGCCACGATTCCGTGCAATCGATCTCTAATCTAGCAAGCGACCATGGAGTGCAATGCGCCGTATGGCATGCTTCAATCGTACTAGGATGCGAAGCCCGCTCTGACCAAGACATAGCCCGGCCACGAGAAATTGAGCATGGCGATTTAAAAGACACTTGGGATTGAGGGCGATACCCCAAAGGGTATTACGTGCTGCTGATGTCCGCCTGTTCGTCTCATAAAAGGCGGATGCAGCTTTCAGATGGCCCTGACTGAGCAGCACCCGATTTCTCCATAAATTCTTGGCAGAGACCTGTCGTTGCACGGCCACAGCGGCTTCGATCGTCTCTCCTCCGCCGTATCGGCTCGTCAGCGACTCCGGATGTTGTCTGTAATAGAACAGAGGGCGACCCAAGTGAGCCAGAGTGAAGTAGGCTGACACGCGTAGCCAGTAGTCATAATCCTCGGCCAGAAATGCTCGCTCGTTGTAAGGACCCACCTTTTCATATACGCTACGCGTATAGAGGAAGCCGCCTCCCAGGCAACTCACTGCCGCCAACTGCTCTATCGGACCTCTTTTGACCACACCCAGAATTTGATCTGCTTCATCAACAAAATAATCATCGGCGAACACAAAGTGTATGTGAGGGTTCTCTT
>VBKE01000004.1 GCA_005879605.1 Deltaproteobacteria bacterium
CCGGCGTTGTGATGGCTTTCAGCTCTGTACAGCCCTGAATGAGGGCGAACCTCACAAAATGATCGTAGAGGCGACGCGCCAGGCCTCGCCGCCGGTACCGCTCTCTGACTCCTACGAGATGGACGTAGGCAGTAGGCTCCGTCTGTGAGATGAAGCCAAAGAGGTAGGCGGCAACCTGGTTGTCATCTTTGATGATGTAGGCCGAGTTACCGAACTCGTACACAAACATGGGATGGTGAAGGTTGAGCGTGCGGTCGCTGCCCCAGAATTCCTGGATGTGGGTAACAATCTGATCGTAGTCAGCCTTGGTGCAGCTCGTAATATCCATACGGAAAGACTCAATCTCGATTCGTGATGTGATGCCTAACCAAGATTATCTAGTTCCGTATAGAACTGCATTACTTCTGTATATTACGGTTCGCGTCGCTGTCACTTGGACTGCTTTTACAATGGGGACGATGATTTGTAAAGTCTCCTGTGATGACCCAATCCGACAAAGGCCGAAAGCTGCTTCCGTATATTCAGAATCCTCTGAGTCCGGAGTCTAGTACCGACCCCAAACTGTCAGCTGGGCTACGTACTCCCCGTCCACCTCGATTCAATACATGGGTGTAGACCATCGTCGTACTGACATCGCTATGACCCAGTAGCTCTTGGACGGTTCTAATATCGTATCCATCCTCAAGTAGATGGGTCGCAAAAGAATGCCGAAACGTGTGCGGGCTTGCCGGCTTGGGTATCCCCGCTTTCTGTACGGCGTCTTTAACCGCCTTCTGCAACACGGATTCGTGAAGATGGTGCCGGCGCTTCTCGCCAGTAACCCGATCGGTGTAGGGAATGGGGAGCGGGAAAAACCCACTGCCATGTCCATTCTCGACCCGCGTTCGGGTATTTGCGGTCCAAAGCATTCGTCAAAGCGACGCGACCAAGTCCTTTCTTAATATCTTCTTGATGTTGGCCTCGATTCGACTCGATATGTCTGCGAAGGGACTCCTTGATCGCGATCGGCAGCATCGTGTGACGATCTTTATCACCTTTGCCGGCTCGAACGACGATCTCGTTGCGTGAAAAGTCGATATCTTTGACCCGGAGATGACAGCACTCCATCAGCCGCAATCCACCGCCGTAGAGGAGAAACGCCATCAAACGTGGCAAACCGTTCATGTGATCGATCACTTTCTTGACTTCTTCTTTCGTGAGCACGACCGGCAGTCTCTGCGGACTCTTTGCGCGCACGACCCCGTCGATAAGTCCGATCTTTTTGCCCAGTACTTCTTTATAAAGAAATAAAAGCGCGTTAAATGCCTGGTTCTGCGTGGATGCGCTGACGTGGCCATCGCTGGCCAAGCTTGAAAGAAACCGTGCGACCTCCGGTTCTCCCATCTCAATTGGGTGTCGTTTGTTGTGGAAGAAGATGAACCGTTTGATCCAATGCACGTACGCCTTCTCCGTGCGGTAGCTGTAATGCCGCGTCCGGATCGCGTCGCGCACGCGGTCGAGCAACTTTGGTTTCGGTGCGCTTGAAAGAGAGGAGATTAGTACGGCCCCTTGCGAGGCTCGGTTCGGCCCCTTCAACACGTAGTCAGCTAACCTTCTTGCAGTGGAATTCTCCATAGAGCCCTCCTTTTTCTGCGACCTTTGAACGTCTTGAACGATTTAAACGGTTTGAACCTCCTCTTGAAATATCTACGACGAACCGTAGTCATAGATCTTTTCGCCGGGCGGTCAGCGCAGCAAGCACGCTGTATATACTGAAACTATTTTCAGGTGTCAACAGCAGTTACAAGGTTTCTAAAGCGGAGAGCGTGGGCTGCGGGTGTCGCTGGGAGGATCTAGGGACGCGGTCCCGATGGCGTCGGCGCAAAGAAGTAGGTGGAAATTCCTATTGGCGATCGGCACTCCCGCCCTCACCACAGGTGAGCGAGAACTTGCCGTCTACTTAGAGACCTGATCGAGCACGATATCGACGTTTTTCGAGCCAACATCGACGGGATTTTTTTTATATTCGCCGGTCAGGTCTCCGGGCTGACGCGTGGTCGGATTGCCGTCCTTGTCGAGGCGGACGGTGATCGTCACTTTGCCCGAGAAAGGTCTTCCTTGCATCATGACGTTCTCCGCGCTGAGGGAGTAGGAGAGCGGAAAAACCGGCCGATCGATTTTCTTTACAGCGAGCGGCGGACCGACAGCCGCTCCTGCGGAACGAGCAATAATAAAGAGAGCAGCTTGGCTATCAATATTTGCCTTTAACTTTGGATCGAGCGTAATCTTTCCGGTTATCTGGTCGGAGTCGTTGGTCGCGGATGACGCAGTTTGCTGCGCGGGTCGTCCTTTCTGACCGGCCTCCGGAATCTCCGCTAAGACCTTTTCAATCTCGCCTCTTTCCTGACCGGCTGGCATGATCTGAAGGAGTTTCTCCAGCACCGGTCTGGCGGCGGCGTAGTCCTGTTTCGCTTGGTAGAGCGTCATGCCCTTACCCCAAAGTGCCATGGGCATATTAGGCGCTACCGAAAGAGCTTTATCGAAAGCCATCAGTGCACCGTCGGCGTGGCCCGCTTGAACGAGTATGAAGCCCATGTAGGCATGCGCTTCGGGTTGATTCGGATCTGCAGCAAGTACATTCTTGAACGCTTCGATCGCTTTGGGCCAGTCTTGTTTTGCAAAGGCGGCCTTTCCTTGTTGAAGTTGCGAGGAAGCCTCACTCCCGCTAGTTCCTGTACCGGTAAGAAAATCGCCCGTGACGGTATCCTGCTCTGAACTGCGCGGGCGCAACGATTTCGTCAGAGCAATACCGAGGACTAGACCGAAAATCAGTAAAAAAGCGCCGCCGGCAACAAGCTGCCATCCGCGCGAGCTCCCGCCTTGCCCGCCTGCGGGCGTAGCCGATCGGGAAGGCGATTTTCTTTTTTCCACAGCTTTGACCGGAGGTGTTTTCTGAGATAACTCATCCATTTGTTGTAAGACCGTAGCGGCTTTGAGTTCGATGTCCTGACGCAATCCCGTGTAGTCGGTCTCGGAAAGTTTGCCTGCCTGATAATCGAATTCGAGTTCTCTCAGGTCAGCGTACAATCGAGCTCGCTCTTGGAGCAATTGAGATGCGGGGGTGGAGTCTTCGAGATCCAATGCCACCGTATCGGTCATCGTGGCTTCATTGCGCACTCGCGCCAGCAAAGCTGAATCGATGGGCTTGGCTTCAGGCTTGCCTTTGTTCGTGGACCACCGGCGCATGAATAATATTCCGAGCAGGAGCCCGGCAATCAAAACCACAAACGGTACGACCCAAACCAAGAGACTGAATCCCGATTTTTCCGGCTTCAGGAGGACCCATTCGCCGTACTTGGAGACGAAATAGTTTTTGATCTCTTGCGGTGTCTTACCCTCGCGAAGTTGGTCGCGAACCACCCCGCGCATTTGCTGCGCCATCTCGGACGGGGAGTCGGCGACGGAAAGGTTTTGACAGACGACGCAGCGAAGCTCCGTCGCGATGGCTCGGGTTTGTTCCTCCAGGTCAGGCGCCGGGGCCGCGAAGATCGGTTTCCCGAGGACAAGCAGCCACGCGATAATTAGTCCTAATGCGATGGTCTTTTGATAGTGGCGACGCAGGCAATGTGCTGTCGTTCTGGCACCAGGCGATAAGGAAAAGTCAGTGAGCCTTCCGCCCGCGGTTAGGTTTTCTGCCCCCTCTCCCTGGAAAGACCGTATCGTAGTAATTGAGGACGTAGAAGCGCGAGCAGAAGTTTCCCCCTTTGGAAAAGGGGGATTGAGGGGGATTTTTTCGGGGATGTGAAACCGTGGGCGACTGCGAAAATCTCCCCTAGCCCCTCTTTTCCAAAGAGGAGAAATCAATTCTCTGCCATCGACGGGAGACAATTCAGGTGAGCGTGACGGGCTCTCATTCAAAAGGACACGGAGTCGCTGTCGGATGCGTCGTTTAAGAAGCAGCAGGTTTTGTCGAAACAGCATTAGCATGTTTTGTCTCAATGGATCGACTGATAGTCGCCTTTTCCTTCCTGCGCGCTCACAATGCCCTTTAGAGCTTCCTCTAGTTTTGCCGCGGCGACCTGGGCCTTGATCCCGCCAACGTGCTTGTACGTAATGCGGCCCTGGGGGTCGATGAAAAAGCTCTCGGGAATGCCCCAGACGCCGAAATCGACGGCCATTTTTCCAGACGCGTCGGTGCCGTTGGGGTACGTGATGCCGAATTCCTCGAGAAAGGCACGCGAGTCCTTTTCCGTGTCTTGCAGCGCGACGCCGAGAAAGATCATGTTTTTGTCTTTGACCTTTTGCCATCCGACTTCCAAATCTCTCGCTTCCGCGCGGCAGGGTGGGCACCAGGAAGCCCAGAAGTTCAGAAATACCGCTTTGCCGCGTAAATCGTTGAGCGTGATCTTCCGCCCGTCAAAGAGAGTCACGGCGAACGGCGATGCCGGTTTGGCGAGCAACGGTGACTTGATGTAGCGTGAGTCGCGAGTAAAACCGTAAGCCAGCAGCCAAAGAAAGGGCGCAATGATGAGAATCGTTAGGATGAGACGGCGCCAAGCCATTTCATGTTTCCTGCGGGGATATTTTTCCCAGCGGGGAGATCGAGATCAGCGTCCCCAAAATGATGACGAAACCGCCGATCCAGATCCAGATCACCAAAGGACGAACCAGCACCTTGAGCGTCGCCTGGTTCTTGTCCAGATCGCTGAATCCTGAAAGGATGAGATAGAGATCATCGCTGATGGTGCTTCGGTGGACCGCCCGCCCCACCGGTGATTGCTGGGTTGGGAAAAATTTAAGAGCGGGAGATAATACGCCCACTTCATCGCCGCCGTTAAAAACTCTGAATGCGCCCTCGACGCGAAAGTGAGTGGGCTGCTGCGCCCCCTTGAGACCTTCGAATTGAACGAGATAATGGCCAATCGCCAAACGTTCCTTCAGGCCAAGTGTTGCTTCACGCTCGAGGCTGTATGACATGGAACCCGCAATCCCCATGATAATCAGCACCACCCCGAGATGGACGACGAGTCCGCCGTAGCGGCGCTGGTTGCGACGCGCCAGAGTGATTAACCCGCCCAGGATGCCTTCGCCGGCGATGCGGCGACGGGCACGCAAGGCCAAGGTGGTGTCGTAGATAATCGTCAGGACCACGAAGGACAGCAGGGTAAAACCGAGGAGCGGCAAAAAGTCGCGAACCTTCCACCCGAACAAAATCCCGGAAATGACCAGCGACCCGGCCGCGGGCCAGAGAAAGTTGCGTTTGAAATTATCCCATGACGCTTTGCGCCACGCGATGATGGGCCCGACACCCATGAGAAAGACCAATAAGAGAAAGAGCGGCACGGTGACCGAATTAAAATAGGGGGCGCCGACACTCACCTGGACGCCGGCCACCGCTTCCGAGAGTAACGGGAAGATCGTGCCGAGAAAAATAGTGAACAACGCGGAGACCAGAACGATGTTGTTCAAGAGAAATGCCGACTCGCGGCTCACCATCGAATCGAGTTCCGGCTGTCCTTTGAGTTGGTCGGAGCGATAGGCGAGCAAACCGAATGAACACAGCAGAACCAAGGAGAGAAAAGCCAGAAAGACACCGCCCACCGGTCCGGAGGAAAAGGCATGGATGGAAGAAAGAATTCCAGAGCGAGTTAAAAAAGTGCCGAAGATGGTCAGGCTGAAGGCGATTATGATTAGCGAGAGGTTCCAAACCTTGAGCATGCGACGGCGCTCTTGCACTTGCACGGAGTGGAGAAACGCGGTCGCCGGCAGCCAAGGCATAAACGCGGCGTTTTCCACCGGATCCCAGGCCCAGTAACCGCCCCAACCCAGGACATGATAAGACCACCAGGCGCCGACGAGATTGCCCATGGTTAGAAAAAACCATGCGGTAATGGTCCAGCGGCGCGTGGTGACGATCCACGCTTCATCCAGTTTTCCCTTGATCAGGGCGGCCATGGCGAAAGCGTAGGGAACCGTGAGCCCGACGAAACCCGTATACAAGAGCGGCGGATGGGTCATCATGTTCGCGTCTTCCAGCAAGGGGTTCAGGCCGCGACCATCCACGGGTACGGGGAAAATTGTTTCAAAGGGATTCGAGACGAAACTGACCACGCCGAGAAAAAAGGCCGAGACGATTGAAAAGATCATCAGCACCCACGGCATCAGCTCGCGGTGCCGGTCGCGATAGATCCACGCGACGATCCAGGAAAAGATAATCAGCAGCCACTCCCATAAAAGCAGCGAGCCTTCCAAGGCGCCCCATAAGCCCGTGATCCGGTAATAGACCGGGGTCGCGCGGGTGGTATTGAAGGCGACATACTTGATGGAAAAATCGGTTGTTACCAAACCGTAGATCAATGCCGACGCGGCCAAGGTGACGAGAACGAACTGTCCCAAAATAGCTAGCCGAGTGAATGCAAAATATCGATCATCGTCGCTGCGCGAGCCGATGATCGGAATGATGACCCCCAAGAGCGCCAGCAAAAGGGCCAGGAGGATGCTGGTATGGCCGATAAGTGAGGTCACTTCGATTGCGGTTCCTTGCCGGGAACGAAACTGTGCGGATAGGCGACTTTACTGTCCGGAGGCGGGCTGTATTCTTCGGAATGTTTGGCCATGATCGTCGTTGCCTGGAAGACACCGTCGCCGCCGATTCTACCTTCGACCACCGCTCCTTTGCCGTCGGCAAAAAGATCCGGCGGCACGCCGCGGAAAAAAACCGGAATGGAAGCGGTGCCATCGGTGAGCTCAAAGCGGTAGGTAAGGTTCTTAGCGTCCTTCTGGAGGGAGCCTTTGACGACCATGCCTCCCATTCGTAAGAATTGGTTCGTGAAAGTGTTGCCGCTCGCTTTTACTTCCGAGGGAGTCCGAAAGTATACGATCGCTTCCTTCGCGCCGCCGTAAATGATGTAGGACAGCGCGCCGAGAATGATCAGCCCACCGATAAGAAAACGTCTATTTCTTCGCATGACTCTGTGATTCCTCGGCGGAACGTAACTGGGTGAGCTCGGTTTCCGCTCGGCGAAAGCGTCGCTTTAACGAAAAGAGGTACAACAACAGCGCGCCCCAGACGATTCCATAAGCCAGAAAAACAAATCCCCATCTACCCATCAGTCGACTCGATTCATCCGTCGGGTCTTGATCTCCTCCGTGATCTCGCCGAGGCGAAAACGGAGCGAAAGGAGATAAAAATAGAAGAGAAAGAATGCGACAACGTTGATTAAGAGAGGCGTTAACAAGGGCCACTGGATATTCTCCCAGGGCGCCTTGTCCGGTCTTAAAATAGACGGTGGCTGATGCAACGTGCGCCACCAATAGACCGACATATGGATCAGTGGAATATCCAGAAAACCGATGATCCCCAAGATGGCGGCCGACGAGGCCGCGCGATTTTCTTCCTCAACCAGAGAACGGAGCATGAGATAACCCACAAAAATCAACAGTAATATTGCCGTCAGCGTTAACCGAGCATCCCAAGTCCACCAGACGCCCCAGGTAGGCCGCCCCCATATGGAGCCCTCGGTGATCGTGAGGGCGGTAAAAAGAACGCCGATCTCAGCTGCGGAGTAAGCGAGAATATCATCCCGTTTTTCTCTTTTCCATAAGTACAGGCAGCTGCCGACAAAGACGAGAAAAAAAGAGAGATAAGCGGTAAGGATACTCGGGATGTGCAGATACATGATGCGTTGCACTTCGCCTTGATAGGCATCCGGGGGAGCTTGGATGAGTCCCCAGTAGAGACCGACGATGACCAGAATTAAAGCGAGCGCTCCCAAATAGCCTTTTCTTTCTCTTGCCATGCTTTGCTGCATGTTCGTGATTATTAACGCGGAATCTTCCGAAAGGGGTCCTACGGAGTGCTGCGGCACTGGGGTATGGGAGTGGTGGCTTTGAGACTATCGCGTATCCCATTCGGCCGATACTCCTTCACTCCAATACTCCAACTCGCGATCTTCTCGTTCGAACAGGATGTCCCGGCCTTTCCTCGATTCATGAATTCTTCCGGCTAGACGTCGATGACCCAATCGAAAATCAAAACGCCCAAAGTCAGAAATATCACATCAAATCCTATCAAAAGACGCAACCATGGGGCGGCATCGCCGATTGCTCCGGCGCGCAGGACGCTTTCCATGCAACGTATCGTTGCCAAGATGACCGGAACCATCAGCGGAAAAAGAATCAGCGGGAGCAAGAGCTCCCGGGCCCGGGCTTTCAAAGTCACAGCGGAAAGCAATGTCCCCAAAACGCAGAATCCGATGGTGCCTAACAACGCCATCAAGAAGAGCAGCGGGATCAGCTCCCATGATCGCAAGTTGAAGAGAATCCAGAAGAGGGGAATGACGACGATTTCGACCAGAACCATCAAAGTAATATTGAAACAGACTTTGGCGAGAAAAAGCGCGCCCCGGTCCATGGGGGACAACAAAAGGGCGTCAAGACAGTGATTGCTTCGTTCGGCTTCGAAGAGTTGGGCCAGACCCAGGGTTCCGGTGAAAAGAAATGCCAACCAGAGCAGCGCGGGCGCCATTTCGGCAACTCTCTCCGGGGTGAGGTCGAAGGAAAAGTGAAAAACGAAAAGGAGCAAGGTGCCAAAAAAGAACATCGTCAGCAGGCTCTCTCGGCGGCGCGTTTCCAAGAGGAGATCTTTCCGCAGCAGCAAAAAGGTTTGTTTCAAGATTCTCATGACGGTCCGCGCGGTAAAAATTCGCTGAAGGCGCGATGGAAACTGTCCCACGGTTGCTGGCGCGGCTCGTCAAAAGTGAGTTTTCCCTGATGCAGTATGAGGGCGCGGTCGCAGAGTTGCATAACGCGTGAGATGTGATGCGATGCGATCACGACGACGCTGCCCTTGCGGCACTGTGCTTGTAGAAAATTCTCCAGCAGATCGATGCCGCTTCCATCCAGAACGCCGTAGGGTTCATCCAAGAGCAAAAGCCCGGGTTCGAGCAGTTGCCATTTGGCGATGGACAGCCGAAACTTCATGCCGCTGGAGAGCGCGGCGACATATGCTCCCGACCACCGCTGCAGTCCGACGGCATTCAACGTGCTTGCGATAGCGGAGCCCTCGATGTTCTTATCGTAGAGAGCGGTAAAGAAATCCAAGTTCTCACGCACCGTGAGAGTATCGTAAAGATGCTCGCCGGGAGCCAAAAATCCGATGGTGGACCGGAGCGTGGTGGATGTCCGGGAAAGGGCTGTGCCATTTATTTGGATCTCGCCGGACGTTGGATAGATAAGGCCTGCTAGAAGTTTGAGAAGGGTCGTCTTGCCTGCGCCATTGGGTCCGAGCAACGCTACGCATTCACCCGCGGCTATATTCAAATTGACATCCCTGAGCGCCCAAAAATATCCGTAGGCTTTAGACAGATGACGAGCCGCTAGTTGCAATGTGTGCTTCCTAAGAACGCAAAGTCTTTTGAAGTGATGCCGAATATAGTTGTCGATGAATGCGGATTCAAGGCCGGCTGCGCGCAATTTGTTCGCCGTCGGTCATAAGGTTGACAATCTAGACACCGGTCCCCTATGTATATTGCTCAACCATTCGACAATCGACCAAGGAGGAATTATGAATCCCGTGGTTACTGTCACCGGATTTTGGGACGCGTTTGTAACAAAAATAGCGGTCTTCTTGCCAAATCTCTTGTTTTCAGTCGCCATCATTTTGGTCGGCTGGGTCCTATGCAACGTCATCAAGAGAATTGTCGTTCGCATTCTCAAGGTTTGTCAGTTCGATCTGCTCGCCGATCGTGTAGGGATCAAGCAGGTGCTTGAGCGCGGCGGCATCAAACAGACACCCTCAGACATACTTGGACTTCTGGTTTTTTGGTTTCTCTTCTTGATCGCCATTGTGACCACGTTGGAGACGCTTAACCTCAGCGGCGCTACGGATACGCTGCACACCATTTATTTATATATTCCAAAAATTGTCGCCGCCCTGGTCGTGCTGATTCTTGGACTCTATTTCGCGAATTTTCTCGAGACGGTTACCCGGACTTCCTGTGCCAATGCGGGATTGCAACAAGCGACCGCCATCGGTCGCGCGGCCTACGTGGGGACCGTCATTTTTGTGGTCGCGGGCATCTTTGAAATCTTGGACATCGCCTCTGAAATCGTCATATGGGCGTTCATTTTGGTCTTCGGCGCGGTTTGCCTGGCGCTCGCCTTGGCGTTTGGTTTGGGAGGGCGCGATGTGGCGGCGCGTTACCTGGAGAAGTGGTTGGAACCAAAGAAGAATGATGAAATAACTCCTCCTTGACTCTCCCTGGTTAATCGGCTAAATTTCAACGAGTTCAAACAATTTTGTTGAAGAAATAGCCTAAGGGCAGAGAGAAATTTCTGACAGGCCCTTAGGCTATTTTTACACGTGAGGAGGCTATGGCTGAATACAAGGTTGTGAAGGTCCCGAAGGACGGCGCGAAAATAACCATGTCGGCAAACAAGGAGCTGAAGGTGCCGGACAATCCAATCATCCCATTCATCGAGGGCGACGGCACCGGCCGCGACATTTGGCGCGCTTCGGTGCGCGTGTTCGACGCGGCGGTGGAGAAGGCCTACCAGGGCAAACGCAAAATCCGCTGGATGGAAGTGTACGCCGGCGAGAAGTCCTTCAAAATGTTCAACAACTGGCTGCCGGATGAAACCGTCGAGGCGTTCACGGAATTTCTGGTGGGAATCAAGGGACCGCTCACCACTCCGATCGGAGGAGGCTTTCGTTCATTGAACGTGGCGCTCCGCAAGTTGCTTGACCTGTACGTTTGCCTGCGCCCGGTGCGTTACTACAATGGCGTGCCATCGCCGGTTAAACATCCTGAATACGTGGACATGGTGGTTTTCCGTGAGAACACGGAAGACATTTACACGGGTATCGAGTTCATCAACGGAACCGAAGAGAATAAAAAGTTCAGGGCGTTGCTCAAAGAAAACTTTCCCAAAGAATATGCCAAGATTCGTTTCCCTAATACGGCGGGTATCGCGCTCAAACCGGTTTCCGTCGAGGGCACGGAGCGGCTGATCCGCGCTGCGATCAAGTGGGCGCTGGCGAACAAGCGCAAAAACATGAATATCGTTCACAAGGGCAACATCATGAAGTACACCGAAGGCGCCTTCATGGAATGGGCTTACGCCCTCGCCAAGCGGGAGTTCCGTAATGACGTCGTCACGGAGCGCGAGACCTGGATTCTGGGCAACAAAGAGCAGAACGCAAACCTGAGCGTGGAAGACAATGCCAAGATGATTGACCCTGGCTTCGACATGATGTCTCCCGACCAACAGACTGACATCAAAAAAGAAGTGGAAGCGGCGCTGAAGCTCTGGCCGACCCATGGTGACGGCAAGTGGAAAGCGAAACTGCTGCTTAAAGACTCCATCGCCGACGTGACTTTGCAGTTCGTTCTCATCCGTCCGAAGGACTACGACGTGATCGCCACCATGAACTTGAACGGCGACTATCTCTCCGACGCGCTCGCCGCGCAGGTGGGCGGCATCGGCATCGCCCCCGGAGCGAACATCAATTACGACAGCGGACACGCGATATTCGAGGCGACCCACGGCACCGCGCCGAAATACGCCGACTTGGACAAAGTCAATCCGGGCTCGGTCATCCTGTCCGGCGAGATGATGCTCCGCTACATGGGCTGGACGGAAGCCGCCGACCTCATCGTCAAGGGGCTGGAAGGAGCCATTGGCAATAAGACCGTCACCTATGATTTCGAGCGGTTGATGCCCGGCGCAAAGCTTGTGAGCTGCTCTGGATTTGGCGGTGCTATCATAGCCAATATGTAATGAAGGAAAGGGGGATAACAGTGGCACGGAAGAAGATCGCCTTAATTGGAGCGGGTAATATCGGCGGCACCATGGCCCATCTATGTTTGCTTAAAGGTTTGGGAGACGTGGTCCTTTACGACGTAATTGACGGTCTGCCACAGGGAAAGGCGTTGGATTTGTTGCAATCCGGGCCCATTGAGAATTTCGACGGCAAGTGCCTTGGAACGACCCAATATGAAGACATCGCTGGCGCCGATGTTTGCATCGTCACGGCCGGCATCGCGCGTAAACCCGGCATGAGCCGGGATGATCTGCTAGGAACCAACGCGAAAATCCTTGGCCAGGTAGGCGAGGGCATTAAGAAGTACGCGCCCGATTCCTTGGTCATCGTGATCACCAACCCGTTAGACGCAATGGTCACTTTGATGAAGCGAGTCACCGGGTTTCCCAAGAATCGAGTTGTCGGTCAATCGGGGATCTTGGACTCCTCTCGCTATCGCACTTTTGTCGCGCAGGAGCTGAACGTTTCCGTGTCGAGCGTGGCGGCGCTTGTTCTCGGCGGGCACGGCGACGATATGGTGCCGGTGCGCAGCAGTTGTCTGATCTCCGGCGTGCCGGTAGAGAAATTGATTCCCGCAAAACGGCTCGATGAGATCGAAGCGCGGGTGCGAAATGCCGGCGGTGAGATCGTGGCGCTACTTAAGACCGGGTCCGCCTATTACTCGCCGGCGTCGGCTGCCGTGCGCATGGCTGAAGCTTACTTGTTCGACAAAAAAGAAATTCTTCCCTGCGCCGCCCTGCTGGAGGGTGAATATGGAGTCAACGGCTATTATTTCTGCGTTCCCGTGATGATCGGAGCCGGCGGCGTCGAGAAAATTATCGACATCCATCTTAGTGCCACCGACAAGAAAGCGTTCGATGAATCGCTCAATCATGTCAAAGACATAGTTCAGTCGATGGACCGAATTTTGGGCGTTGCGTAAGCCATTTTCAGTTGCGGAAACCTTGAGACCCTGAGGCTAATGGTTTAGTCTCAGGGTCTCACTTTATTATGGCTAAGACAGCATGAACATTCACGAATACCAGGCCAAGGAGCTGCTCAAGCGCTACGGCGTTCCCGTGCCACTGGGAAAGGTTGTGTCCACGCCGCAAGAGGCGCGAGGCGCCGCCGTTGAACTTGGCGGCCGTTGCGTCGTGAAGGCGCAGATTCATGCGGGCGGGCGCGGGAAGGCGGGCGGAGTCAAGCTCGCCCGTGATCCTGCGGATGCCGAGAAAAAAGCCGCGGAAATTTTGGGCAAGAACCTGGTGACGCACCAGACCGGACCCGAGGGGCGCCAGGTCAGAAAAGTCTTGATCGAACAGGGCTTGAACATCGACCGCGAGCTTTACTTAGGCATGGTTCTGGACCGCGCCCAATCGCGGATAGCGGTGATCTGCTCTGCCGAGGGCGGCGTGGAAATCGAAGAGGTCGCCGCCAAAAACCCCGAGAAAATTCTCAAGGAACTGATCGATCCCGCCGTGGGCCTGTTGCCGTTTCAGTGCCGTAAGCTCGCCTTTGCCCTGGGCATGCCCGCCGAGTCGGTCGGCAAGCTTACCGCGATGATGCAGGCGTTATACCGCGCCTTCGACGAATGTGACTGCTCGCTTGCCGAGATCAATCCGCTCGTCCTGACCAAAGAAGGTCAGGTGATCGCGCTCGACGCCAAGATGAATTTCGACAGCAACGCTTTTTTCCGGCAGAAGGAGATTTTGGCCCTGCGCGATCTTCATGAGGAGGACCCGCGCGAGATCGAGGCGAGCAAATATGATCTCTCGTATATATCGCTCGATGGCAACATTGCGTGCATGGTCAACGGCGCCGGGCTGGCGATGGCGACCATGGACATCATTAAACTTTGCGGCGGAGAGCCGGCCAACTTTCTAGATGTCGGCGGCGGGGCGAACCAGGAAAAAGTCGCGCAGGCTTTCAAGATCCTGCTCGCCGACGCCCGCGTCCGGGGAGTTCTGATCAACATCTTTGGCGGCATCATGCGCTGCGATGTTCTGGCCCAAGGTGTCGTAGACGCAGCCCGCGAGTTGAAAGTCAACGTTCCGTTAGTCGTCAGAATGCAGGGAACCAACGTCGATATCGGGAAAAAGATTCTTGCGGATTCCGGTTTGCCGATCATTTCTGCGGAGACGATGGCGGAAGCGGCGGAAAAAATCGTCGGAGCAATAAAATCAAAAATGTAATATGGCGGTTCTAGTTAACCAAGAAACTCGCGTTTTGACCCAGGGTATCACCGGCGCCACGGGCCAATTCCACACGCGGGCATGCAAAGAATACGGCACGCAAATGGTCGCCGGCGTAACACCCGGGAAAGGCGGCAGCTCGTTTGACGCCATTCCGATCTTCGACACGGTTGGGCGCGCGGTTGCCGAAACCGGCGCGAACGCCACGGTCATTTACGTGCCGCCGCCGTTTGCTGCGGATGCGATCATGGAAGCGGCGGATGCGGGTCTCCCGCTGATCATCTGCATCACGGAGGGAATCCCGGTTCGGGACATGGTTCGCGTGAAGGAGTATCTCGCGGCAAAGAGTTCCCGGCTGCTCGGACCTAACTGTCCGGGCGTGATCACTCCCGGAGAGTGCAAGATCGGCATTATGCCGGGGCACATCCACCGTCCGGGAAGCATCGGCGTTGTTTCCCGCAGCGGAACCTTGACCTACGAGGCGGTGGACCAGTTGACCCGTCTCGGGTTGGGGCAGTCCAGTTGCGTGGGAATCGGCGGCGATCCGGTGCACGGGTTGGAGTTTGTTGATGTGCTGGAGCTGTTCAACCGTGATGCGGCGACTGAAGCTGTGGTGATGATCGGCGAAATCGGCGGCAGCGCTGAAGAGGAAGCGGCAGCCTGGATCAAGGCAAATATGAAAAAACCCGTCGTCGGATTTATCGCCGGCCAGACCGCTCCGCCCGGCAAAAGAATGGGACATGCCGGGGCGATCATATCCGGAGGGAAAGGAACCGCACGCGAAAAGATTGAGGCAATGAAACAGGCCGGAATTCGAATGGCGACCTCGCCAGCGTTGATCGGCCGCACGTTGCAGGAGGCTCTGGGAAAGTCATGAGTGTCGAGAGAACCTTGTCCATTATTAAACCCGACGCGGTTTCACGCGGCCTTATCGGAGAAATTCTCAAACGCTTTGAATCCGCCGGGCTGAAGATTGCGGCAGGCAAACTGCTGCGGCTCACGCGGGAGCGGGCCCAATCGTTCTACGCGGTGCACAAAGAAAGACCTTTCTATGCAAGCTTGTGCGCTTACATGTCCTCCGGCCCCATTTTTGTTTCGGTGTTGGAGGGGCAGGGGGCGATCATGAGAAACCGGGAAATTATGGGAGCCACGGACCCTGCCAAGGCGGCGCCCGGTACGATTCGTCGCGATTGCGGCAAAGACGTTGAACAGAACGCCGTGCATGGATCCGATGGCCCGGAAACCGCGGCCACCGAAATCGCCTTCTTCTTTCGGCCGGACGAGATTTTTCGGTATTGATTGCACACTAGGGTATTTTACCGCGGGACGAATGATGAAGCCCAATATCAAAGATCTGAGTTTGCAGGAATGCGAGGCCCGGCTCGTTGGGCTTCAGCAGCCCGCCTACCGCGCCAGACAGATCTGGCAATGGTTGTTTCACAAGCGTGCCACGGCCTTCGCCGAGATGACTAATTTGTCCGCTTCGTTGCGCGGGCAGCTGGATGAAGAGTTCTCAATCAGCCGTCCCCAAATCGTGCGCAAGGAGGAATCGCTCGACGGGACGGAAAAATTTCTGTTCGGCCTTGCCGACGGCGAAAGTATCGAAAGCGTGCTAATTCCGGAAACAAAACGGCTTACCTTGTGTGTCTCGACCCAAGCGGGCTGTGGATTTGGCTGCGCGTTTTGTGCGACGGCGCTGTTGGGTCTGAAGAGAAACCTCAGCGCCAGCGAGATTCTCGACCAGATCCTGGAGGCGAGTCGAACGTTAGCGGGTGAGCGGCGGATCACGCACATTGTGCTGATGGGGATGGGGGAGCCACTGGCGAATTACACGCAGACTTTGCGGGCGCTGGAAATTATGACCGATACCAGCTGGGGCATGGGCATCTCACCGAGGAGAATCACGCTCTCCACCGTCGGCCTGGTGCCGCAAATCCAAAGACTGATGGAGGAGACGCGGGTCAATCTGGCCATTTCGCTTCACGCCGCCAATGACGAGCTTCGCGGCAAGCTCATGCCGGTCAACCGCAAATACTCTCTACGAGAGCTTATGGATGCTTGCCGCGCGCTGCCCATCCCGCGGCGCAAGCGCGTCACTTTCGAATACGTATTGCTACGCGGCGTCAATGACTCGGTCGAGGATGCGCGGCAGTTGTGCCAACTGCTTCAAGGCATCCGCTGTAAAGTCAACTTGATTCCTTTTAACCCCCATCCCGGGAGCCGCTTTCAAAGACCCACCGACTTGGAAGTCGAACGCTTCCAGCAGGTCTTGCATCAACAAAACATCCAGACCAATATCCGCCGGCCAAGGGGAGACGATATCCAGGCGGCGTGTGGGCAACTACAGGGCGAAGAGTTTCGGAACCCCCAGGTTCAGTCTTTGTTTACAGCCGAGGCGCGTTAGCGGAAGATGGCTCGATCAATCATCGGCGTCATCGGCGGAAGCGGTCTGTACCAGATGGCGGGGCTGGAAAATGTCCGCGAGGTAGAGGTCAAGACCCCTTTCGGCAAGCCTTCGGATAAATTCGTCAGAGGCGTCTTGGATGGAGTGGGATTCCTCTTTTTGCCCCGCCACGGCAAAGGCCATCGTTGGTTGCCCACCGAAGTGAATTCCCGCGCCAACATCTTTGCTATGAAAAAACTCGGCGTCGAGCGGATCATCTCGGTGAGCGCGGTGGGCAGCCTGCGCGAAGAGATTGCGCCCGGCCACGTCGTCGTGCCCGATCAATTTATCGACCGGACCACGCAGCGTCCCAGCACGTTCTTCGGCAAAGGCATCGTGGGGCATGTGAGCTTGGCTGATCCTTTCTGCAAGGATCTCGCGGCGAAGCTTGCCAATGCCGCGACTCAAGAGGGTGCCAAAGTCCATGCTCGGGGCACTTATCTATGCATGGAAGGGCCGCAGTTCTCGACGCGGGCGGAATCTCACCTCTACCGTGGTTGGGGGGCCGCCGTGATCGGCATGACGAATATCCAGGAGGCCAAATTGGCCCGCGAAGCGGAGATTTGCTTCGCTACCTTAGCGTTGGCGACGGATTACGACTGCTGGAACGAAGCGGTCGGAAACGTCGAGATCGAGCAGGTCTTGAAAGTCTTGCAGCAAAACGTCGAGCTGGCGCAGAGGACGATCCGCCGTGTGGTGACGGCGCTGTCGGATGCTCGATCCTGCGGCTGTGAGTCGTCGCTCAAGGATGCTATCATCACGGAGCGGACGCGCATTCCCAAGAACGTTCGTGCTAATCTGAAACCCATTATCGGTAAGTATCTATGAGCGTTTTGGTCGTCGGCACGGTGGCATTCGATTCCATCGAAACTCCCTTCGGCTCCGCAGAGCGGATCCTGGGCGGTTCGGCTTCCTACTTCGCGCTGGCGGCGAGTTTTTTTACTCCGGTTCGTATCGTCGGGGTCATCGGTCAGGATTTTCCCGAGGAGCACCTCGATCTTTTTTCCCAGCGCGGGATCGATCTCGAAGGAATCAAACGCGAACGGGGCGATACTTTTCACTGGCGCGGGCGATATCACGAGGACATCAACGTGCGCGACACCTTGGAGTTGCACCTGAACGTCCTTTCTGGTTTTGTGCCGCAACTGCCGGATCGCTACCGCGATGCGGAGTACGTTTTTTTAGGAAATATCGACCCGGTCATGCAAATGGAGGTGTTGAATCAGATTCGGCGCATGCGGCTGGTGGTTTGCGACACCATGGATCACTGGATTCGCGAAAGTTCGACGGAGCTCAGTAAGGTGCTTCAGCGGATCGAGATGCTGGTGATCAACGATTCGGAGGCGCGCCTGCTCAGTGGGTACAACAATATCGTTCGCGCCGCGAGAGCGATTCTCAAGATGGGGCCCAAGGTCGTGCTCATCAAGCGCGGCGAGTACGGCGTGCTGCAATTCTCAGACTCTTCCGTCTTCGCCACGCCCGCCTATCCGTTGGAAGAAGTCTTTGATCCCACGGGCGCCGGCGATTCCTTCGCCGGGGGATTTTTGGGCCAACTGGCTCGCTCCGGAGACCAGAGCCAACGTGGAATACGCCGCGCCATCGTGTATGGCTGCGTGGTCGCGTCGTTTACCGTGGAAGACTTCGGCGTGAAACGATTGACCACGGCATCGTTGCCGGAGATCGAGGAACGCTACCAGCGCTTTGTCCAGTTGACGGATTTTCACACCTGAGCCGATGGAGCTTTCCGTAGTCATCCCGGTATACAACGAGGAAGAAAACGTCGAACCGTTGATCTGCGAAATCAACGGCGTGCTGCAGCCCCTGCGAAAGAATTACGAAATGGTCGTCGTTGACGATGGCAGCCAAGACGGGACTTTTTTCCAGTTGTCTCGGCTTCACGCTCAGCACACCTGGCTTAAAGTTGTGCGTTTGAAACGAAATTTCGGCCAAACCGCGGCGATCGCCGCCGGACTGGCCTATGCTGAAGGCGATATCGTTGCTATGATGGACGGAGATGCGCAAAACGATCCTCGGGACATCCCTGCCCTGCTGGCGAAACTGGACGAGGGCAACGACTTGGTGGCGGGCTGGCGCTTTAATCGCCAAGACCCGTTCCTGAGCCGCCGTTTGCCTTCGGTGATCGCCAATCGGTTGATCTCCTGGACGACACAAGTGAAGCTGCATGATTACGGCTGCACGTTAAAGGTGATGCGGAAGGACGTCGCGAAGAATCTAAAGCTCTACGGCGAAATGCACCGCTTTATTCCCGCGATTGCCTACGAGCGCGGCGCCCGGGTTGCCGAGCTCAAGGTCAATCATCGGGCGCGCCTGCGCGGTAAGTCGAAATACGGTATGATGCGAACCTTGCGGGTGATATTGGATCTTTTGACGGTGAAATTCTTGATCAGCTATTCCACGCGGCCATCGCACATTTTCGGCCCGATTGGCATTGTCAGCGGCGGCGTGGGATTCTTGTTCGCCGCCTATCTCAGCTTCGAAAAGCTGGTCTACGGCACGGCCATTGGAGGTCGACCGTTGCTCTTGCTGGCGGTGCTGCTTATCTTCAGCGGTTTTCAATTCATCACCATGGGGCTTTTGGGGGAAATGCTGGCCCGAACCTATCACGAATCCCAAGACCGGCCGGTTTTTGTGGTCGGCGAAATTTTGGACGGGGGTGAACGCGCATGAATCTTGCTGTCGTCGGGACAGGGTACGTGGGTTTGGTCGCCGGAACTTGTTTCGCTGAGACCGGCAACGACGTCATCTGCGTCGATATCGATGAGCGGAAGATCGCCATGCTCAAAGAAAGGAAAGTGCCGATTTACGAGCCGGGTTTGGAGGAAATGGTCCAGCGGAACGCCGAGGAGCAGCGACTATCCTTTACGACCGAACTGAACTCCGCTGTCAAAAGGTCCGCCATCGTTTTCATTGCCGTCGGGACGCCGCAAGGAGCCAACGGAAAAGCAAACCTCGAGTACGTGCGGGCGACGGCGAAGGAAATCGCCCGCGTCATGGATTCCCGTAAAATCATCGTGACCAAGAGCACGGTGCCCGTCGGTACAGCCGATCAGATCAAACGGTGGATATCGGAGGAAACGTCCCATCCGTTTGCGGTTATTTCTAATCCGGAGTTTCTCAAAGAAGGCGCGGCCATCGATGACTTCATGAAGCCTGACCGCGTGGTGTTAGGGGGCGACGACGCGGAAGCCATGGAGTCCGTTAAGGAGCTTTATGAGCCTTTCGTGCGCACCGGTAATCCGATTCTCGTGATGGACAGCCGGAGCGCAGAGATGAGTAAATATGCCGCCAACGCCATGCTCGCCACGAAAATTTCTTTCATCAACGAAGTGTCACGCCTGTGCGAGAAGACCGGGGCCGACATATCGGAAGTGCGGCGAGCCATCGGATTGGATCGTCGCATCGGTGCGCATTTCATCTTTCCCGGTGTCGGCTATGGCGGCTCGTGTTTTCCCAAGGACGTTCGCGCCATGATCAGCATGGGCGGAGACGCGCCCGAGATGCTGTTGCTCAAGGCGGTGGAGCAAGTGAATGAGCGGCAGAAGGGGATATTGGTGGAGAAGGTGCAACGCCATTTTGGCGCGAATCTTTCGGGTTTGACGTTTGCGGTTTGGGGGCTTGCCTTTAAGCCGCGGACGGACGACATGAGAGACGCGCCGTCGATCACGGTCATCGAGGAGCTTCTGAAGGCCGGCGCCCGAGTCCAAGCGTTTGACCCGGAGGCGACGGAAGAGGCGAGGAAAGTCTTTGGCGATCGAATTCACTACACCGACCGAAATTACGATGCGCTCGCCGGAGCGTCGGCTCTGCTGATTCTCACCGAGTGGAATGAATTTCGCCGGCCGGATTTTCGGCGCATCAAACAGCTGCTGAAAAATCCTGTCATATTCGACGGGCGCAATATTTATGATTCAGCAGACCTGCAAAAGGTCGGCTTTAAATACTATTCGATAGGACGGAATCATGGCTAGATACTTGATTACCGGCGGCGCGGGCTTTATCGGCTCTCACCTTTGCGAGAGTTTTCTTAAGAAAGGGCACGAGGTTATCTGCATGGATAACTTTTCGACCGGCGCCAAAGAAAACATCGCGAGCTTCGCCAGAAATGCTCGCTTCCGCTTCATGGATCACAACGTGAGCCGTTATATCGAAGTGCGAGAACCTTTGGACTACGTTCTTCATTTTGCCTCGCCGGCCAGTCCGGTGGATTACCTCGAGCTTCCCATTCCCACGCTCAAGGTGGGCTCGCTCGGCACCCACAACGCTCTGGGATTGGCCAAAGCCAAGAACGCGGCTTTTCTCCTCGCGTCGACGTCCGAGGTTTACGGCGATCCGCTGATACGGCCACAGCATGAAGAGTACTGGGGAAACGTGAACCCCGTGGGTCCGCGCGGCGTCTACGATGAAGCCAAGCGTTTCGCCGAGGCCATGACGATGGCCTATCACCGATATCACGACTTGAATACCCGCATCGCCCGAATCTTCAACACCTACGGACCTCGAATGCGTATGCAGGACGGCCGGGTCGTGCCGAATTTCATCACTCAGGCTTTGAAAGGGGAGCCCTTAACGGTATACGGCGAAGGGGAACAAACCCGGAGCTTTCAGTATATCGACGACCTGGTCGAAGGGATCCACCGGCTGCTGGAGTCTGAAGAGCACTTACCGGTCAACATCGGCAACCCCTATGAGATGACCGTCCTGCAATTTGCCAAGAAAATTCTCGATCTCACCGGTTCCCAGAGTTCCATCGTATACAAGCCCCTGCCGCAGGATGATCCGCAGGTTCGGCAGCCCGATATCACCAAAGCAAAAAAAATTCTCGCTTGGGAACCGCAAGTAAAGCTCGAAGACGGGTTGCAAAAGACCATCGAATACTTTCGTGCCCGCCTGAAGGAGTCGAAGGCGTGAAAATCGTTGTTACCGGCGGTGCGGGGTTCATTGCTTCGCATATTGTCGACGCTTACATCAACGAGAGACACGAGGTTCATGTCATTGATGATTTTTCGACGGGTCAGGAAAAGAATCTCAATCATCGGGCCACGGTTCACTCTTTGGATATCGCAGAGCCTAAAACCGCCCGGTTGATCCGGCAGATCAAACCCGACATATTGAACCATCACGGGGCGCAAATGGACGTGCGTCGTTCCGTGGCCGATCCAACGTTTGACGCGCGGGTCAATATTCTCGGCTTCATCAATCTGCTTGAGACCGCGAAAGATGTAGGGGTTCAGAAAGTTATTTTTTCATCGTCCGGTGGAGCCGTGTACGGCGACCGCGAGCCCATCCCGGCCAACGAGGAGCATCCGACGATTCCATTGAGCCCTTACGGGGTCAGCAAGCTAACCGGAGAACTGTATTTGGGCTACTACCATCTGAACTTCGGGTTGCCGTTTGTCGCCCTGCGATACGCGAACGTGTACGGTCCCCGGCAAAACAGTAAAGGCGAAGCAGGGGTGGTGGCGATTTTTATCTCGCAGTTGCTTGCCGGGAAGAGTCCGATCATCAATGGCGACGGTAAACAGACCCGGGATTACGTTTTCGTGGGCGACGTCGTTCGGGCCAATGTCGCCGCGCTTGATGCCTCGTACGTCGGTCCGATCAACATCGGCACCGGCCGGGAGACTGATGTCGTGACGATTTGCGAATTGCTGCGACAAGGCTTGGAATCGAAGATCAAGGCGGTCCATGGGCCGGCGAAGCTCGGTGAGCAGCGACGGAGCTGTTTGGATGTTTCTCTCGCAGGCAAAGTTTTGCGCTGGCGACCGGAAGTTACGCTCCAGTCGGGGTTGAAGAAAACCATCGCCTATTGTCGGGAAGCCGGCGCTTCATGAATCCGGAACAGATCCGAAATTTTTCCATCATCGCCCACATCGATCATGGAAAGTCCACTCTGGCCGATCGACTTTTGGAATTCACGGGAGCGGTGAGCGCGAGAGAGAAAACCGATCAAATTCTCGACAGCATGGACCTGGAGAGGGAGCGGGGAATTACGATCAAAGCGAGCCCGGTCTGTTTGCGCTACCGCGCGAAGAACGGCCAAGAGTACAAGCTCAATCTGATCGACACGCCGGGCCACGTCGACTTTACCTACGAAGTGTCGCGCAGTCTGGGAGCTTGCGAAGGCGCATTACTGGTCGTCGATGCGGCCCAAGGGGTCGAGGCGCAAACGGTGGCCAACGTTCATATGGCGTTGGACCACAACTTGGAAATTCTTCCGGTCATCAACAAGATCGATTTGCCCAGCGCGGAGCCGGAACGGGTCAAGAAGGAGATTGAGGACGTCATTGGACTGGATGCCTCGAATGCCGTTCTTGCCAGCGCCAAGGAAGGGATCGGCACGGAAGCGATTCTCGAAGGGATCGTCAACTGGTTCCCTCCGCCGAAGGGGAACCCGGAAGGGCCGCTGCGGGCGTTGATTATCGATAGTTGGTTCGATCCCTATCATGGCGCCGTAGTCATGATGCGTATCTTTGACGGATCGGTGCGCAAGGGTTCTCGCATCCGCATGATGTTCAGCGGCAACGCATTCGAAGTCACCCGCCTTGGAGTCTTTTCCCCGGGGCCGGTGGAAGTGGCGGAGATGAACGCGGGAGAAGTCGGCTTTCTGATGGCGGGCATCAAAGAAGTCGCGGAAACACGGATCGGCGACACGATTACGGCGGAGGATCGGCCCGCGAATGAGCCGTTGCCCGGCTTCAAGCCGATGAAGCCCATGGTTTTCAGTGGCCTCTATCCGACCGACTCCGGTCAATACCAGAATCTGCGCGACGCTTTGGAAAAGCTCCGTCTCAACGATTCGTCGTTTACTTACGAACCGGAAACCTCCCAGGCGTTGGGCTTCGGATTTCGCTGCGGCTTTTTGGGTCTGCTGCACATGGACATCGTGCGCGAGCGGCTCGAGCGCGAGTTCGCGCTGAGTCTGATCACCACGGCCGCCACGGTGATTTACCGAGTGACCAAAACTACTGGCGAGACAATGCAAATCGATAACCCGGTGAGAATGCCGTCCGAAGGGGACATCGAACAGATCGAAGAACCGGTCATTGAGGCGTCCATTCATCTTCCTCAAGAGTTCCTCGGCAGTGTGCTCAATCTCTGCGAAGAAAAGCGCGGCAGCCAGAAAGAGATTCGCTATCTGGGTCCGACTAGGGTATTGTTAATTTATGAGTTGCCGTTGAACGAGATCGTCGTCGATTTCTACGACCGGCTGAAATCGGTGAGCCGCGGCTATGCTTCCATGGATTACGAGATAGCCGGTTACCGGCCGGCGGATCTCGTGAAATTGGACGTTCGGATCAACGGCGACTTGGTGGATGCGATGTCGATGATCGTGCATCGCGACAAGGCGCATTATCGGGGCCGTGATCTGGTGCAGCGCATGCGCCAATTGATTCCCCGTCAGCTCTTCGAAGTGGTCGTTCAGGCCGCCATCGGTAGCCGAGTGATCGCGCGCGAGTCGGTGAAGCCGCTGCGGAAGAACGTAACCGCGAAGTGCTACGGCGGCGATATAACGCGCAAACGCAAGCTCCTGGAGCGGCAGAAAGAAGGGAAAAAAAGAATGAAGCAGGTCGGCAAAGTGGAAATTCCCCAAGAGGCGTTTCTTGCGGCCTTGAAAGTGTAAACGGAGAGTAGGTATGTCTATAGACAAGGTGTCGAAAGCCAAACAACAGACGACGATGGAAGCCCAAGAAAACGTCAAAAGCAAGTCGACTTTTCGAGAATATGCCGAAGCGATCATCATGGCCCTGGTTTTGGCGCTGTTCATCCGAACCTTTATCGTTCAGGCGTTCAAGATTCCATCCGGCTCGATGATCCCGACCCTCCAGATCGGCGACCATATTCTCGTCAACAAATTGGCCTATGGTGTTCGCATCCCGTTTTTGGAAGATTACGCGGTGGATTTCGCCAAACCTCAGCGGGGCGATGTCGTCGTTTTTATATTTCCGGAAGATCGTTCAAAAGATTTTATCAAGCGGGTGATCGGAGTCGCCGGCGACTCCGTCGAAGTCCGAGGTAAAAAAATCTATATCAACGGCAAACAAATCGACGACTCTCACGCCTATTTCGCAGGAGACGATCCGCAGACAGCCGGACTTTTAAGTCGTGACGATTACGGTCCTAGAACGGTTCCGGCGAACCATATTTTTGTCATGGGCGACAACCGAGACCGAAGTTACGACAGTCGATTCTGGGGTTTTGTCGATTTGAACGACGTGCGCGGCAAAGCCTTTTTGATCTACTGGTCGTGGGATGGCGGCGATCGGTGGGTGCGCTGGGAGCGGATCGGCAACTTGATCCACTAAGGGATTGTGGATTTACAGTTACGGCCAAGTTTTTAATTCAATGCCTCTCGCAACCTCGAGGCGCGCCCTTTTATTAACGGAAAATCAAAATGATTTACAAAGGAAAAACTGTATTCACCATTTTGGCGGGGTTGACGCTTATCCTAGTAGCGGTGAATATTTTGTTGAGTCTCGGCAACGAATCGCTGCGCGTCGATGTGAGCCAGCGCCAACAGTTCATTGCGCAAAGCATGCAGCTGGAAGGCCTGCATCGGGAGATCGTCACGGCTTTGGCGAGCATCGCCGTGAGAAACAATGACGAGCAACTCAAGAGTCTCCTGGCTTCTCAAGGCATCAATCTTGGCGCCAATCCTGGGCCGGCGGGCAAAGCAAAGTGAAAATCGATGGAAAATGAAGTGCCGGCAGTAGAGGAGACCGAACAGCAAGACGTGACCGCAGCCGAACCCACCGAGAGAAGCGGCTCGGCTCTTCCTCTGATATTGACGATCGTTTCCGTATTTATCTGGTTCGCGTTTCAGACCGTGCAACTGGTTCTCGAACGAAATAATCTCGGTGCGTTGACGGCCAACCTCGAAACACCGATGCAAGAGTCGCGGAAAATGCAAACACAACTTCAGTCGCTGGTAACCAAAACCGCAGAACTGGCAAACCAGGGCAATGCGGGCGCCAAGGCGGTGGTCGAAGAGCTTGAGAGGCGGGGAATTCCAATCCAAGGCGCCGCGCAGCCTTCGAAGTGAGTAAATCTCGATTCGCTTTTGGCCCGTCTGTTGAACCGTTAAAACTTTAACTTTACGCTTAGTCTCTCCGCCCGATTGGAGAAACATCCTTGAAAGTTGAATTCCATCCGTTAGTTTGGCGCTGGTTTGTCGAGCGCTTCCAAAAGCCTACGCCTCCCCAGGAAAGAGGCTGGCAATCGATCGCTGCCGGCAGGTCGACCTTGATCGCCGCGCCCACCGGCTCGGGCAAAACCTTAGCCGCATTTCTTTGGTCCATCGACCGCTTGATTCAGCGGGCGTTGAGCGGGCAGCTCGATGAAACGACGAAGGTCGTCTATATCTCCCCCCTGAAGGCGCTGGGCAATGACATTGCGAAAAATCTTCAAACGCCGCTGGCAGAGATCTATCGGTTGGCCGACTCGGAGGGAATTCTCTTGCCCGGCATCAGAGTCGCCGTGCGTTCCGGGGATACCCCGGCCCATGAGCGGCAATCGATGGTCCGCAACCCGCCTCATATTCTCATCACCACGCCGGAGTCGCTCTATATCCTGCTGACGGCCGAAAGAAGTCGGCGATTCCTGAAAAACGCCGAGACCGTTATTGTCGATGAAATTCACGCCGTAGCCCAAGATAAGCGGGGAGCGCATTTGGCGCTGTCCCTCGAACGCTTGCAGGAGCTCACGGAGCGACCTCTCCAGCGCATCGGTCTCAGCGCAACCCAAAAGCCCGTCGAAGATGTAGCCCGGCTGCTGGTCGGGACGGAACGCGTTCTGCCGAATGGCCAACCCGACTGTGAAATCGTCGATGCGGGCCATCAACGGGATTTGGACCTCCGGATCGAGCTTCCGGAGCAAGAGCTGGGCGCCATCGTCACCCACGACATCTGGGGCGAGGTTTACGACAAGCTCGTGGCGCAGGTAAAGGCCCATCGAACCAGCCTCGTGTTTGTCAACACCCGCCGGTTGGTGGAGCGGGTTGCCCATCAACTCAGCGAGCGGCTCGGCGAAGACAAGGTGGGCGCGCACCACGGCAGCCTCTCGCGCAAGGGCCGCCTCGAGGTCGAGGAGAAGCTCAAATCAGGCGCGCTCCCGGTGGTTGTCGCCACCGCGTCGCTGGAACTCGGTATCGATATCGGCCATGTCGACGTCGTCTGCCACATCGGCTCGCCGCGGACGCTGAACATCCTGCTCCAGCGAGTGGGTCGCTCCGGACACTGGCTCGGAGCGCTACCTAAAGGGATCTTCTATCCGCTGACGCGCGACGATTTAATGCAATGCGCGGCGGGGATTCGTGCGGTGCGAGACGGACAATTGGACCGGCTAACGATTCCGGAAAAGCCGCTGGATATCCTGGCTCAGCAGATGGTGGCCACGGTGGCGAGTGTGGCGTCAAGCAGCGACGCGACGGCAAACCAAAAGCGTTCGACGGATTCAGGAATCAGCGAACAGGCGCTCTGGCGCTCGGTTCGGCGGGCCTATCAGTACCGCAATTTGACTTCGGAGGAGTTTGAACAGGTCTTGCAGATGCTTTCCGAAGGGGTGTCCACCCGCAAGGGACGGCGCAGCGCCTATCTTCATCGGGATCGAATCCATGGCGTGTTGCGCGCGCGGCGCGGCGCCCGTCTCACTGCCATCACCAACGGCGGCGCGATTCCCGACACGGCCGACTACGACGTGATTGAGTTTCCCGACGAAACCCTGGTCGGGAAAGTCAATGAGGATTTCGCCATCGAGAGTTTAGCGGGGGATATTTTTCTCCTGGGCAATCGTTCTTGGCGCATCCGCCGGGTGGCGTCGGGTAAAGTGTGGGTGGAAGACGCCAAAGGCTTGCCGCCGAGCATTCCTTTTTGGCTCGCCGAAGCGCCCGCCCGCACCCGCGAATTATCAGCCGCGGTTTCCGATTTGCGAAAAGAGGTGGCGGCTCGTCGCGACGGCGCTGACGCCATCGCTTGGTTGACGCGGGAGGTCGGCCTGCCCGACGCCGGCGCCGATCAGATCGTCCAGTATGTGAACCAGACCCACGCGCTCTTGGGCTGTGTGCCGACCCAGGATCGGATTGTCGCGGAGCGATTTTTCGATGAAGCCGGAGGGATGCAGCTGGTGATTCACTCTCCGTGGGGCGGGAGGATTAACCGGGCCTGGGGCTTGGCCCTCAGGAAACGCTTTTGCGTGAGCTTCGACCGGGAGTTGCAGGCGGCTGCCACCGACGATGGTATCGTGCTTTCACTCGTCGAGCAGCATTCATTTCCGATCGACGACGTTTTCCAGATGCTGCGACCCGCTATCGTAGAGCGCGAGTTGACCCAAGCCGTGCTGGCCTCGCCGTTTTTCACCAACCGATGGCGGTGGAATGCCACGCGGGCATTGGCGGTCATGCGCCACAGCGGCGGCAAGAAGGTTCCGGTGGTGCTGCAGCGCATGCGGGCCGAGGACTTGTTGGCTGCGGTTTTTCCCGAACAGGTCATGTGTCAGGACAATCGCCCGGGGCCGGTCGAGATTCCGGACCATCCGCTGGTGAATGAAACCTTGCGCGATTGTCTGCACGAGGCGATGGACTTGGGAGGATTATTGGAAATCCTCACGATGATCGACTCTGGCAAGATCCGAACGGTGGCGATTGATACCCCAGTGCCGTCGCCAATGGCGCACGAGATTCTCAATGCCAATCCCTACGCCTTCCTCGATGACGCGCCGCTGGAGGAGAGGCGCGCGCGGGCGGTGTCGTTGCGACGGTTGGATCCGTCCATGGACCGCGAATGGGGTGCTTTGGATCCGGCGGCGATCCAAGAGGTCTGTAACCAGGCATGGCCCGATGTGCGCGACCCGGAGGAGCTGCACGACTTGCTCCTGGGGATCTACATTTTGCCGGTGGAAGAGCAGCAGGACTGGCGTGATTGGGCCGATCAATTGATCGATCGTGGCCGCGCAACGGTTTTAGTTTGGCGTCCCGACGAGAGTCAGCAGATTCGGCGGGCTTATGTCGCTGCCGAGCGTTGGGACGTCGTCCGAACGGCGATTCCGGGAGGAAAAGCGGAACCGCCTGTGGCATTGCCATTGGGGTTCAAGCCGGAAACGCTTCCGGAAGAAGAGGCGTTGCGCAGAATCGTGGGCGGTTGGCTCGATGTTTTAGGCCCGACGACGGTCAACGCCTTGTCGAAAAAGCTCGGCCTCGCGCCGAATAAAATCGAGACTGCGCTCATCGGGCTTGAGGCAAGCGGCGCCGTGCTGCGCGGCGAGTTCACCGCGCGAGCGATCGGCGCTGAAATAGAATGGTGTGAGCGCGGTCTGCTGGCGCGCATCCATCGGCTGACACTCGGGCGCAGGCGTAAAGAGATCGAGCCGGTTTCGCCGGCGGACTTCATGAGGTTCCTGTTTGCCTGGCAACATGTATCGCCCGACAGCCGGATGCGGGGCCGTGACGGCGTTCTCGCAGTGATCCGGCAATTGCAGGGATTAGAGCTGCCGGCGCCGGCGTGGGAACAACACGTTTTGCCTGCGCGAGTTAAGGATTACGATCCGTCGGATCTCGAGCATCTCTGCCTTGGGGGGGTGATCGCCTGGGGCCGGTTACGCTTGAATGCCGAGCTGCCGGAAACGGATGACGAAAACGTAAAGTCCAAACGACGGCGGCGGGTGCTTGCGCCGACGCGAACCGCGCCGATTGCCTTCCTGCTTCGCGATGAGCTGGAGTTTTTTCTTGAAGGCGGGCTTCCTTCATGGGAAGAGGCGGAGAATTTGTCCGAGATGGCGCGAGAAGTCGGTCGTTATTTGGATCAGCGCGGAGCTTCTTTTCTCGCGGATATCGCCCGCGGCACCGGTCTACTCAAGGTCAAGGCGGAAGAGGCTTTGTGGCAACTGGTGGCGCACGGCTTTGCCACGGGCGATGGCATTGCGGGGCTGCGCGTGCTGCTGACCCCTGAAACAAAAAGGGGCGGACGGCGGCGCGGCCTTCGAGTCATCAGCGGCGGCCGAGCGGCGGAGCGATTGATGCCCGTCGGAAGGTGGTCTCTGTGGCGGGAGAAAGTCGAAACGCCGCCGGCAAGCGAAAAGGTGGCTGAGCACCGGGCGTGGCAACTCTTGCGGCGCTACGGCGTTGTATTCCGGGACGTGCTCGCCCGTGAATCCTGCGCGCCATCGTGGAGAAATTTGCTGGCCATTTACCGCCGGCTGGAAGCCAGAGGCGAGATTCGCGGCGGCCGCTTCATCAATGGCTTTGTCGGGGAGCAGTTTGCGTTAGCGGAAGCGGTGGACCTGCTACGAGCGGTGCGCCGAAGCCAAGATAGACAAGAGCCCATTTTGGTTGCCAGTGGAGATCCGCTTAACCTGGTGGGTATCTTGACTCCGGGCCCTCGCCTATCTCCCTACTCGAACCAGGTGGTGGCGTTTAATAATGGGATGCCCGTGGATAGCGGTCTGTTGGGCGCGGTCTTGAGCCGGACCCAGCAACTGCAAAAATGGAGTGATGGAGTGGTGGAGTGATGGGATCGGAGTGTTGGCACTCGTAGTACTACAGTACTCCAATATCCTGTTTTTGGAGGGAACTTTGACGATGGAAATTTGTTTTCTCGGCACCGGCGCACCGTGGCCGGATCCGTTGCGCGGCAGTTCAGCTATCCTCGTCGATGTCGGCTCTGCGCGAATATTGTTGGATTGCGGCCGCGCATGCGTGCAGCAGATGGCCCGGCTCCAGATTGAGCCCGCCACCATCACTCACTGCTTTCTTACGCACGGTCATTACGACCATGTGGCTGACTACGCCTTGTTGGTTCTCACATCGTGGCGCTTCGGCCGGCACCACTGTTTACAAGTGTATGGCCCGCCGGGCACCAAAGCGATGTCCGACGCTTTATTTCAGGAGGCTTATAAGATCGATATCGCGGCGCGCAAGAGTTTGAAAAAGTCGGACGCCGAGGCGGACATCAATATCAACGTGACTGAAATGCGCGGCGGCGCCGTCGCCGAGGGCGAGGGTTGGCGTCTTCGCGCCGTGGAAGTGGCGCACTGGCCGATCCCATTGTCTCTCGGCTTTCTCATCGAAGGGGATGGCAAGCGGCTGTTTTTTACCGGCGATACTTCACCCTGTGATGCCGTGCGAGAAAGCGCCGCAGGCGTGGATCTCTTAATTCATGAAGCGATGTATTTTCCGGCGGACTCCGGGCATTACCGGAGCCATAGCCACCCGGAACAGGTGGGCGAGGTCGCGCATCAGACGGGAGCGCTCCAATTGGTTTTGACTCACCTCCAGCCCGAGACCCGGAAGGAAAGGTTGTTAAACGACGCGAGCAAGAAATTTACCCGACGGATCGTGATGGCTACAGATCAGATGCGTCTTGTGCTATAAAAGGTCCGCGACCGTGGTCGGTGATCTTTTCGTCGAGCTGTTTTGTTGATAGAGGCGGGTTGCACCTTCCATTTGGCTTTCAACGTCGTCCAAAGCTGTCCTCCTTCACCTTTTCTCTTGCCGTAGGTGACATGTTTAGTGTAACTACCCGAGCCATGGTTGAGATAAGAAAACACGCAGAGTATGCGCGCTTTTTTGGAGCGTGAATAATTTCAAATACTTCTAACTTAAATTTTCATCCGTTGCTTGCGCGCAGATGAAATATTAGAGGTGAGCTCATGGCGGAAAACCGAGTCTTAGGCGTTCCAAGTCCCCGAGTCGAAGGTGAACAAAAGGTCGGTGGTAAAGCCGTCTATGCCGTGGATGTGCTTTTGCCTGATATGCTTTGGGTCAAGGTCCTGCGCAGTGCCATCCCGCACGGCAGGATAAAACGGATCGACGTGACCAAGGCGCTTTCCGTTTCCGGCGTAAAAGTAGTGATGACCGGACAGGATGTTGCCGGCGCAAGGATCGGCAAGAGGATCATCGATATGCCGCTTTTGGCTGATGGCGTGGTGCGCTACATCGGTGAAAAAGTTGCCGCTGTGGCGGCGGAGACGGAAGCAGCGGCCGAACGAGCGGTTGACCAGATCGAAGTGGAATATGAGGAACTGCCCGCGGTGACGGATTCGCTGGCGGGGCTGGAACCGGACGCGCCGTTGCTCCATCCCAACGTGGCGGAGTACAAAGGGCTGCTGCACAGGATCGAGACTCCGAGCAATGTATTCGTTCACTTGACCTGGAACAAAGGAGACGTGGAGGAGGGATTTCGACAGTCCGACGTCGTGGTTGAAAATACTTTTCATGTGCCGGCGGTTCATCAGGCTTATATCGAGCCACATTCCTGCCTGGTGCAAGTAAAACCCGATGGCGGAGCGGAGGTCTGGGCTTCGACCAAAAGCCCGTTCGCCATGCGCGAGCAAGTGGGAAGCGCGCTGCAGGTTTCACCCGCCGACCTGGTCATTCACCCATGCTACGTTGGCGGCGATTTCGGAGGCAAGGGAGACGCGAACGAAGTCGCGCTTTGTTATGCCCTGTCCAAGAAGAGCGGCGGCCGGCCGGTGAAGTTTCTCGTCGACTATACCGAGGAATTGATCGCTGGGAATCCGCGCCACGCCGCCACGATCAAGGTCAAAACCGGCGTAAAAAAAAACGGCGTACTGATCGCTCATCAGATGGAATATATTTTTGACAGCGGTGCTTACGGCGCTTACCGCCCGCAGGGTTTTCTCGTCGGCGCTCACGAAGCTTCGGGGCCGTACCGGATTCCCAACACCCACATCGAAGAAAAATACGTCTACACCAATAAATTCCCCTGCGGCTACATGCGCGCGCCGGGTCACCCTCAAGGTTCGTTTGCGAGCGAAAGCCAAGCGGACATCGTAGCCAAAAAATTGGGTATCGACCCGGCGGAATACCGGCGCATGAACTTTATGCAAGACGGCGATCATTTCCCTGTCGGAGAAAGCATTGCCCACGTCAAGGCGGCGGAAACGTTGAAGAAGGCATTGGAAGAGTCCGGCTATCGTGTCACGAAACCGAAGAACGTGGGACGCGGCTGCGGCGTGGGCAATTGGGTTTCGAAGGGCGGCGAATCCTACGCCTTCGTGAAAATTGACGACGCGGGCGAGGTGACGCTCTCCACTGCGGTCACGGATACCGGCCCGGGCGCGTATACGATCATGCGCCAGATCGTCGGCGAAGAACTAAAAGTCTCGCTGGATTCGATCAAAGTCGAGATCCTCGATACGACTAAAGTGCTCAAGGACACGGGGGTGCGCGGCAGCAGCAGTACCCGAGTCCACGGGGGATCGGCCTATGAAGCGGTGAAGAAGGCGCGCGAAGAGATTTTGCGCGTCGCCGCGCAAGCGATGAATGCTTTGCCGGATGAGTTGATATTGTATGACGGGGGCGTGACTCATGGCCGCGCCGAAAGGCGGATGAGTTTCGCTGAAATCGCGCGAGCGAACGGCGGGCCAATCATCGGGGAAGGTCATTACCTCAACATGAAAGAAGGACCCGAGACCTCCACGGTAGCCCAAGTTGCTGAAGTAGAAGTGGACAGGGAAACAGGGAAGGTAACCGTCAGACGGCTGACCACGGCTCATAACACTGGAACCATATTGAATCCTCTGACGCACCAGGGGCAGATCGACGGAGCTGTGATGATGGGGATGGGCTACGGAACGATCGAAGAGCTTGCAACGGATGACGGCGGCAAAGTGATGACCGCCAATCTGGGCGACTACAAAATTCCGAATATTAAAGATATCCCAAACTTGAAAACCGCGATCGTTCAATCCAAGACCGGCAGTGGCCCATACAATAGTATGAGCATCGGTGAGACGGCTATCATTCCCACGGCCGCCGCGATCGCCAATGCCGTCGAGGATGCCGTGGGCGTGCGGATCAAGTCGTTGCCGATTACGGCCGAGAAAGTGCTGATCGCGCTTAAAGACCGCTAACTGTTCCGTGAAAAATTCACAAACTTTGACAGGGAGGCGAACGGCATTATGAGCTCCGAACGCGTCGCAGTTCCAGCACGTATCGTGCGAGCATTAGGCATCTCCATCAACGGGCTGCGCACTGCGGTTCGCTTAGAAGAGGCATTTCGACTGGAGCTTCTGGTGCTGATTTTCGTCATACCTGCAGCTTGGATATTGACGAGCGTCGGCATCCAGCGCGCTTTGCTGATCGGCAGCTGGCTGCTTGTGATGATTGTGGAAATTATCAATTCAGCAATTGAAACGGTGGTAGATCTGATCGGCACGGAACGGCACGAGCTTTCCGGTCGCGCCAAAGATCTCGGTTCGGCCGCGGTGTTTTGCTCGATCTTATTGGCGGCAACCGTGTGGCTGGTCATTTTTTTCTCCGCGTAGTTGGTTATCTGTAGAAGAGGATGGGCATATGAAACGCGTTCGATATTTCAGAACCGCATCTTGTCTTTTCGTAGCACTCTGTCTCAGCTTTGCCGTATATGCGAAGGCCGGCGACCCCCTTGATGTGGTGAAAACAGCGATCGACAAGGCCATTCAGATCCTCAAAGATCCCAAGCTGCAAACCAAGGATAAGAAGCAGGAACGGATTGATCGCCTGAAAGAGGCGATCAATCCGATTTTTGATTACGAAGAGATGGCAAAACGGTCGCTCGGTTCCCACTGGCGGCGGCGCTCGCCGGCTGAGCAGGAAGAATTTGTCAAGCTGTTTCGTGATTTCCTGGAAAAGGTTTATTCGGATAAGGTGGATCTTTACAACGGCGAAAAGGTCATTTTCGGCCGGGAGATAGTCGATCAAGACTTTGCCCAGATAGAATCCAGCGTCGTTAATGCCAAAGGTGAAGAAACCGCTGTGGTTTACCGGCTGCGACGCGTGGACGGAAAATGGAAAGTCTATGACGCGGTTGTTGAAAACATCAGCATCGTCAACAACTACCGGTCCCAGTTTGATCGAGTGATTTCCAAGTCGTCCTACGATGAACTGAAGAGGATGCTAAAAGAGAAGGCCGGATGAACTCTCGTTGCTCCCCAGCCCACCTTGAAACGCCAGAGATCTCGCGGCTGGCGTTAGAATATAGCGCGGATCAGACCGCCGACGGCGCGGAACGGTAGCGAGATAACCTCGCCGATTACATTTACGGTTCCGCTCAGGACCCCGGTGTCTTCGGTAGAGCTGCTCGTCGTGGTGGTTGTTTCTCTTTCCACTCGTACAGGTTCGCCGGTGCGCTGATCGTATTGCACATCACGTGTAACCGTTCTTTGTGTTGAGCACGCCGCCAAGTTCGCTGCCAAGAATACACACAGAAACAAATTTGAAGTCCCACGCATGACTTTTCTCCTTTCGTTGAAAGGCTCCAAAGGAAGTAAGATAGCCAAACTCGTGCCACGGCTGTAGCCGCGATGTGCCAGGTACTGCGAGTCCCACAAGTGAGACATGATCTGACCGGTTATTTGTTAAAAACCGGCGGATAATTCGACAGTTATATTATTTTGATTCGAAAACGAGACACTACGGCATTTTGGTTTCGCGGCCGTATCCGTCTGGATTTCCAATGGTAAAATAGTAGTTGTTCCAGTAGGTTTTTCCTATCACCGTGGTTAGTTTTACTATCCTCGCATTAATATCCGATTTGATCTTGTATTACGAAACTCGTCGATGAAGTTCGGAATTTTACCAAACAGAAACGGTCGTTCGGTTGAGTTGGAAACGATCAGGGAAATAGCGTTACTCGGCCGCGAACGCGAACAGCGTCACGGTAACCGCTAAGAGCGCCATGGCGCTGATCGCCAACGACCAGTGTATCCCAATCAGCCCGCCCACTACGCCTACCGTCACTCCGCTGAAGGCGCGCAGCCCGAAGGCCGACATCGTAAAGAGACCAATAAGCCGTCCGCGGAGGTGACTAGGGGCGAGAATTTGCACGATGGCTTGGGCCGTCGAATAGAACGAGAGATTCAAAATCCCCGCGAAAAACAGGAGCGCCAATGACAGTAGGTAGTTGTTCGAGAAAGCAAACGCCGCAATCGCCATGCACCAAAGGATGGCGCAGGTAATCGCAGTCCGGGCATCCGCCTTCAGCCAGCCTTTTCCTTCAAGGACGAACCCGCCAAAAACGGCGCCTGCCGCACTGGCGGTGAGCAATGAGCCATAGGCGAAATCGGCATTCGCGCCGAGGTCATGAGCGAATTCAGGCATCTGAGTGTGCACCGCGTTGCCGATGAGCAGCGACGCGCTGCCGCCTAAAAGCACCATCGTAATGATCGCCCGGTTGTGAGCGACCTCTCGGATAACATCTAGAGCATCGTTCCAGCCGATGGCTCGTTTCGGCGGCATCCCCTCCCGGAGATGTCCCGTGTAAGGAACGAAGAGCAACCAAAGGGTTAACGGCAGGTAGATGAGAACGTTGGCGAGCAGTCCCAGTGACGGGCCCAGTAACATCATCAATCCAGCGCCGACCGCCGGGCCGAAAAGTATTCCTAATTGACGGCTGGTGGCGTTGAGCCGTACGGCGCTCTGAATTTGCTCGATGCCGACAATATCGTGGATAAAGAGCTGTTCCGCGGGCGCCCATAAAACACCGGCAACGCCGTGAATGATCAGCAAAACCGACGCCTGCCACACTTGAATCGTATTGGTATAGAAGAGCACCGCCCAAGCGGCCGACACGCCCATGTACATCACTTGCGCCACTTGAATGACCTTCCGGCAGTCGTAGCGATCAGCGATGCCACCAAAATAAACGGACAAGAGCAGAAACGGAGTCCAATGACTGATATCGGCAAACCCGGCCAATACCGGCGAGTGAAACTTCTGAAACAGCAGCCAATAACTGATGACGTGCTCGATATTGTCCGCCATCATGGCGAGCATGGTGGTGACGAAGAAGAAGCGGAAATCGCGGTCATGCAGAGCCGCGAAGGCAGGCTTTTTTGTCGAACTCGCGGAGCTGTTACTTTGAAGGGCCGGAGTGTTGGAAGCCAATGCTGTGGTCCCCAGGGAAGAAGTCTCGTATTAGACCGCGAAAGTAACGGATCTTGAGAGGCTATGCAAATAGATGATGAAAGAAGGCGAAGATATACACGCCTCGTCGAGTAAAGAAAAGACTGCCGAACCGCAATCAGCCTCTTGAGAAAAGTTTAAGGCTGCTTTCCCAGAACTTTTCCAGGACGGCCGCGGCCTTGTTTGCTCGCGGGATCTAAGTCGAGATGAATTTTCCTGATCCAACGGGCCGTTCCTACTCGGCGACGCCGCGTCAGTTCTGGTCAATCCTTACCGCTGCGTCTTGCCGTACGAAACCGGGCGGCCGGCCGTGCTTAGAACGAATTTCCAACCAGCCGCCGCGGGAGTCGACGACGTTGATTTTCATTCCCGGCGCGACGCTGGCGATCAGCGCTGAGTTTTCGCTTGGGCTACTGTAAATTTGGGTTGGACGAGTAATCCTAAATGTACCCTGGCGCTGTGGGGGAGGTTTTGCCTCCGCCGTTTGTTTGGAAAATTCTTTAGGGGCTTTTGCGGCGGTCTCCGTCGGAGTCGACGGTTCGCCGAAGTCGGTTTCGGACCCGACGGCAGGTTCTTTCGACCCGGACATTTTATCGGCGCTCTTGCCTAAGAATCCGACGGCGAGGGCGCCTGCGATGGCAAGGACGATGATGGCTGGAATGATTGCGACGCGCGACCTTCGCTTGGCTGAAGTCGTGACGGCCGGTTTAGTTTCTTGATCGGTTGCTGCAGCGGTTGCCACCGGGTTGTTCGAAGTTAGATCCGTATGATTGCCTGTGTTTTCGCCTGAACCGTTGCCCGGAAAATTTGCTTCGGAAGGTACGATGCCGAACGGAATCCGCTCAACCCGATGCTTGATTACAGACTCAGCCGATTGTGGACGTGCTTCGGCGGCAGTATTTGTCGGGCTTTGAAGGGCGTGTGAGATATCCGAATTGGGCGTCCCCGGCGACGATCCGTCGATGAGATCACCGGCGGCAGCGGTTTCCGTTTGAAATTGGTGGTTTCTATCAAGGGGGGGTGGTTGCGTCGTTGGTAATTCATGGGCCTGCTGTAGCAGTGCGCTGAAGTGCTTTTGAGTCGCCTCACTATCTGCAAGGCGTTGCTGCCATCGCGCAATTTCTCCTTCGAGTTGATGTTTTTCCTCGCGCAGCTCCTGACAGACGCGCTCCGTTTCCGCTAAGCGTTTGTCGGTCGTGGCCAGTTCTTGAACTCTTTCCTTTTCCGCCGAGTGCTCTCGTTGTAATTCGACCATTTGCGCTTCCAGCTTCTGTTGCCGGTCTCTAAAGATCATCTCGCGAGATTCAGCGTTGGCTAGTTGTTGTTGTACGGCCTCTAATTCTCGAACCTTCGGCTGGCTTGCTTCCAGTTGCCGGTTGAGATCAGTGACTTCCATTTGCAGTCGCGCATAACGGTCGGCGGCCTCTTGGTTCTGCCTGGCCGATTCGCTGAGCCGGGCTTCGCTCGCGTGAAGTTGTCTTCGAAGACTGGCAATTTCCTTTTGCAGCTGTTGGTTTTCGGATTGAGCGTTCTCGAAGCGACGTAGTTCGGTATGAAGCTCCTCTATGGTTTCATGGCTCGCTTGCAGTTCCTGTTTCAACTGGGCGACTTCGGTTTGCAGCTTCGAATCGCGCTCGGCGGCGTCCTGATTCTGTCTCGTCGATTCGCTGAGTTTGGCTCCGTTCCATTGAAGCTCATGGCGCAGATTGGCGATCTCCTGTTGCAATTCCTGATTTTCGGCACGGAGCTGCTGATTCTCGGATTCTTTATCACTCAGGCGACGTTGTATTATCTGAAGCTCCCCTAAGGTGTTATGGTTTGCCGCCACCTTGTTTGAAAGCGAGGCGGTTTCCTCGAGCAGCTCTTTGTTCTTGATCGTCACCGTATTTACTTGCTGTGTGGATTCGGCGAGATCGGATTTTAGTTGCGCATGGCGATCCGCGACCTCTTTTTGCTGACTGGCGGATGTAGCGAGCAGCGCCTGGCTCTTTTGCAGCTGGTTTTGGAGATTCTCGAGCTGCTGCTGTAGATGCCGGTTTTCAGCGTGCAGCTTTTGGTTTTCGGATTGAGCATCCAGCAAACGCCGCTGCCCCGTCTGCAGCTCGTCGATTGTTGTGTGAGTTGCTTCCAGTTGCTGTTTCAGTTCGCCGACTTGGCTGTGCAATTTTGCATTAAGATCGTTCGCTTCCTGATTCTGGCCGGCAGATTCGCTGAGCTGAGCTTCTTGGCTGACCAATCGACCTTGCTCGGTCTGCAGCTCGGCTATCGTTCTTTGACTTTCTTCCAGCTGACTTGAAAGGGAGGAGATCTTTTCCGCGAGCTCCTTGTTTCTGGCTAGCAGATCCGCCGATGAATGCGTTTCGGAGTGCTGCGCCTCGGCAGATCGATCGATGGTCTTGTCGGTTTGATTGCGTCTGACGCCTTCGAACTCGCGTTGTTTGTTCCTAAGCTCCCGCTCTGAGGCGAGAAGAAACGTCGCCAAGAGGCCGATGGTTCCACCGGCGAAAAGAAACAACCACACATGCAGATTTTCCATAATATTCTCCTATGACAATTGCAGCAACACGTTTTTAATACTCCCTGGGCCGTTCCTTGAGCAGATGAGTTTCTGTCTCCGTCGTTCGAAGGGCCGGCTTTCACCGAGTGCAGCGTTCTGGGTAAATTTATAGATGTCGACGCCAAAGCTATGCCAACGGGCCTAAGTAGGCCTTGGATGACCTGAGTCATTAGCTAATAAGGAAGTTTTTGTGGCGAGGAAGAATTTATGGCAAGCGTTTGGCACAAGGAATTTTGCACAAAACCGTGAATCTTGGCAAAAATTGTAAGCCTTCGATTAATCGTAATTTTGTTGAGTTTTGCGGCGCCGATGGGCGGACCGTGGCGATTGGCGAAAAAGTCAGACTTTTCTTTCGTGGGCACACGAGCGGCTTTGCTAATGGCATGCTGGGTTGCTGACCTTCGGCGTTACCTGAAGGCGGCGTCGAGGAAAACGAAGAGAAAACTTGATCACGACGTGCCATTGGATATAGGTTAAATGGAGCAGAGACAAAGTCATGGATGCGGCTACGAAGAAAAAGGTCTCTATCAGGATCAATGGCGTCGAGCACTCCCACGAGGTGGAGCCGCGGCTGCTGCTGGTTCATTTTCTTCGGGACGTCATAGGGCTAACGGGCACTCACATCGGCTGCGAGACCAGTATCTGCGGGGCATGCACTATCATGCTCGACAACGCTGCGGTGAAATCCTGCACGGTGCTTGCGGTTCAGGCTGACGGCGCCGATCTTTTGACGATCGAGGGACTGGCTCAGGGGGAGAAACTCCATCCGCTCCAGGAGGCCTTTTGGGAATGTCACGGGCTTCAGTGCGGTTACTGCACTCCAGGGATGATTCTTTGCGCCCACCAGCTCCTGCTACGGAATCCGCAGCCGGCAGAGGACGAGATTCGTCACGCGCTTGACGGAAACCTCTGCCGCTGCACCGGCTATCAGCACATCGTGGACGCAGTCCAGCAGGCGGCAAAGAGAATGGGACAGAAGACGAAAAAATAAGTCTGGAGTTTCGACCGAGTTGAAAGCCCAAGACCCGAAAAACCCGAAAATGGAGAACCCCCCATGCCGGTAAGTAAGCTCGTTGGCGCTAAGGTGAAGCGGCGTGAAGATCCGAGATTGATTCGTGGGCTTGGCCAGTACGTGGACGATATCAATCTTCCGAATACGCTCCATGTCGCGATTCTGAGAAGTCCCCACGCGCACGCGAGGATTAAAAGCATCGAGACGGACGCTGCCCGCCGACATCCGGGTGTCGTCGCCGTCGTCACGGGAGCGGAGATCAAAGATCAGATCGGCACCCTGCCGACCAGCGGCGGCAATGAGACGCTCAGGGTTCCCAAACACTACGTGCTCGCAGCCGATAAAGTCTGTCACGTCGGCGAGGGAATCGCAGCCGTAGTCGCCGAGGAGCGCTATACGGCTCCGGACGCGCTCGATCTGATTCGCGTGGAATATGAGCCTCTGCCGGTAGTCTCGGATCCGGAGAAGGCGCTGGCCCCAGGCTCTCCGGTGATTCATTCCGAGTGGCCCGACAACGTCGCCTTTCGCTCGGACCTCAAACATGGAAATTTAGCCAAGGCCTTTAAAGAAGCGGACAAAATCATCACGCAACGCCTCGTCCATCAGCGCCTGGCGCCCATCGCCATCGAACCGCGCGGGGTTTTGGCCCACTATCTCTCCTCTGACAAGGAGCTTACGGTATGGTCGTCGACCCAGATCCCACACATGCTCAAGAGCCATCTTTCTCAGATGCTCAAGCTGTCGGAGAAGCAGGTGCGAGTGATCGCGCCGGAAGTGGGCGGAGGATTCGGCAGCAAGCTCAACGTCTACGCCGAGGAAGGGCTGCTCGGTTACCTCGCTCTCAAGCTCAACTGTCCGGTAAAATGGACCGAGGGACGTAGAGAAAACATCCAAGCGACTATTCATGGCAGGGGCCAAGTGGGTGACGTCGAGGCGGCGGTGAAAAAGGATGGGACGATCTTAGGATTGCGATACAAGGTCATCGCCGATATCGGCGCCTATCATCAGCTTTTCACGCCAGCCATTCCGCCCTTCACCGGCCTGATGCTTTCCGGCTGCTACAAGATCCCCGCGATCAGCATCGACTTGACGGCGGCTTTCACCAACAAGATGTCCACGGACGCTTATCGGGGCGCGGGCAGGCCCGAGGCCACCTATGTGATCGAGCGAATGGTGGATCGCATTGCTCAAGAGCTGCGGATCGATCCCGTGAAGGTGCGAAAGAAAAACTTTCCAAAACCTGCGGAGTTTCCGTTCAAGACCGCAACCGGCGTAGCTTATGACAGCGGCAATTATCAGCTCGCGCTGAATAAGGCGCTTAAAATTGTCGGCTATGAAAAGTTGCGCCGCGATCAGAAGAGACTCCGAAGTCAGCGCAGATACTTGGGCATCGGCCTATCGACCTATGTCGAGATCTGCGCCATGGGACCCAAGGGAATGTGGGAGTACGGCAAGGTTGAGGTGGAACCCACCGGGAAAGTGAGGGTCTTGTCGGGCGCGTCGCCGCACGGGCAAGGACAGGAGACCTCCTTTGCGCAAATCGTCGCCGATCAACTGGGCGTCGAGATGGACGATATCACGGTCATTCATGGAGACACCGCTGCGGTAGCCAAAGGTATCGGCACTTTCGGCAGCCGGGCCACCGCGGTGGGCGGCATCGCCATCTATCAAGCGGCGGAGAAGGTTAAAGAGAAGGCGCGAGAGTTGGCCTCTCATTTCTTGGAAGTGGATGCGGACGATTTGGTATTTTCCGACGGGAGATTCAGCGTTAAGGGCGTGCCCAAAAAGGGGCTCACGGTTCAGCAAATCGCGCAGGAGGCGCACCGGGCTAAAAACTTACCCAAAAAGATGGAGCCCCGGCTTTCAGCGGAATCCACGTTTGAGCCGTCCAACTTCACCTTTCCCTTCGGCACCCACATCTGTGTGGTGGAAGTCGAGCCGCAAACTGGGAAAATCGGAATTAAAAAATACGTCGCGGTGGATGACTGCGGCAAAGTCATCAATCCACTGCTCGTCGATGGACAGATCCAAGGAGGAATCGTCCAGGGCCTGGGACAGGCGCTTTACGAGGAAGTAGTTTACGACGAGAACGGCCAGCTCCTCACCGGCAGCTTGATGAATTATGCTTTGCCCAGAGCCGCGGATCTGCCGCGTTTGAATCTGACCCGCACGGAAACGCCGACCCCGGTCAATCCGCTGGGGATCAAAGGAATCGGCGAGGCGGGAACCATCGGCTCGACACCGGCCGTTGTGAACGCGGTGGTGGATGCGCTAGCTCCCTTTGGCGTCACGCATATCGACATGCCGCTCACGCCTCAAAAGATCTGGAGCTTGTGTCAAGAAACGAAGGCAGCGGGTTCAGGAGGGCGACGATGATCCCGGCTTCTTTTGATTACATCGCGCCGCAGAGTTTAGAGGAGGCCGTGCGCGCCTTGGCCGATCATGGAGAAGAGGCGAAGCTTCTGGCCGGCGGCCACAGCCTGTTGCCTCTAATGAAGCTCAGGCTCGCCAATCCAAAGTTGCTTATCGATCTCAGTAGAATTCCCGGGCTTCGCGGGATCAGGCATGAGGACGATAAAATCATCGTCGGCGCGCTCACCACACATTATCAGATAGAAAGCTCGGAGCTGGTGAAGGAAAAGTGTCCCCTGCTGTCGCAGACAGCCGGCGCGATCGGCGATGTCCAGGTGCGCAATCGCGGAACCATCGGCGGCAGCCTGACCCACGCCGATCCCTCTGCCGATTGGCCGGCGGCGATCCTCGCGCTCGGAGGAGAGCTAAAACTCAGCGGGCCGAAAGGAGAGCGCCGGTCTGCGCCCGAGGATTTTTTTCTCGCTCCCATGACCACTGCGATCGAACCAACCGAGATCTTGACGGAGATCCGCGTGCCGGTGTTGTCCCAGCGGTGCGGAAGCGCATACCTCAAGATGGCTCAGCAGGCCTCCGGTTTCGCCCTGGTGGCCATCGCCGTGTGGCTGAGACTCGGCCGGAGCCGGCTCGTTGAGGAGATTGGCATCGGCGTGACCGGGTTAGGTGAGAAGCCTTTTCGCGCTCAGGCAGTCGAGCAATTCGTGCGAGGAAATAAGTTGACTCCCAAATTGGTTGAGGCGAGCGCTTCTCAAGTCGCTGAGGGTATCGAGCCGCTGGAAGACCTTCACGCCGCCGCTAAATTTCGTGCTCACCTGGCGCGAGTCTATACATCCCGGGCCATTCAGGAAGCGGCGAAGAAAATTAAAAATTAAAAGTTAGAAAGTAAAAATAGACCCGTTGGCTCCTACGCCTCCGCTGCGTGTGAATATGCCGTATAGCCTTTGGGAATGAGGCGGATCACTTCGTCTTTTGCCGGGTCCCTGTTGATGCCTATAGGATCATCGCCGGTTTGGACTGCGTGGATCTGATCGCGGAGCAGTTTTCGAAACATGATAATGCCGCGGTCCGATTCGCCGAGATGCTCCCTGGCGCGATCGGCTATCGGGCCTTGGGTTTCCCAGGCCATGTGGTCCTGGCTGGCAAAATTGTCCAGATGAAACTCGCCGCCGGCGTTTTTGGTGCCGACAAACTCAACCGGCACGTCTTCGGGTTGCGGCGCCACGCTGCCATCTTTGGTTGGAGCGAAGCGGAACTGGAGAACCTGCGTATTAAAATCGTCGATGGGCGTGCGAAAATGCATGGCATACCCCATTCGCACAGGGACGAAAAGAATATTGGGGAAGATGAGCGGGTGGGGCGCCTCGACCGGGACGTCATCGCCGGCAAAGACCCGTTGCTTCTGGATTCCCGCCCAGGTGGGCTCAACCACCAACTCGAACTCGATCTTGCTCAGCTGCTGATAGTGAAAGGGCACGTGGTCGGGGTTTCCCTTTAGCTTCAAGGTATGAGAGTGGAGATAATAAGTGTGAGTCGGATCGACGGAGTTCTCCATCGCTTGCAGCCAGTTGCACCGCAAGACCTCGCAGATATCCACTTTCTTCACTCCATCCTGCCGCACGAGAACATCCCATTTGGGGAGAAGAGGCTTTTTCTCCGGCGGTCCCATGTAGGCGAACAGGAGCCCGCTTAACTTTGCGACTGGATAGGCTGGATGTGAGATTTTTGCTTTGAAGCCGGTCTCCGGGCTCTCAAAGGGCTGTTCCAGGCATTTGCCGCAAAGATCGTACTTCCATCCATGATAGGCGCAGCGGATGCCGTCCTCCTCGACGAATCCATAGTAGAGGGATGCCCCGCGGTGGGAGCAGTGCTCCCCGACGAGACCGTACGTTCCCCTGCGATCGCGGAACAGCACCAAATCTTCGCCCAGGACCTTCACTCTCTTTTTTGGCTTTTCGTTGCTCAGCTCTGATGCTGCCCCGACAACGTGCCAGTAGCGCCTGAGGAGTTGGCCTGCCGGAGTCCCAGGACCTACGCGCGCGAGCCATTCGTTCTCTTCTTGACTGAGCATGGAGATAAGCTCCTTTCTCTCGATCGCCGCCGGTTTGAATGTCGGTATTATCCTTGACCTGTCGAAGTGATGCTATTAGAAGTCCCGGCAGGGTGTCAACGGAAAGCGGGAGGCGAGACGACAATAGAGGAAAAGCCACGTGGAAGGAGCGCCGAGGTCACGGCGAAGGAGCAAAACACCCAAGTATGACAACCGAATATAGAAAACTCCAGGAGAAGAAAGACTGACCTGATCGAAGCGCGAGCGGGCAATTGCGTTGTCGAATCAAGCGTTACAGTTCAGTCGTGAGACGGCTCCAAGGTTGACGAAGCGTTCGGCGACGCCGGAGGGAACGTCAGTTGTACGTCGGCATCTCGCAGGACACGTTACTCTTACTCAATTCCTCTTCGTAGTGCCTGCGGATCGCGGGGTCTTCGTCTTCATACTGGATCAGGGTGCCGCCTTGCTTCACGTCGATGTAGACGCCATCTTCACTCCGCTTATCGGCAGTCTTAAAGCCGATGGGGTAAAGCCGGCTGCCGTAGCGGATCGCCAGATGACGCGCCGGTGTCGGTCCGGTATTAAAATGCTGATGAAACCAGCCGCCGGGAGGGCAATAGATGCTTCCCTTTTTCCATTTAATCTTTATTACCTCATCGCCGCGGCCACTCTCATAGGGCCGGGTGCCGAGCTCTTTGTTCCACAGCAAAACATATCCCGATGATTGCAATCCGCAAAGGATCGCCCCTGCGCCGTGATAATGGGCTTTGTGATAGCGTCCCGCCGGCCACTGGGCCAAATGGCCGATCAGAGAATTGCCCGACAGCTCGAATTGTGTGATGCGCACTCCGGAGCCCTTGACGTCTCTGGCGTCCAGATTCGCCGATTGAATGTCCGAGATGAAATTGGTTTCCCAAATATGTTGCATGCCGTTCTCGTAACGCTTCTGTCCCACCTTAAAGAAATCCTCCGCTCCCGAGTAGCGCTCTGAAAACACATACGGGCAGTTGAAGACGAACTTCTCGTCGTGAACGACATCCATCACCACGGGAGCGTTGGTTACGGCCAAAAACTTGATGGGCTCCCGACCGCCGTTGATCAGCCGGTGCCACGCGTTGAGCGGCGGAGCAAACAAGCTCCACGGGCCCCATTCGAAGGCCTGCTTTCGCGCCCCTTCCTGCCAGACTTCGGTAGCGCCGTGTCCATTGAGAATGCAGATGACTTCTTCGTAAAAATGTTTTTCCGGCTCTAAAGCGCCGCCGGCCGGGATCTCCGCCACGTACATTCCGGTGACGCCTTCCATGCCGTAAAGATTGATGAACGCTGCTTGGCCTCCCAACTTGGGCCAGCGCGCCAGCTCCACGTCTCGCACGTCTTCCAGTCCATATCCGCCTACCACCGGTATGCCTTGACGCTTCATCCACTGGAAGTAGGGCGTTTTCTGAAACGCCGCCATCAGAGCTTTTACGCGATCATCGGGTGCCATAGGAAAGTCTCCTTTTGGTTCGGCAATCAAAAGTGCGGCAGAAATTTGCCGATCAGGTATTCGTAGACGGCAAATCCTAAAGGAGGTTCAAGCCAATTTGTTGCTTTGCGAAAACCCTTTGGGCCGCGTTGTACGAGTTGCGAGCAACTTTGGGACCGGGACACACAAGGAATTACGCGCGATAAGAGAGAGCGCGGAAGCTTACTCCGTTCAGTTTACTGTAAGCGTTTCCCATCGCCGCCGTAGATTTCTATGCTGCCAAATTTTTCCAGAATCGATTTGATCTTCTCGCCGTCGCCGACCGCAACGATCTGCATCGCTTCCGGGTTGAGGTATTTACGCGCCACGCGCTGTACGTCTTCGGCGGTCACCGCGGCGATCTTGGCAGGATAGTTGTCCCAGTAGTCATCCGGTAAATTGTAGAGCTTGCGCGTGATCGCGAAGCCGACCAGTTGGGCCGGCTGTTCGAGGGCGAGAGCAAAGCGCGCAACCACCGACCGTTTTGTTGCGGCCAATTCCGCTTCGCTCACTTGGGTGTCGCGGATGCGCCGAATCTCGTTGAAAAACTCCGTGAGAGCCCCGTCGGTGACTTCGGTACGCACATCGGCGCCGGCGCTCCATGGTCCGGGATATTCGACGGCAGTAAAGTTGCTGTAGGCGCCATAGGTATATCCTTTCTCTTCGCGCAAATTCAGGAACAGTCGAGCGGCCGGGCCGCCGCCGAGCAAATGATTCATGACGACCATCGGGACGAAGTCTTCACTGCGGCGGTCGATGGCGATATTGCCTAACGCCAAAGTTGTCTGAACCGAGTTTGGACGATCGACGAGATAAACCTTGCGAGCTGACGCCGGAACCGGATTGGGAGGCATTTGTTCGTTGTCGGGTGTACCGTTCCAGTTCGCCAGCGACTTTTTCAACTTGGGAAGCAACTCGGACGGATAGACATCGCCGGCAAAGGCCAGCACGGAGTCCCGCGGTGAATACCGTTGCCTGTGCCATTGGGTAAGCAGCTCCGGCGTTAGCGCGTCAATGGAGTCTATCGTTGCAGTTACCACGGCCGCCGGATGACTGCCGAAGACGGCACGATTAAATCTCTCGCCGGCGAGGAACCCTGGCCTTGATCGCTGCTGGCGCAGTTGCACTTTAGCCCGCTCTTTGAGCTGATTCAGCTCCGCCACGGGAAAGCTAGGATGGAGCAGGATATCTAGCGCGACGGTAAACCAGTCGTCAAAATTCTCGCTTAGACCCGAGGCGGTGAACACGGTCTCGACCGAACCGAAATTTGCTCCGGCTCCCACCGAGGCCCCGAGGCGATCGAGCTCCTCGGCGATTTGCCTGCTGGTGCGCTTGTGGGTGCCTTCGCGCAGCATCTGCGCCGTGGCGGAAGCCAAGCCGGACAAGTTGGCCGGCTCAAAGAGAGCCCCGGCGTCGCGAATATGTAACTGGGCGAATACGCTGGGTAGACGGTGGTCTTCCAAGATCAAGACCGTAAGTCCGTTCGCGAGTTTGACCTCGACCGGTTTCGGCAGATGGACCCGAAGTGTTTCACTCGACACCGGCGCTTTGTTCTTGCGCTCGACTTGACTTGAAGGAACGGCCGAAGAATCCTGTCCGGAAACAGTTCCAGGTCGCGCGATCAGAACGGCCGTTGTCAATGCCAGCAGCGAAATCAACCCCATGAGGCACGCGCTGGAAGCTTTTACACAAATCTTCATCTTTTATGAGTCATGAATCAGCCGTCCGCGGGCGCGGCAGTTGCCGTTTTGGACTTCGGCAAGGTTGTAACCACAGTTCTGCTGTCAGCTTTTAGATACGTGCGGGCAACTCGCTGCAAGTCGGCTTTGTTCACCTGCGCGATCTTGTCGAGGACCGTGTTAATCAGCTCCGGTTCGTTATAATAGACGGCATAATGGCCAAGCGCGTTGGCGCGCGCCCGCGTGCTGTAGAGGTTTTGCGCTTGTTGTAGCCGGAGCTTCATACGAACTTTGTCGAGCTCCCAATCGCTCACCGGTTGGTTCTTCAGGCTTTCGATCTCTTCATAGACGAGCCTTTCGACCTCGTGGAGATTTCGGTCAGGACGGACAACCAATGATACCGAGAACAAGGATCTCCCGCGGCGTTCATCCGGCCCGGCCGAAACCCGAACAACCATCTCCAGCTCTTTTACGAGCTTTTGATAGAGACGGGACGATAGGTCGCCGCCCATAATATGGCCCAGCGCCAGGAGCGCATACCAATCCGGTGTATTTCCCGGCGCGGTCTTGTAGACGAGGTCGAGGCGGGGCGCTTGGGCGAAGGCGTCTTCCATAGTCTTGCGCCGCTCGCCGCTCTGTTCCGGCTCGGTCATGTCGAGCGCTGGAGGAGATGTCTGGGACGGGATGCTTTCAAAGTATTTCTTCACCAGCGTTAAAGCCGTGTCGCCCTGAAAATCGCCGACCAGTGACAGCACCGCGTTGTTAGGCGCATAGTAAGTCTTAAAAAACGCGCTTGCGTCTTCGATGCCGGCGGCGTTCAAATCTTTCATTGAGCCGATTGTCGAGTGTTTGTAGGCAAAATTGTCGTAGGCCGTTTCAATGATCGTTTCGAAGGTTCTGCCGTAGGGCCGGTTATCATAGTTTAGTCGGCGCTCTTCCTGTACCGCGTGGCGCTGGTTGGTGAAATTGGCTTCTGTGACGTTGAGCGCGCGCATCCGGTCCGCCTCCAGAAATATCCCCAGCTCCAGCTGATTCGCAGGCAACGTTTCGAAGTAGTTGGTCCGGTCGGCATTGGTGGTGCCGTTGGCGCTCCCGCCGTTATTCAAAATCAGAATGAAGTGTTCCCCTTTGCCGACGTTCGCCGACCCCTGAAACATCATATGCTCGAAAAGATGAGCGAACCCCGTCCGCCCTGGACGCTCATCCCGGGAGCCGACATTGTAAGTGACGCAGATCGAGTAGGTTGGAGCGGCGTGATCCTCCGAAAGAATGACTCTTAGCCCGTTCTTTAACGTGAATTCCCGGAACGGAACGTATGGTTTGGCGGGTTGGCTCACCGGAACCTCGCCGGGCTCGCCGATCCGCGCCGGGGCAACCGCGCAGGCAAAAAGGAAGCTTAATAGGCACAATAACGACGCGCGCGCTCTTGGCAAAAAATTTCCTCCGCTGTCGGCGAATTATTTGAACTCTTTGTTGCTCACTGGACTTACTGTGTCTCTGAATCCCGCTGCCGTCCAGATCATTAGTGTAAACTACGAGAGAGGAAACAGGAAGGCAATAGGCGGCCGGCATACAGCGGAGAGGCGGGATCAAAAGAGTGAGCCGCGCTCGTGATCGCGGATCGTATCCGTGATATGAAGTGAGAAATTCCAAAGGAGCTTTAAGTCATGCTGTTACCTTTTCGCGAACATCTTGATTTCGGACCGACGCCTTATGACCAGTTGCAAGCCAGGGAAGGGATTCCCGTCGTCAAAGGCAACGTCGTGAGTGCCGTGCTCGCGCTGGAGCTTGCTCCGTGGAAAAGAATGGGCGCCCTGGGTTGCTATCTCAATCTTGCCGGTCAACAGCAAACGGATGCGTATGTTTGTGAGATCCCGCCCGGCGGCCAAACCCTGCCGCAGCGCCATCTATTTGAGGAGATCATTTATATTGTCAGAGGCCACGGCGCCACCTCGGTATGGCAAGACGGAACTTCCAAGCTGACCTTCGAGTGGGGGCCGGGGGCGATCTTTGCCATTCCTCTAAACGCTTCATATCAGCACTTCAACGGCTCCAACGCCGAGCCTGTCCGTATCTTTGCCGGTACGACCTGTCCCCGCATGGTCAATATTTTTCACAATGACGATTTCATTTTTCGTAACCCTTTTAACTTTCGCGATCGCTTTCATGATAGCCAGGACTATTTGCGCTTCAATAAACACATGACGGATCGATATTGGGAAACCAATCTGGTCCCGGACGTGAATCAGTTCGTCCTGGACGATTTTCCAATGAAGGGCAAAGGGGTCAAGCACATGCGCTTCACCTTGGCGGACACCACCTATGGCTGTCATGTCTCGGAGTTTCCGCCGGGATGCCGCAGCACCTTCCACCGCCACGGCCCCGGAGCGGTCATTATCATCACTCAGGGCGAAGGCTATGTGATGCTTTGGAAAGACGGCGAGGAAAGGAAGCGCTACGATTTCCGCGAGGGAACGGTCTATTCGCCGGATGATCTCATGTGGCACGGTCACTTCAATACCGGCAGGGGAAGCATGCGCCACTTCGCCGTCCGGGGCGACAGTCCCAAGTACAGTCACGATCGTTTTCGTAATCCGCTATGGACGATGATCCCTATGGACGAAGAGCCTCCCGAGATTCACCGCGAATACTTACAGGATCTCGCGAGAAAAGGAGTCAAAGCGGACGTGTCGGTGGTGGAGGATTAGGCAATTAAAAAATGAAGTGCCCCGCAGCAAGCTGCGAGGTATAAAGTTCGCTACCGGCCACTGTCGATCCCGAGTTCTTGCTGGGCGCGGCGCAGATAGGTCATGTCCAGGTATTTCTCCGGCGCCGGGTATGGGCGCTGTTTGAAGACTCTCTCGCCCATGAGATCAATGAGCCGTTGAAATCCTTCTCGATTCACCGAGCCGTCGCGGCTGATGATTCCTTGCGCGAGATACTCCTCGACCGTTGGGCGAGTATACTTGAGGGGAATGCCCGTTCGTTTCGTGGCCAATTCCGCGGCTTCTTCTTTGTGCGCATGCACCCATTGCATAGCGCGCAGCATCGCCTTGAGATAGCGGACGGTGAGCTGGCTGTTCGTCTCGGCCCAGTGGCCGTCAACGATAAGGCTGTGAAACTGTAAATTTGGGATGTAGTCCTGCAGGCGAGCGATCTCAGTGAAACCGAGCTCACGCGCTCTTGGTAAATCTCCGCCCAAGATCATCGTCGCCGACGTATTGCAGCCCTTCAGGCTCAGGAGACGTTGCGTGGTCGGGCCGTTCTGGACGATCGAATAGTCGCGATTCGGTTCCAATCCGTTAGCTTTGAGCATCTCTCTCAGAAAAATCGTGCTGCCGGAAACCAGACTCACAACGCCGATGGTTGTTCCTTTCAGTTCTTTGATGGTTTTGTATTTCGGACAGCCGACGAGCGTGTAGGCGGCGATGGGCACAGTGCCGCCGATGATCTTGAGCGCCGCACCTCGCTCGATGGCGTTGATCGCGGCGGACGGGTCGACGATGGCCACATTGACCTGGCCGGCGATGAGAGCTTGCACCAAGGTATCTGTAGAACCGATGAGCACGACGTCGCCCTGAATGCCTTCCTGGGGAAAGAAACCTTTATCAGTTGCGGCATAGTTCGGTAGTTGCTCGATCGTGCGTGAAACATTGCCGATGATCACGCGGTCCGCTGCTCTGGCGGCCGGAAAACACCAAATCAATAGAGCCGCCGTCAACAACAACCCGTTCGCAGTTAGACGCGAAAGCTCGGGTTTCATAATTTTCCTCCGGTTTCACGGTTTTCGGTAATAACTTTTATAGAAATAATCCGCGATCTCTGAGCCCGTTGTCCTCCATACCCCTTCATGAGAGCAGATATAGTCGAGCGCCTTGTCGAGATATTTGACGCGAAAGGGCAGACCTATAACGAAGGGGTGCAGCGGCAGCGTCATGACCCTGCCGTTTGTCGCGCCTTCCGCATAAAGCGTGTCGAACTGGTCGCAGACCATTTGGCACCAATCTTTTGGCGTATGACCGCCCTGGAAGATCACTCGAATATCGTTGAGTCCTTGTTGATACGGGACGGCGATCATGCGCCCCGACTCAACCCGCATCGGAACCGGTTGGTCGTCGCAGCCCCAGTCGCAGAGATAATCAAACCCCTCGGCCGCCAGGTGATCCGGAGTGTTCGGACTCTCATCCCCTCCGCCTGGACCGAGCCAACCGCGAGGAGCCTTCCCCGTGCCTCTCGTGATGGTCTCTCGGACCTGCCGAACGATCGCGCGCTCTTCGTCTAAAGCGTATTGATTCATTCGAATGTTATTGGTGATCCCATGCCCTAGCCATTCCCACTGGCGCTTGTTGCCTTCCTCGATAATGGCGGGATGATGCTGGCATACGTCGGCGTTGAGGAGCACGGTGGCCCGGATCCGGTGGTTGTCCAGAACCTCCATCATGCGAAAGACGCCGACCCTTGAACCATAATCTCTCAGCGCGTAGCCCGTTACGTCGGGCAACTGAGAGCTCGCGGCGCCCGGGATCGCTTTATCGATGTGGAAAAACTCGATGTTGGGCGCGACCATCAATGCGATTCGCGCATCATTCAGCCACTTCAGCAGCGCGCGTCTGATCATCGGTGAGTAGTCGTAGCGATCGGTTTGCATGCGGACACTCCTTTATGTTGGATGAGCAATGATTGAAACGGAAACTATGTCAGGAAAATGAAAGGGTCAAGCGTTAACAAGGCCGGGTGAGGGCAGAGATACCCCCGCCGCGGAGATTCGGGTGGATTAGTCCGCTGACTTCATCCTGGGCCTCGTATCTGATTCTTTCGCGCGGTCATGAAGGATCTATTGAAGATCTGACCGGAAGGACGAGCTACTAAAATTGGTTACGCGTAAATAGGGCAAACCGAAGAGGGGAGTCGGAGAAAGCGTAAATGGTCAAGCACATGGTGCGGGATATTATGGAAATCGCGATTAATACATTGATATCTGCCTGATTCGAGTGGAGTGAAACACTCAAAAATAAGTTCCTGCTGGACTCATATAATAGGTTGACTTCAGGCCGGATAACACCTAGAGTCGTAACTGCCTTCTTCAGTATATGGCCTTCTGAAAGAGGAAGACACAAAGGTTGAAGGCCTTTAATCTGTCTCGCCTTGCGAACGAACCTAAAGGACAATCCGACCAGAGCGTGGTTTCAGTATTCAAGTGCCCCATGTTCTGCCATTGCCAGTCAAATTCACAGGGTCAAAGACGTTAAACATTCTCTCATAGGAGGAGAACATGGGTAGTAAATTGTACGTTGGCGGTCTCCCTTACTCAGTAACCGAGGGGCGACTGCAGGAAATCTTTGCGGTGCACGGGACCGTGGAATCGGCCAATGTGATCTCGGACAAGTTTACGGGACAGTCACGGGGTTTCGGCTTCGTCGAGATGAGTTCGGGAGCTGAGGCTCAAAAAGCCATCGAGGCCTTGAACGGCACACAGCTGGATGGGCGCACCCTGACCGTTAATGAAGCCAAGCCTATGGCGAGGCGCGATAACAGAGGTGGAGGTGACCGAGGTGACCGAGGCGACCGAGGCGGCGGACGTAATCGCTGGTAGTTTTTCTTAAATAACCACATGAGGGGCGACGGGTCGGGTCGCCCCTCTTTTTTGCGTTTCTTAGGCGCCTGCGATTTTTCTCCACGGCTGACCGGTCAGCACCGAGATCAAACCGGTGGAGCGAGGCGAAACCCGCGTGCTTTTTCTTCAGGCGCTCGCCCAACGATAAACAGCTATTTGGTTCGCTAGCAAGTTGGTGAAAAACTCTGTTGGCAGGCTGCTCAAAAAGATCTCAGAGACGAGACGATTGAGCGCACCCTTCGACATGCTCAGGGCAATCGGCTAAGCCTATGAGGCTTTTTCGGCAGCCTGCTACAGTGGAAGGCGATCCGGAGAAAACATCAAAGAGATGAAAAAAGGATCTCTCACACTTGCGGCATCAATCATCGCAATCCTGGTGATAGGCGCCACTTTGAGCCGCTTTTTTGTCGACCTATTATGGTTTGGTGCGCTGGGATTTAGAGCCGTCTTTATGACCACATGGCTCACCGAGCTCACCGTCTTTGTCGTCGCGACCGGATTCTCGTGCGCAATACTACTACTGAACGGGTTGATGGCTGCGAGAACCACTTCAACGGGAGCGCGCCGACCTGGATTCAGGGTTGTTGGTCGTGGCAGAGAAGGGCTACCCGAGGTCATTGAATTTTCCTTGGACAAGCTGCCGTTGCGGCTTATCATCTCGGCGATCGCTTTGTTGCTCGGCCTGTTCATCGGCTTCGCACAGACTGGTAACTGGGAGGCCGTGCTCAAGTGGCTCTATGCCGCCCCTTTCGGACGACCCGATCCTCTATTCGGACATGACCTGGGGTTTTATGTTTTTTCGCTTCCCGTTTATAACCTGACGCGGGATTGGGGACTTTTAATTGTCTTTTTGGCCGCCTTAATGGCAGTGATCATCTACTGGGTGCGCGGCGACATCAATTATCAGCCGGGAGAGTTTCCTACGCTGAGGCCCGCGGCAATCAGGCACCTTTCTGCTTTGCTTGCGATTTTTTTTCTCCTGAAAGCCGGTGGTTATGTTCTGCAGCGCTATGGCTTGATGACCAGCAATAATGGGGTCGTTTTTGGCGCGGCCTATACCGACGTCTATCTCCGCCTGCCGCTTCTAGTGGCGCTGGCTGGCGCATCACTTGTGGCGGCGGCTTTGTCTGCTGCCAATATTTGGCTTAGGGGTATCCGGTTGCCCGTTGCAGCTGTGGCTCTTGTTTTTGTCGTGTCCTTGGTGGAAACCGCCGTGCCGGGTCTGTTTCAAAGCTATTGGGTAAAACCGGACGAGTTGCGATTGGAGTCGCGCTACATTGCCAATAACATCGCGTTTACCCGCTACGGTTTCGCTCTCGAGAACATCAGTGACGCGCCGTTTCCCGCAAAAGGCAAGCTTACTCCGCAAGTGACAGCGGCCAACGACGTTACCATCCAGAATATTCGCTGGTGGGATCCACGTCCGCTGCTCGATACTTACCGCCAACTGCAGGAGATTCGTCTTTACTACGATTTTCACGACATCGATATTGATCGTTACGTTATTGATGGGAGTTATCGGCAGGTTATGCTTTCCGGGCGGGAATTGAATCAATCCAAGATTCCGACCGACGCGCAAACCTGGATCAATCAGCGCTTCAAGTTCACCCACGGCAACGGTATCGCCATGAACCCGGTGAATCGCTTCGATGAGGAAGGGCTACCCGTTTTTTACGTCAAAGATATTCCCCCGGTGACGCCGCCGGGGCTGCGGCTTGACCGTCCCGAGATCTACTTCGGCGAACTGACCACCAATTACGTCGTCGTCGGCGGTGATACCAAAGAATTCGATTATGCCAAGGGCCAGGAAAATGTGTACAATACTTATGAAGGCCGCGACGGCGTCTCTTTAAGCAGTCTTTGGCGCCGTGCTTTATTTGCCTGGTACTTCGGCGACCTCAAGTTGCTGATCAGCGACAACGTGACTAGATCCAGCCGGATTTTGTTTCGACGTCTGATTCAAGACCGCATCCAACGTATCGCGCCGTTCCTCCTCCTCGATCATGATCCATACCTGGTCGTCAGTGACGGGCGCCTGATCTGGATGCAGGATGCTTATACCGTGAGCGACTCGCTCCCTTATTCCCAACGAAATCAGCCTGGCGGCATCAACTATATTCGCAACTCGGTGAAAGTGGCGGTTGATGCCTACGATGGAAATCCGATCTTCTACGTCGCTGATCCGAAAGATCCCATCGTGCTAACCTACCAGCGCATCTTTCCCTCTTTGTTTCAGTCCATCGATTCCATGCCGGTTTCGCTGCGCCAGCACACGCGTTACCCGGAGGATTTTTTTATCCTTCAAGCGAGCATGTACGGGACCTATCACATGAAGGATCCGGAGGTGTTCTACAACAAAGAAGATCTGTGGAGCTTCCCTAAGGAGAAATACGCCGGGCAAACCGTTACCATGCAGCCCTACTACACCATTATGCGCTTGCCGGGCGAGTCCCGCGAGGAGTTCATTTTGATGCTGCCGATGGTGCCACGGAACCGCGACAATATGATCGCCTGGCTGGCCGCGCGCTGCGACGGTTCGAACTACGGCAAAGTGATCGAGTTTGCCTTTTCCAAGGAGAAGCTCATTTATGGCCCGGCACAAGTCGAAGCGCGGATCGATCAGGATACCACGATCTCACAGCAGCTCTCCTTGTGGAACCAGACCGGGTCGCGGGTCATCCGCGGTAACCTGCTGGTCATTCCGATCGAGGACACCTTGCTCTATGTCGAGCCCCTCTACCTCAGCGCCGAGAGCCGCCAGTTGCCGGAGCTGAAGCGCCTGATCGCTTCCACCGGCGATCGCGTCGTCATGGCCACCGATGTTCAGAGCCTGCTGGCTGCCTTGTTCACCCCGGAGGGAAGACAACCGGCGGTTGTCACATCAACATCTGCGCCGCCGCCCGGAGCGCGCGCAAGCGAATCGTCTCCTTCGGGCTCCAATTCGGAGGCCCTTAACCATTATCGTCGTGCGCTCGATTCCTTGAGCAAAGGCGATTGGCGAACGTTTGGTACGGAAATGGAAGCGATGCAAAAGGCGTTGCAGGGCGCCCCAGCGAAGCCGCCATCATAGAGACAGTTTCAAAGGCACGCCAAAGGAGATCGAGGAGATCGCGCTCTCCCTTCCAACGCCGAACGCCACCATGGTCAATCGCCCCGGCCCCCAACCAACCGCGCCGCCACACTCGGCAGCGGCCAGTACGTCATGGCGGTCAGGCTCTCAGAAGCAAGATCGATTTGGCTTCTTTTGACTGCCCGGCTAGCACTCTCAGAGGCAATTTTTTTCATGATGTAACCGGCGACTGCGAGTTCGCTTGTTGGAAAGATCGCTACCTTGAATCCCTGAGGAGTCGTGGGCTATAAAAGATCGAATCGCCGGGAACTGACGAATTTCGAATTAATCTCCGGAGGTGCATCGCTCATGGGCACGGAAACAACTGCAGGCTACGATCTGCTTTACGATGTCATCAGGCGCCGGTCGAGTATTCGAAAGCTAAAACCGGATCCGATTCCCGATGAATATATCAACAAGATTCTCGAAGCCGGCCGCTGGGCGATGTCCGGCGCCAATTCGCAACCCTGGGAATACATTGTCGTTAAAGATCCGCAAGTGAAGAAGGATCTCTTCCGCTGCTACACGGAGGTCAATGCCGATTTTATTTACTGGATGGAACAGCAGCGCCTCTTCGAGCTGAGGCATCCCGCGTATCAGATGACCGCTGACAAAGCAGTGGAGCAGCAGCGGCGCGGCGCCGGTTGGTCCGCGGCACCGGCGCTGATCGTCGTCGTCGGCGATGGGCGGCGCCAGTGGGGCACGGTGCAAGGCGCCCATACTTTCGGGCGCGACCAGTCGCACCTCACGGACGGTCTGGCGAACACCTGTACGTTGATGCATCTAGCCGCGGTATCTCTCGGTCTTGGCACGCAGTGGGTCACGATTCATATTCAGGAGCCATTCAAGAAAGTCTTGGGCGTGCCGGATTTGATGATGTTGTACCTCATTATTCCAATTGGCTATCCAGCGGTGGAGCCCTCGGAGGGCGTGCGGCGCCCCTTGGAGGAAATCGTTCACCATGATCACTATGACGAGTCCAAGTTTATGAGTAATGAACGAGTGATTCAGTTTCTTTTTGAGCTGCGCGGGAAAACGTTGCAAACTTACCGGCAGTCATATGTCGGCAAAGAAGAACCGAAGGGCGGCTGATCCCGGAGGGAGCGTCAATATGTCGAGTGACATCCAACCCACGGTCTATGACCAGCTGATTGCGTTAAGAAATCGTCAGCGCACGCTTCAGGCCGAGAGCCCCTTTGTAATTCGCGGCGCGGACGTCCCTTGGGAGACGAATCCGCAGGGAATCATAAAATGGTATCTGCATCCCGCAATGGAGCGGAGCTGTCACAAGGCGCTGATTTTTTCAGTCCAGAAAATTCCGCCAGAAAGTCATAGCGGTAAACAGCATTGCCAGGGCGGCGTCGTGCAATACGTTGTCCAAGGGAAGGGCAGAACCGTCATGAACGAAATCTCGCATCCCTGGGAGGCGGGCGATGTCGTGCAATTGCCGCTGCTTCCTGAAGGCGTGACCTTTCAGCACTTCAACGAAGATCGCTCCAAAGAAGCGGTGCTTACCGCCTGCATGCCAAACCTGTCGGAGCCGCTGGGAATCGATCGCGGAGCGGGCCTTTTCCAGCTGGAAGCCGCGCCGGAGTTTAAGGCCGCCTTTCGTTCCGAGCTGCCCGATCTCAAAACGCTCCAGGCCAAACTCAGCTCAGACTCAGGCAAAGCGATTCCAGTAAAAATCGATTCGCCGCGATCGACGTATGACCACAATTACGCGCGCACGCAGGAAATCCAGCAGCGCTCTCGAACGGCAAAGATCGTCGTGCGCCGCGATGAGCGCCGAGAGGAAATGACTCGTCAGGGGCGGTTGCGCTACTATCTTAACCGGACCGTCTTGCACGATACCGTGTTGAAAGATTGGAACGTGTTCACGCATGAGCTGCGCACCCGTTCGGGCAAACATCGCCACCAGGGCGGGCTCGCGATTTACGTTGTCGAGGGAAAAGGTTACACAATCGTGGAAGGCCAGCGCCAGGATTGGGAAAGCGGCGATTTGATTCTTCTTCCCATTCAGCCGGGTGGCGTGGAACACCAACATTTCAATCTCAATGGCGAAACGCCCTCGCGCTGGATGGCGTACATCTACAAGCCGTTTCATGATGAAGTCGCCCACGGCATGGAGCAGCGAGAAGAAGCGCCGGAGTTCAAGGGATCGGATTGCTGACTAATATAGCTCGTATTTCTATCACCCTGGGTCATGACCCGTAGTTTCTTTTCGATGTCATTCTGAGGAGCCGAAGGCGACGAAGAATGACACCTCAAAATTTAAATGATATTAAAACGCTGGAAAAGGGACCAGACGTAACCATGTCCGTCGATCCGATCACCGTAGAAATTATTCGCTGCGCGCTTCGGGCGGCCGCCAACGAAATGTCGGTGGTGTTAAAGAAAACCGCCTACAACATGATGATTTATGAAGTGCAGGATTACTGCGTCAGCATCGTCGATCACGAAGGGCGGACGATGTCGCAGAACGAAGGCGCCTTGCCGATTTTTCTCGCCGACCTCGGCGTGGCGGTGCAGGATGGCGTGGAGGTCTACGGTCTCGAGAATATCCATCCAGGCGATGTCTTCCTGGTCAATCATCCGGAGATCTGCGGGCAGCATCTCAACAACATGGTCGTCTACACGCCGTTTTTCTGGGAGTCCAAGTTGCTATGTTTTTTGGCGGTGCGGGCGCACTGGATCGACGTCGGCGGGGGGAGCACCGGGTTTGGCTCCAGCATGACGCGCGATGTCTATGAAGAGGGGCTGCAGATTCGCTCCGTGAAGATTTACGCCGACGGCAAGCCAAATACCGAGGTGTTGCGTTTGATCGAGGACAATATTCGATTCCCGGAGTCGTCGCTGGGAGATCTCCGCGCGCAGATTGCATCCTGCCGCACGGGAGAAGAGCGGTTGGAGCAAATCTGCCGCAAGTATGGCGGCGCTGTATTTCAGGATTCGGTCGAAGTCATCTGGGATCAAACGGACAAAGTCGTGCGCGAGTCGGTGCGGGCGATTCCGGACGGCGTGTACGAGGCGTCTTCGTTTTTGGACGACGACGGAAGAGATTTAACCAAGACACTTCCCATCAAAGTGCGAGTCATCGTCCGTGACGACGAACTCACGATTGACTTTTCGGACATGTGCGACCAGGTGCCGGGCTTCATCAACTGCGGCTCGTCCGGCGGGATGGCCGCTGCTCGCGTGGCTTTCAAAGCGCTCACGCTACCCCATCGGGAAGTAAACGAAGGTTCATTTCGTGCGCTCAAGGTCATACTTCCGCCGGGAAAATTGCTAAGCGCGCGACGCCCCGCGCCCATCGGCGGCTGGAGTTTGTCCTTACCGACGGTTCTCGACACGATTTTTCGCGCGCTGGCGCCGGCCTTGCCTGACCGCATTCCCGCGGCGCATAAGGGAGACATGGGCGGCTACGCGATCTTTGGAACGCATCCAAAGAGCGGCCGGCGCTATGTCTGTCAGAACATCATCGGCGGAGGTTGGGGTGGCCGTCCATTCGAAGACGGTGCATCGGCCGCAGTGTCCATGTGCCAGGGCGACGTGAAAAATACACCGATCGAACTTCAAGAATTGTATTACCCTTTGCTTTACGAGTGCCACGCTTTGCGCCCCGACAGCGGCGGCGCCGGCAGATTCCGCGGCGGTATCGGCGTCGAAGTCAAAGTGAAACCGTTGCACGACCTTTACGTCAGCCGCAACACGGACCGAATCCAGTGTCCGCCATGGGGGTTGTTGGGCGGAGAAGAGGGGAAGACGAATCAGACGCTGATTCGGCGTAACGGCAAGGAAGAAACTCTTCCTGGGAAGTTCAGCCATCTCTTGGTCCGGCCGGGCGACACTGTGACGTTCCTTACCGCCGGCGGCGGCGGGTATGGCAACCCTGCCGAGCGTGATGCTACCGCCCTAAAGCGCGATTTCGTCTTGGGGTACGTTTCGAAGGCTGATGGAAGCCCAGGCTAAGCCGCAGTTTTCCGATCGAACTATTGATCCGCAGCCGTTGCTCGGATCCTGTTCACTCGTAATCTGATGGTTGCTTAAGCGAATGGCCCGATTGAGAGTGCCTTGCCCCTTCGTATTCATGCCGTTGCGCAATAAAAATTAAGGTTTAAACTAGAAGTATCTTTCTCGCATGGCGATATCATTAGAAAGGAGGCCCTCCATGTTAGCCAGAGACATCATGACCAAACACGTTGTTGCCGTTTCTCCTCTGACTCCTGTTAAACAGGTGGCAAAAATCCTCAACAGGAATCACATCAGCGGAGTACCGGTGGTGGACAAGAGCGGCAAGCTCGTCGGTATTGTTTCCGAACGGGATTTGCTTGCGAGGAGAGGCGCCCAAGTCAAATCCATCATGAGCAAGAGCGTCATCCGGGTGAAGGAAGATACGCCCGTAGAAGACATTGCATCCCTGATGGCCACCCGGAAAGTGAAGCGGGTACCGGTGATACGTGGCCAACACTTGGCTGGCATCGTAAGCAGGGCTGATATCATACGGGCCATTGCCCTGGGCGAACATATCGCCATGCTCACGCCCGTCTATGATCTCTAGCAGTTTAGCGAACCCCCTGACCTAAGTCCGGGGCGTATGGCGAGGGCGAGGGACTTCGCCTATCATCGTCCCAGATAAATTTTTCGGGCGGCGCGTAGATGGGCGATCGCTTTCGCTTTGTTGCCCATAGCTTCGAACAGCAGACCCAGATTACAATGCGCATCGGCAAATGACGGATCATTTCTGATCGCCTGAGTGTACGCGCGAATCGCTTTCGGGAAACTTTTAAGATCTTCCATCAAAACGCCCAGGTTAAAGTAGGGCGTCGGATCATGGGCGGCGTATTCGGCGGCGAAACGGTAATGCGCCTCGGCTTTCTCCCATTCTTTCGAATCATGATAGAGCCTGCCCAAGTTGAGGTGCGCGTCCGCCATTTTCGGGTCGAGTTCCAACGCCTGTCGATAAGCCCGCTTGGCGTCCTCTTCTGAACTCGTTTCTAACTCGAGCGCGAGGCTGAACCAGTATTCCGCTGTGAGCTTTTGCTTGGAAGACTTCGGAGCGGGACGAGAGATATTGAGCTTTTGCGCAATATCATGGGCCTCGAAATTGAAGACAAACTGTCCTGAATCCGGTTGCCAGCGGGCTCTTCCGTCCCACGCGACAACGCGACGCCCGTCGGCATAGATCTTGATTGTCGCAAGGTGGCGGTCATCCGGCAGCTGGCGCTTCAGAGAAGAAAGCATGCGGAGCACATTTTTGGCCGGGACGCGCGAGCTGAGCAAGCCCTTGGCGGTTTTCAAAAGGAGTAGATCTTGGAAGGTGAACTCGAGTTGCTTTCGTCGGCCCCGGCTTGGCGCAAGAAAACCGGCGCGTACGAACGAGCGCACGCGAGCACCCGGCAGGTCCAGGATCTTCGCCACCTCGCCGGTGGTGAAAAACTTCATCTCTTTGTGGAGCGGGCTTTCCTTTGGGGTTTATCGGCATCCGCGGCCTTGGCGCGAACCGCGGGTTTCTTTTCCTTTACGGTTTTCTTTCCCAAGCTTTCCTTGAGCGCCGACATCAGGTCAATCACCTGAGCGCGCGGCGCTTGAGGCGCAGCCACCGTGATTTGCTTGCCCTGAGCTTTTTGCTCCACCAGCTCCAGCACGCGCTGGCGGTACTCGTCTTCGAATTGTTCGGGACGAAACTCCTCGTTGGAAAGCTCGTCGATCAGGCGAATCGCGAGATTGGTTTCCGCTTCGTTGATCTTGGCTGATTCGCCTTTGGAAATCTCGTCGAAGTTCCGCACTTCGTCGGCGAAATACATGGTGTGCAGCATCAATCCGGCCATTGCCGGCCGGATCAGGACTAGATTTTCTTTGCCGCGCATTACGAACTTCGCCAGGGCGACTTTGCCGGCTTTGTTCATGGCTTCGGCAAGCAAACGATAAGGCTTCTCGCCTCCCTTGTCGGGTCCGAGATAGTAGCCTTTCTCGAAGTAAATGGGGTCCACCGTTGAAAGCGGCACGAATTCCGAAATTTCGATCGCCTGCGAGGCCTCGCCTTCGAGAGCCTCGAGTTCTTCATCTTTGAACCGGACGTATTGGTCTTTCGCGAACTCGTATCCCCTGACCAAGCCATCCCGTTCCACCACCTCGTTGCATACCGGGCAAAAGCGCTGCTGTCTAATGCGGTTGCCGCATTTGGCATGAAGCAGATGAAAGCTGATAGACTGCGAAGAGGCCGCGGTATACAGATTCACGGGTATCGAAACCAAGCCAAAAGAAATCGTACCTGAGGCCACCGGCCGTGCAGCCATAGAACCCTCCCAAAGAAATTATCATATATCAATCCGAAGATCGTTCTTCAACACAATTCTATTCACCCGTTCAGGAGATCGGCGCTCGGTGTCGGCCGTACGCCGTAGCTCTTCTCCGCCTGCGACCCACCACGGTTTTGCGCGCAACTTTTAAATGCCGCAAGCGGTTTCGTACATCAGATGTGCGCCAATTCCTACAGTTTGAGTGGGCTCTAAATATCTACCTAATGCGGAACTATCAGTAAAACCGAGCCAATTGCGAATTGGCCCCAGGCTTGCTCCAACCAACTTGTCAGTCTGTGTTCAGCCAACTTCACGATCATGGGGACCGGAAATGGCTCGAATTACAAATAAGAAGACTCGTTCTTTTCGCAGCGGCAAGCAGACGTGTAAAGTATGCGGCTGTACGGACAAGTTCGATTTCAAGGTTCCTAACAGACTGTGGAAAAAAGTGGTGCCGGTCAAATGTCAGAACAAGGTCGTCTGCTTAGAATGTTTTGACGAGCTGGCTTTTGAAAAGGGCGTGGACTATTGCGATTTCATCGACGTTCTCTATTTCGCCGGGGATCAGGCGACGTTTAAGTTTCAAGCCGTTGAAGCGCACCGTGTCTAGTAGGTTGCTGGAAAACACTTTGTTGGCAGGCTGCTCAAAAAGATCTCAGAGGCGAGATGATTGAGCGCACCCTTCGACATGCTCAGGGCAATCGGCTAAGCCTATGAGGCTTTTTCAGCAGCCTGTTAATCGCACTTTCCTTGACGCCGCTTACATGTGCACTCGTTGCACATTTCCCGGTACTCGGAGGCAGCCGCTGCTCGACAAAATCTGTTGTTGGCCAATTAGAACAGTTAGAGCAAAAGTGCCAGGTGTCGCCATCGCGTGTTCGTCTGTACGCAGATGCCATAGGAAGCTTTCCAAGGCGAAAGTCTGACCATCATCCTACTTCAGACGAAAGAATGATCAAGGGCGTTGACTAAAAGATATTTGGCTGTCCGGAGCTAACGGCTGCTGCTTTTCCGGATGGCGCATACGGACAGTTTGCGGATCTTCGTCAACCTGCCGCGAAGTTTTGTGACCGCGGTTACCCCCGGCCTGAGCGTCGAACCCGCCGCTTATTATTCCCGTGAGCGCGCTGATCGTTCGCTCGGGAGCACCGCGCGTCGGCACAGTCGGAGCCGACAGTGCGGTTCCAAGTCGCCCAGCTCGGAAGAACTACGGAACCACCGTCGAGGTTATGGATGGCTTGAGCGAAAGGGAGCGACTTCGGACGCCGTCGGACGGCTTGCAAGACGATCAGGTGATCCGAACCGTTGCGCCCGCGCCTGTTCCATGACTATTTGGCTTGGCCAAGTGTCCAAGGAATGGTGCCGTCAAATTGAACCTAGTTGAGTCAATAATCACGGGCAGTTTTCTTTCGGAGTGTCGCGTGCAGGAAGTCGCCGTAGCCCGAACCATCGATTATTAGAAAACACGGCTTCAACACCCGTCGAATGAATTTGCTCTGGTCCCAACGAATCCGACGCAACCAGTTGGGCCAGTGTTTTCCCCTCTCCTCAAAAAAATATCTCACGCTTCTGACAAAGTTGAAGGGACCGGAAGCGAAAGTGAGGCGAGCGATTTCGAAGCCGGTCGCCCGGCAAAGCGCCTCTAGCGTCCTGGGGCAATAGGAAATCACGTGACGCGGTGTTTCGAGGGCATACCAGTTTTCCTGAAACAGCCAAAAGACCAAACTACGCGTATTGGGGACGGTGAGATAAACGAGCCCATCGGATTTCAGAATTCGCTGGATCTCTTGGAAGGTAGGTATGGGATCACGGATATGTTCAAGAACGTTGCTGAGTCGCACGACATCGAAGAATTCACTTTCGAAACGGGCGTCCGCAAGCATTCCGTGGCGGACTGTCAGCCCTAAACTTTGTGCCTGCTTCGTACCTATCTGGCTGGGTTCCACTCCACAGGCGTCCCAGCCCCATTGTTTCAGCCGGTGAAGATATGAGCCCCCGCCGCATCCGACATCGAGGATCCTTCCCGTTCCGCGGTAAGGAATGACAGCTTTGGCGGTGATAAACGACAAGAGATGCGCCACTACTTTTTTGAGACTCGACGAATGATGATCAGTGGGTGCGGGATAACCATAGTAGTTTTCCAACACAAAGCGTTGCCAACCCGTGTAGGTTTTTTCGTTTAATGATCGGGAATGACGAAACCTGCCATACTGTTCCGGGTAGTATCGCGCCAACTCCGCCTCGCTGAGCCAAGGTTGAATAAAAATCGCGTCGCAGCCACCGCAACGATAGAGTCCGAAGATTCCGGGCAGACGGTGCACGCGATCGTAATTCAAGAAGAGTTGCGATGCTCCACTACGTCCGCACAGCGGGCAGGTAGCGGTGCGTGGCAACAGAGGCTTGCCGACTGACGATTGGGAGTCGTCGTCCCTTTCGCTTTTCATCAATGGCCGGCGTTTCGATCCTGATTCGCGACCGGTCGTTTTTTCGACTGTCTGCCGGCGGGAAGCGCCATCGATAATGCTGCCCAAAGGGAGATTCGTGTTAGGTTCGCGGGATTCCATTTGCAACTCTCTTCCTCTTATTTTCAAAGTCTAACCATGAACTATACTTGTCCTCTGAAGCGGGTGCGGTTGCAATGGAAAATCCGACCCATCAAGATGCAGCACGTCGAACAAAATGTAGGAAAAAACAAGAACGGTGCAGATGAGGTAAGTCGCCCCGCCAGAAAGTGGAGCAATGATCGGATCGAAAATGGGGCAGCATCTGACCATAAAAGTATAGCCGTGTAAGACAGAAGTCAACGAACGTGGTGAGGAACTAGCTCATAAGGATTATCGCTCGGCTCTTTTTTCGGGTTACCTAGCCAGCTCTCAATCTGCGGCAAATTATCAAGCAAAGATAACGATGAGGAAGTTTATGAATGCCATCAGGTCAAAGACAACTAAGTTTTTGACGATCTTCTTCTTAGTGCTTCTCCAACTCGAAACCATTGGCTGGGCGCAAGCCCAGAAGCCAACCGCTCTCGCGGAGCTGGCTGCCTATACCGGTCTGGACCGCGAGCAGCGCTTGATCGCGGGCGCCAAAGCCGAAGGCAAAGTCGTCTGGTACACGTCTCTGGCCGGAAGCTCTTACAAAGAGCTCGCTAAAGGGTTCGAGGCGAAGTATCCCGGCGTCAGGATAGAGCCCTACCGCGGCACCAGCGTCGATCTCATGACCAGGATCATCGCCGAGGCCGAGGCCAAGCATTTCCTGGCCGATGCGATTGAAACCACTTTGCCGGTTTTAAGATACATGCGTGAGAACAAGATGCTCACCCCTTATGTTTCCCCTTCGCTGGCAAAATACCCGTCAAACGCCAAAGAGAAGGCCGACCGCGGCCTTTTCTACTGGGCCATCGATCGCGAGACTTACATGGGAGTAGGTTACAACACGAACATGATACCGGCCTCCGCGGTTCCAAAGAATTACGCGGATCTCATGAAGCCAGAGCTCAAGGGGAAAATCGCATTCGCCACCAGCGACACCGGAACCCGGACCATCGGTTCTATGCTCAAGCATAAAGGCGAAGAGTTCGTTAAGAAGCTGAAAGCGCAGGACATCATTCTGCACTCAGTCTCGGGACGGGCGATGGCTGACATGGTGATTTCGGGGGAAGTCGGTATTTCGCCGACGATCTTCCGTGACCATGCGATGGAATCCAAATCCAAAGGCGCGCCCATCGATTGGGTGCCGATGGAAGTCGTTCCCACGAATGCCGGTGGCGTCTCTTTAGTCTCTCAAGCGCCGCATCCCTACGCAGCCACGCTGTTGGTGGATTTCCTTTTTAGTCCGGAGGCGCAAAAGATTCTCGCCGACCTCGAATACGGCAGTCCATTCAGGCCGGTCAGCTTCAAGCTTTGGTATCCCGAAGCCGGCATGTCCACCGCCCAATACGACAAAGAAAATGCCCGGTGGGAAAAACTCCTCAGAGAGATTGGCCGCAAACAGTTCTGAAACGGCACGCTGCGGGAGCGTAAATATCCGCACCGATTAGCTCCCAGACCGGCTTTCAACCGCAGGTGCCGCGCTACATCAAAATTGTCCGGCGGCTAGTCCAAAACGTCCACTGCTCTCACGACCACCTGAGTCTTATTGTGCATTTGTCGCAGATTCCTACCTGGAAAGGACTGCATATCAGAACTGCAGTGGCCTCTCTCTTGCTTTCTTGAAGGGACAGCCATGGAGTTACGGCACCATCCACTCATGTCTTACCGAGGGCTCCCTAACTGGCCGCCAATTTGGCTCTGGAGATGCGGCGCGGAAGATAAGCATCCCGAAGGGGACGTAGGGAATCTGAAAAGTGTGCTGCTGTCCGGTTTTGAAGGATTCAGCAGGTGTTATCTGATCATTGACTACGAAGGGGCGGAGTATGTGGGGCGCCTTTTATTCGATGATGGCCCCTTCTGCAGCGAAGTCTATAAGCTGCTGCGTGACCACCGCGGCCATTCCATCCAGGAAATCGGCGGGCTGGAGGTCAGTCACACTCCCTAAGTATTTTTTCTTAACGTCTCGTCGGTGCCTTCGCCGATCTCTCGGGTGCGACGCGTGTTTCCGATTAATCGGCTGGCACGATACGCCATCGCCCACCCCGATGCCGCCATCGTAAAGGCCAGGAGGCTTGGCAGCGTCCAGTGGAGAAGCGCGTCCCAGGAGCCGATCGAACCGCGAACGAGCGTGTCACTGATCACGAGCTCATCGGCCACCCAGCCAAGAACTCCCCCTCCGAGCCAGACAATCCATGGGAAGCGATCCATAAGACGCGCTAAGAGACTACTTCCGCAAATCACAATTGGGATAGAAAGGCCGATGCCGAAAAGCACCAGGGTGAAATCCCCATGAGCGGTTGCGGCCACCGCCAAGACATTGTCGAGACTCATAATCAAGTCCGCAACGATGATAATTCCCATCGCTTGCCAAAGCGTGTCGACCTCACGCACTTTCTGTTCCGTCCCCTCGCTCGCGTCCTGACGCACCAGTTTGTAGGCGATCCACATTAACACCAGTCCGCCCACCGCCTGTAGAAATGGAATAAGAAGTATCTGCGTGATGACGGCAATAAGGGCGATTCGCAGCACGACGGCGCCGAGGGTTCCACCGATCATGCCAAAAAGTCGCTGTCGAGGGGGCAAGGTAAGGACTGCCATGGCGATAACCAAAGCATTGTCACCCGCCAGCGAGAGATCGATGATGACAATGCCTAGCCAACGAGCCCAGAATTCAGGTTCAACCAGCAACTCCATCGATGAGCCTCTGAACCACGATCAAGTTTCTCGCGCTGCCGGCGCCGACGCAGGTAGCCCGCGCAATCGCCGCCACCAGGGAGTGATGACGGGCATCAGGAAAAACACTATGGCCAGCGCCGTGATCACTCCAGAAATCGGCCGAATGAAAAAGATCGCCAGCGTTCCTTGCGACATGATCAAACTCTGGCGCAAGGCATTTTCTGCCATGTCACCCAGGACCAGCGCCAAGACGAGAGGGGCCAGGGGATAGTCCAGCTTTTTGAAGACATATCCCACCACGCCAAACAGGAGCATGTACCAGACATCGATCATGGCGTTGTGGACGGCATAAGAGCCGATCGCGCAGAGCACGACAATCAGCGGCGTGAGAATTGCGAACGGAATGCGCAGGATGGCTGCGAAAAATGGCACGAACGCGAGAACAATCAGCACGCCCAGTATGTTGCCGGTGTACATGCTCGCGATCAGTCCCCAGACAAACTCCGGCTTTTCTTTGAACAGGAGCGGCCCTGGTTGCAGCCCCCAGATGATCAAGCCGCCGAGCATCACCGCGGCGGTCGGCGAGCCCGGAATACCGAGCGTGATCATCGGCAGCATCGCCGCGACGCCTGCGGCATGGGCCGCGGTCTCAGGCGCCACAACTCCCTCTAACTCGCCTTTCCCGAATCGGTCGGGGTTTTTGGAGAACCGCTTCGCGAACGAGTAACTCATGAACGATGCGGGCGTCGCTCCGCCGGGCTTGAAGCCCATCCAAAACCCGATAAAGCAACTGCGCCCGAAAGTGCGCCAGTAGCGCGGTAAGATCTTCCAGGTGTCCAGCACGACGTGGAGATTCATCTTGCTGCGGACCCCTTTGAAGCTCAGCCCTTCCTCGACGGAAATCATGATCTCACCGATTCCAAAGAGGCCGATGACGGCTATAATAAAATCAAAGCCTTGCATAAGTGAAGTGACTCCGAAGGTCATGCGCAGCTGGCCCGTGACAATATCGAGACCGACCGTAGCCAAGATAAAGCCGATGGCGATCGAGACCACCGTCTTAAGGGGGTCGCCTCCGCCGAGACCGACGAATGCAGAGAAGGTCAGAAGTTGGATCGAGAAAATTTCCGGCGGGCCGAATCTGAGCGCCACGTCCGCAAGCAGCGGGGCAAAGAAGGTGATGAGCACGGTCGCGAACAGAGCCCCGACGAACGAGGAAGTGAACGCGGCAGTCAGCGCTTGGCCACTCTTACCCTGCCTGGCCAGGGGGTAACCGTCAAACGTGGTCGCCACCGACCAGGGCTCGCCCGGGATGTTGAAGAGCACGGAGGTGATGGCGCCGCCGAACAGCGCTCCCCAATAAATGGATGTCAGCAGGATGATCGCCGAGGTCGGCGGCATCCGCAGCGTGAGCGGCAACAGGATAGCGACGCCATTGGCGCCGCCCAGACCGGGCAGCACGCCGATGATCGTGCCAAGAATGATCCCGATGGCGGCGTAAAGCAGGTTCTGCTGGGTCAAAGCCTGCTGGAACCCGAGAAAAATATTTTCCAGCCCCATCAGTAGCCCAGCCAGTTCTCGAGCGGTCCCTTCGGCATCGGCACCAAGAACCACGATTCAAAGATGAGAAAACTGATGACAGGTATCGCAATCGAGAGTCCGGCCACGGCAAACCAAGAGTGGTGTCCGACCCACCTCATGTAAAAGCCGATATAGAGGGCCGAGGCGACATAGAGGCCGACGAAATGAGTGAGAAACACCATGGCGGCCGCAGGCCAAAAAACTTGGAGGACGGGACCGAGCTGTACGCGCGTGACGAATGCTTCACGGGACGATCGCCATAAGGTTTGGAGAATAATGATCCCACACGTCACGACCATGATCAGCGCGAGCCAGAACGGGAAGAATCCGCTCTTTGGGCCGTCTGTGCCCCAACCGATACCGAGGCGGATGGCATCGAAGAGCACAATCCCGCCCAGCAGCATCAATACCGATGCGGTGACAAAGTCTGCAGCGCGCATCTTATTTTTTGCTCAGCAGACCGCCCTTTGTCATCAGCTCGCGGTGCAGTTTTTCGTTCTCCTCCACCCACTTGACGTACTCGGCGCCAGTAGCGAACTCCGGCTTGAGGGCGCCTTCTTCCAGATATTTCTTGAAATCGGGAGTGTCATAAACCTTTTTGAGAAAGCCGGTATACCACTCAACGGCGTCCTTCGGCATGTTGGGCGGTCCAAAGATGCCGCGGAGCATGAGATAGTGAATGTCTGTTCCCAACGCTTCTTTAACGGTCGGAACTTCTTTCCAGTCTCCCACTGGAATCCGAGCCGTATCGAAAACGGCAAGCGGCCTCACCCGCTTCGCTTTCCAGTGGCTCACGCACTCGATCGGATTGTTGACTGTCGAGTCCACGTGCCCTCCCACGAGGTTGACGCACACCTCGCCCCCGCCTTTGAATGGAACGTAGGTGAACTTGACTCCCAAAGCCTGTTCGAGCTGGATCGTGATGATCTGATCTTCCTGGGCGGAGCCGGTGCCGCCCATCTTCATGCGGTTTTCGCCGGCTGAGCGTTCTTTCACAGCGGCGATGTACTCCTTTGCCGTTTTATAGGGAGTGTCGGCATTGACCCAGAGGATGAATTGGTCCAGAGCCATTCGGGCCAGGGGTGTCAGATCCTTCCAGTTGAAGGGAACTCCCGTGTGAAGGGGAGTCGTAAAGAGATTGGAGAGCGTGATGATCATCGTGTGAGCGTCTCCCTTTTTCTCCTTTACGTAGAGAAAGCCTTCGGCGCCGGCGCCGCCGGATTTATTGACGGCGATGATTGGCCGCGGAGAGAGCTTATGCTTGTCAGCGATGCCGCCGATCAGCCGGGCCATCTGATCAGCGCCGCCGCCCGTCCCGGCCGGTATGACAAACTCAATTGGCTTCGTCGGCTCCCAAGCCTGTGCAGTGTTCAAGGGAGAAAAAATGATCTGCGCGAGGAACAATAGGAAAAGATGGAATAGGGGTTTCATTTTGTGCCCTCCTTCGCGGTTAAGATTCCCGAAACGCGTTTATCACTTGTGGATGTGTAAAGCAAATCATGGCAAGCCTTGCCCAATAGACGGAATG
>VBKE01000576.1 GCA_005879605.1 Deltaproteobacteria bacterium
CTCTCAGTGGGATCCGTGCCGTGGGGTTTTGGCAGAAAGACGGCTTGTGTCTTTTCAGGCTCGTTCCAATAACCCTGGCTGAGTCCAACGCCGCGAATATAGAGATCCCCTACCTCCCCTGCTGCGACAGGCTGCAGCCTCTCATTGAGAACCAGCAGTTCTTCCCCGTCGCACGCTCTCCCAATCGGGAGAGCGGCCTTGTCGTCTTCAGGACAGGCCGGAACGGTATAGTAACTGCTCGCGATGGTCGCCTCCGTGGGACCGTACAGATTGGTGAAGGTCACATGCGGAAGGCGCTTCATCCAGTAGATCAACGCAGGTGTCGGAAAGATCTCGCCACACCACAGAATTCGCTTTAGTCTGGGGAAGTCATTCTGCCTCACCACATCGAACTTGCCCATATAGTTGAGGACAGAAGGGACGGAAAACCATTGAGTGAGTTCGGAGGTCCGAATGAAGTCGGCCAGCGCATGGGGCAAAAGATTCAGTTCTTGCGGCACTAAATGAAGCTCTGCTCCGACCTGTAGCGCTCCAAAAATGTCAAAAACCGAGAGATCAAAATGAAGTGGAGGATGGGCCGATATTCGCTCGGACGAATCGATATTAAAGTATCGAATGGCCCACTCGAGAAAATGCCAGACGTTGGCGTGCGTGACGACAACCCCCTTAGGAATTCCCGTAGACCCGGAAGTGAACATGATGTAGGCTGGATCCTCAGGGCTATTGTGGTAATCCAGCTGAGTTGCAGGATAGGCGTAATAGTCTGTCTGCGTGAAAGACGGTTTGAATCGTTCAGTCTGCAGTCGCTCCACCCCTACCCAACCAATGAGAGGCGTTCTCGCTCCCTGATTCTGCCCAACTACTTCATCCAGAAGTTTCCCCACCGGACCAGCCCCCAAGATGACTCGAGGCTCGCATTGCTCGATCATCTTGGCCACTCGCGCAGCTGGACTGGAGGGGTCGATGGGGACATACATGCAATCTGCTTTCAGAATCCCGAGGATACTTTCCATCGCCGGAAGTGACTTGGGCATGAGGAGACACACTCGATCTCTTCGTTGACATCCAACTTCGCGAAGCACCCGAGCAAGTTGATTGCTTCTGCGCTCCAGTTGAGCATAGGTGACCGCTGTCTGTTTGTAGATGACCGCGCGAGCGTCTGGCTGACGCTCTGCGTTGGAAGACAGCCCATGCTGAAGGAGCCGGTTCATCACGTCAGTGGATCCGAACGACCTGCCCAAAAACCTCGGCTGTGTGATGCAATTCCTCTTCGGTTGGTGGGATGTCAAGAATGAACGTCTTATACCCTAGCTTAATATACTTTGCCAATTCGTCTGCTACCTGATTATAGCTCCCAACCAAATAGGGGCACATGGTCTTATAGTTCTGAAACGGAACTAGCCAATAGGTGTCCTGCGCCGCCTCTCGCCCTAATTCCGACAACTGCTTATGCCAGACAGAATCCGAGACCTTCATCGCGAGCATGGGCGACCTCCCAGGCCTCTTCCTCGCGCTCACGGCTGATAATGCCCACCCTGATTCCCGAATCGACGGACTCATCAGGCGGCTCGCTCCGACATTCCTTCGCCGGCTTCGGATACTTGATCGCGGTCGCGCCCATTGCTTTTGCGGCTGCGAGGCCCGCTACGGACGATCCGGATACAAAAACTCCAGGAAACAGCTCCTGCGGGAGAGACGGCGACAGCTTCAATTTGTCCACCATGTAAAACCGCCCGTCGTAGCTCACGCCGGCGGGGTTAGCCAGAAGCCGCCTGATTATCGTGGTGTATTCGATTAGTCGTTCGTAGCGTTGATCGTGCGGAGTGGTGTCATTCAACGCCGTTAGGTCATTCTTGAACCCGCCTGCCACCATATTGAGGTATAGGCGTCTTCCGTGGAGGTACCCGAACGATGTGACCATCTTGGCCACCGCGTACGGGTGCATGTAGGCCGGCTGGACCGCAACAAGTGGACAGAGCGATTCGGTGTGCTGGATGATGATCTGGGAAACCAGCCACGGATCGACCAGGGAGTTGTCGGTGTATACGAGGATGCCCCTGCACCCGGCCTGTTCGCTCCATGGGGTCGGCGCCGCTGGATTGCGGACAGGTCGAAAAGACCTCGATGCCTCCGTGAAGGATGATGTTCTGCATCACGCTCTCCTCAGTTGAGGCTCAGTTTGGTTAACGCATTTCGTGCGAAGTGCCGCGTACCTCTGTGGCTTCGCTCGTACCTGCCACTCGGAGGCTTGACCCATTGAGAAGCTTCAGGTACAGACTGTCAGTCTCTTGCACCATGCGTTCGAGGCTGAAGCGCTCGACAACTCGCTGCCGCCCCGCCTGGCCGAACTTCGACGCTAGATGAGGATTTTCAAGTAAGCGGCAGATGGCCTGGGCTAGCGCCGCCGGATCGCGCGGCGGCACAATCAGCCCCGTTACGTCTTCCTCTACAGCTTCGGGATTGCCTCCTACCCGTGTGGCCACCACAGGCACCCCAGCCGCCATGGATTCCAGCAGCACATTGGACAGGCCTTCGCTCAGTGAGGGCAGCACCGACACCGACACCTCCGTCAGCAGTTCCGGCACGTCGAGCCGGAAGCCAGTAAAAACGACATGTTGCCCAATCCCGAGGCGGAACGCATACCGCTTCAGCTCTTGCTTGTACGCGTCCCCCTCCGCTTTTGGGACGTCCCCAACGATCAGGAACCGCGCCCCCGGTACACGCGCCGCCACGATCGCCGCCGCCGCGAGGAAGTCTTCGAGACCTTTCGTCCGAGTCAGGCGGGACAGCACGACCACCAGGGGACCCTGCAAGGGTAGGCCCAGTTCCTGGCGCAGGGCAGTTCCCCTGCCGTTTCGTTGAAACTTGGAGCAGGCGATGCCGTTATGGATTACTGTGATCTGTTCCGGCGGATAGCCTTCCGCTATCAGCCGTTGCTTGATTGCCTCAGCATTCACCACAATCCGGTTGGCAAGGCGACAAATGATCTTCTGCGCCCGTCGTTGCAAAGGAGTCCACAGTTCTCCAGTATCTCGAATCGATGCCACGATGACCGGGACACCCGCAAGGCGGGCAGTCGGAATGGCAAACACATTGGGATAAAAGCTATAGGTGTGGAGGATCTGAATGCGATACCGTCTGAGATGCCCGGCGAATTTGCACTGCTCTTTGAACGTGCCTGGGTAGAACAAGCTCTTAATCTTGTATTCCAAGACCGGGATTCCGCTCGCTTCGACTTCCTTCAAGAAGTATCCCCAGCGTCCTAAGCAGGCCAGGTGCAGTTCGAACCGCGAAGGGGCAAGCGCCT
>VBKE01000316.1 GCA_005879605.1 Deltaproteobacteria bacterium
AGACAGATAGAAACGCGATCAACGTCATGCCCGAAACGAGCGGTGTCTGCTGTAGAGAAGTAATGATGCCCAGTCCAAATGGAAACAGTATCCCCGCCACCATCGCCATGGTAACAGGCACAGGCAGCCACTCCATTCCTTTCTTTACTGCTCCCGTGGCGCCCAGCACCGTTATCAAGACGCCGGTCAGAACATAAGCGCCGATCACTTCCTGGAAACTCGAGTGGGACAGCGCGGTCGCGATAAGGACGCCTCCCGGAATGGTGAGCGCCGCGAGGAGAGGGAGGCGATAATAGAGGCTAAGGGCGACGCTGAGCAGGCCGCAAATGAAATATCCGCCAAAGATCCAGGAGTTGAGCTCTGCTGTGGAGAGATTTCCCTGTCTTGCCGCATTGACATAGATGATGAAAGGACCGGTCACCGCGAACAGCCAGGCTGTAATTCCGTAGGCCAGCGCCGAAAGCGTCAAAGAACTCGGTAAGTCCTTAGTGCTGGACGCGAATCCCGGACCGGTTTCAATCATGCAGAGCCTCTGCGGAAGACAACTTGTTTAATTTCACTCTCTGCGACCTGAGTGCGGCGGAGAGTGTGGTATAGAACACAGCGCCTGACGGAGCAAGCACGAAGTCTGTGGAGCGCGGGCTTTGGACTTGTTCAATTAAAGGTTACGTGCCTCGGCAAAGTCGGAGTCTTGACCGGTGAACTCTCCCTCGATTGGACTTTCTTTCATCTGTTGTCTGCCCGCCGCCGGCTGAGGTAAACTAACTTCTAAAAGGGTTCGCTCCAATGAAACAAATCTGCTTCGTATGTCAAAACGTCGATTGCAAGAGCCGAGGCTCCGAACGACTCCTGAACGAACTGTCTAATAAGGTGGCTGAGCGATCTCTCGATGTCGAGGTGAAATCTTATCTGTGCTTTGGCGGGTGCGAATACGGACCGAATATCGTGATCTATCCGCAAAAGAACTGGTATGCGGGCGTCAAATTGGAGGATCTGCCGGAGATATTGGATTCCTTGGCCGGTGGACCTGCCGTCAGTCGACTCGACACTATCGACCCGGCTTTGAAAGAGATGATCTATGCGCTGCTGGATACGGGTGTATTTTAATAACTAGCCTCGAATCGGTAAGCGAAAACGGATCTTTCGTCTCAACTCCCCGCCTGTGCTATATCTCGGAAGAAAAAAAACATTTTAGCCAAGACAGAAAAGGATCGCGCGTAGTGAACCGTGACGGTAATCCTCTGCGGTCGAGATCGATTGACGAGCAGTCACGGTAGAAATCCAAGACGCATGACTCTCCGCCATACTCTCATTGCTTCGGTTCTTTTGTTCGCGGCGCTTGTTTTTGCAACGGTCGTGGCGTCCGCCGAGCGAGGAATGCGAAAGAGCTTACAAGAAGATCCGCCCGCCGTCGATCTATCGACTTTAAAGACGCTGGCGGCGGTGGTTGAGAAGCTGGCACAGAAGAAGATCGTTTACGTGGGGGAAGAGCACGACAAATTTTCGCATCATCAGGTCCAACTCGAAGTTCTCCGAGGCCTCTATCAGCAGACTCCGAAGCTCGCCGTCGGCATGGAAATGTTTCAAAGGCCGTTCCAGAAAGCGCTCGACGATTATATCGCGGGCGCCATCGACGAGCGCACTTTTTTGAGACGGTCCGAATATTTCAAGCGGTGGAACATCGACTACAATCTCTACCAGCCGATTCTGAATTTCGCCAGAGAACACCGCCTGCCCGTTATCGCGCTCAACGCGCAAAGCGAGATCGTCGACAAGGTCGCCAAAGGCGGCCTCGACTCTCTTTCAAAGGAAGAGAAGCAGGAAATTCCGCAGGAGTTGGATTTTTCCGACCAGGAGTACCAGGCCAGGCTCAAGGAAGTCTTTGCGGCACACGGAAAGTCGCAGGAAAAAAATTTTGAATTCTTCTACCAGGCGCAGATTCTTTGGGACGAGACGATGGCGGAGTCGATGGATCGCTTCCTAAAAAAAAATCCTGATTTTCGCGCGGTGGTTTTGGCCGGAGCGGGCCATCTTCAGTACGGTTCGGGCATTCCCAAGCGAGCGTTCCGGCGAAACGGATTCGACTACGCGATCCTCTTGAATGACGGGGAAGTCAAAAAAGGCATCGCCGACTTTATCGTTTTTCCCGAAGCGTCGAACGGACCCACGGCTCCCAGGCTAGGGGCTGTTCTCGACGAGCAGAACCAAAGGTTGCGCATCACGGGGTTTGCGAAAGACAGTGTCGCCGAGAAGGCGGGCTTAAAGGTAGATGACACTATTGTAGCGCTGGACGATTATCCGGTGTCCAGCGGCGAAGACGTCCGGATCGCTCTCTTCTACAAACACCCCGGTGAGACGATCAAGGTCAAAGCCAGACGCCGAGATGAAGAACTGGAGTTTAACGTTAGGCTGCAATAGCCGCGGTCACGAATCGCGTGAATATCCACGGTCAAAACGCAAACGCGAGTTCGTGCACGCCTGTGCCCTGGTCAAATTCTTTTTCTTCTCTATCCAGACGGAGTCGATAGACAACGGGCCGGCGCCGAGAAAGTATAGAGCCAAGCCAGCGGCGAAAAAGAAGGCGCGTCTGAGCATAACCTGAGGCCGGCAAATGAGCCCAAACCGACGCGACGATAAACTCGAAACGTGGAAGTTTTGCCGGCGACAACCCCGATCACGCTCACGAGCGCGCGACTTCCTCGAATGAAGGCTCGGGCATGCCGGCCTTCCAAGTCGGATCGCGCAACTCGAGCCGGTTGCCGGTTGGATCGAAGAAATAAAGCTCCCGTCCGGTGAACAAACCCTTCGCCCGATAGTAGAGCCGGTCGATGGGAATCTTTTTTTCGTAAAAAATCTTGCACGCCTGCACCAGCGTCTCCGGGCTCACCGTGAAAGAATGGTGCACGTTATGATCCTCGACGAATGATTTATCCACGGTCTCCGCGCGCTCGCAGAGCAGGATATTGTGGTCCTCGACGTTGAAGCAGGACATGCCGGAATTGCCCAGCCGTCCCAGCGGCTTCAGGCCGAGCAGATCGCCGTAAAACTTTTCCGACTCCGCAAGATTGTTCACCGGAATCGACCAGTGCGTGACTCCCTCGATTTTCAGTAATCCCATAGAAACCTCCTCCATTTTTGGCTAGAACACCGTCAATGTCTTAAATAAAGAGACCACCATAATCGCTTCTCGCCGCGTAAAATAGGCCAGGGCGAGGACTCGCATGCTCCAGGTCTACGCCAGTGCGAAGAGCGCCTTCGGATTGTGATACGTAATTTTCTCGTACTGGCTTGGGGAAATCTCTCCCTTTTCCTTCAGATTGCGAAGCGCTTCAACCTCGGTGGATTGGTCGTTGTGGCCGTAATCGGTGCCGATCGTGATGTTATCTTCCCCCGAATACCTGAGGATGTAATCCACGTCATCGTCGGTCTGGCATGAGACGTATTGCCGGTACTCCTTCAGCGGGTTCTCCGGCAGTCGCTTTCCCTGGGCTCCCCAGCGGCGCTGCAAATCTTTTACTACATAGGGTATCCATTGCGCGGCCGCCTCGGCCCAGTGAAACCGGAGCTTAGGGAATAACTTGGGCACTTCGCTCATGAGCACCGAATGGAATGCGCCGATGACGGGAATGCGAAACTTCCAGAAGCTGCCGCCGCCGTTGTACTGCGACACCAGGTCGATGACCTGCGGATTGCCGTTACCGACGTGTACCCCCACGGCCAGGTTGAGGCGGCTCATCTCGTCGTAAAGCGCATAGAAGTAGGGATCCGTGATGAGCCGGTTTCCTTCGATGCCGCGCATGAACACGCCGCAGGCCCCGTGCTGGTTGCAAAACTTGAGCTCCTCCAACGATGCGCTCATATCGAGCAGCGGCAAAACGCAGATCCACCTCAGCCTCCCTTGACCTTGCCTGTAAATGTCGGCGAGCCAGCGGTTATAGCCCTTGCAAATGGCTATTTCCCACTCGGGCTTGTCGGTTATCTGCTCGATGAAAATCGTCGGATAGAGCACCTGGACGTCGATACCCAGCTCGTCCATATGTTGGAGCCGCGCCGGCACGTTTTCCATCTCACGGGTTTCGCGAGGAGTATCCATCACGCGGCCCGTACGCTCCGAGACTTCGGCGAGTTGCTGGGCGGTCATCACGATCCGGACCAGGCCACGTATTTTTCCGTCGACGAACCAGTATTCTCCGCCGCCCTCGCCGCGAGGGCGCACGATGAGGGGTCGATATTTTTGATCGGCCCGGTCCATGAAATCCCAGGTGTGTTCTGTCTCAACAACATGAGAATCGGAATCAATGGTCGGCATTTCTGAATACCTCCCCGACAACTTGTATTACCATGCTTGAAACTTTTTTTTGGAGCTTGCGCAAATTTCTGACGGTGCTCTCATTCGACGAAACGCTATTCATCTCAATAGCGTGCCCCCTCTCTTCTCTCCCCCGCGACGGGGGAGATGGAAGAGGGGGATCTCTTGATTCTTCTTTAGTTGCGGCTCTGCCGCGCTAGGTTCTTGGTGGTTACATCGCTTGCCCCGTATGGTTTCATAGCACATTGTTCATACTCTCCGCGAGTAAGCCCGAAAAGCGCCGTCCTCTTGCCTTTCTCGATGGTCCTTTGCTATGAGCCGGAAGTGAAGACTTAACGAGAGGCTGGAAGAGACGGTGATTAAGATTATTGTATGCGACGACGTCGACGGTGCCTTTCAAAAATCCGGCGAGCTTTCTCGCCTCGAGACTTCGGCGCAAGTTGCCATCCACTCCCAAGTTGCGTCGAATCACGACGAGCTGCTCGAGCGGCTGAAGGGCGCAACTGTGGCGGTCGCTATCCGCGACCGGACGGTGCTCGACCGGCAAATTCTGGCTTCGCTCCCGCAGCTCCGCCTGATCGCTTCCACCGGCCCGCACCGGATCGACATTCGCGCCGCCACCGAACTGGGCATCGTTGTCGCAGGCGCGCCCGGTACCTCGACCGCCTCCGTCGCGGAGCACGTGTTTGGAATGATTCTCGCGCTTGCGCGCCGCATTCCTCGGTCGGATCATGCCTTGCGCGAGAGACGCTGGGAGACTTCGGCCGGCATCGAACTGGAAGGAAAAACTCTCGGAATTCTTGGGCTGGGAAGAACCGGAAGCGCAGTCGCCAGGCGCGCCCCCGCCTTTGGACTTCGGGTCATCGCCTGGGGTCCCACTTTGAGTCCCGAACGGGCCGCGGCTTCGGGAGCCAGAATGGTGAGCGAAGAAGAGCTTTTCCATGCCTCCGACATTCTCTCAATCCACCTGCGCCGCTCCGATCTCTCCAAGGGATTTGTCAACGCCGAGCGCTTGGCTTGGATGAAACCCACCGCCTTTCTCATCGATATTTCCTGGGAGGGCATCGTGGACCATCACGCCGTCGCAGCGGCGCTTCGCGACGGCAAGCTTGCGGGCGCCGCTTTGGATTTGTGCGGCACCGACCCTGTAGAGATGAACGACCCGATACTCGACGCGCCGAACACCGTTCTCACTCCGCATGTTGCCTGGCAAACCGTAGAATCTTACAAGCGCTCCGCGCGTCTGGTGACGGATAACATCCTGGCTTATCTTAACGGGAGCCCGACGAACGTCGTGAACTCGGACGCGCTCAAGACGCCGCGCCAGAGCAGCCGGGTTCCGTGAATCACGTCATTGTTTCCCTTGGACAATTTCCCGTAGGTTGACGGTTGTTTCGATGTTTTGTTAAAGAGAGTTCATGAGAGGAGGGTCGACCATGGATTTTACGCTCGATCAATTCGCATCGGAGTGTCGTCGGATTCTCAAAGCCGACCCTGGTCCCGCAGGACGGGGTAAGGTTCGCGAGCTGGTGCAGGAGGTTCTCAAGGATGAAAAGTTCCTCGCGACGTATCTCAACGAGAACACGCCGGACCGTCAGGTGATTTACGAAGATCCGGAACTGGGTTTTTGCATCTGCGCCCACCTGAACCGGGACGCCAGAGAAGCGAATCCGCACGATCACGGGACTTCCTGGGCGATCTATGGCCAGGCGTTCGGCGAAACGGAGATGAGCGATTGGGAAATCATCGAGCCGGCCAGTGAAGACAAGCCGGGAAAAGTCCGGCGCGCGCGAGTCTATTCGCTGAAACCGGGGATGGCGCACATTTACAACGAGGGCGACGTGCACTCACCGAAGCGCGTCGCGACGACCGGGCTCATTCGCATCGAGGGCAAGAACACGCAGAAAATGAAGCGGCTCGCTTATAAGGCGGTGTGACGCGAGCCTCAGAACATAGTAAACGACGCGCTCCTTTCAGTGCGGATAGTCTTCCAGTAGATGCGCCGGCCGAAAGCCTAACATCGACTCTGCTCGGCTTGTATCGTAACCGCTCCAGTTACTTTCGAGCCCTTGCTTAGCGATCTTGACCTGGGGAAGATAACGCTTGACGAGGTCGTGGGTGTCTTCCTTCATGATCGTTTTCTGCGCGCATATGTTGAACGTCATGTGCCCGGAAAAATCCGTCTCAAGTGCCAATCGGCAGGCCACCGCGGCGTCTCTCACATCGATATAGCTCCACAAGGCTCCGGTTCCTCTACAGAGGGGTTCCTGTTGTCTTTTCAGTAAAGTCGGGTATTGAGCGTCGGATGCGATCCCGGCAAATCGCAGGCTGGCAATCTGAACGTTCGCTCTTCGGGCAAGCGCTGCGCAAAGATTTTCGCCGAGCAGCTTCGATATCCCGTAAGGATCCTGAGGCCTGAGGGGGTGATCCTCATCGACGGGCAAATAGTCGGGCGAGTCCGAGCGAAGCGGATAATAGAGCCCGTAGATGGCGAGGCTGGAGCCGCAAACGATTTTTTTTGCTCCCGCCTCGAGCGAGGCGGCCAAGACGTTATAGGTGATGGTCACGTTGTGGTTGAATCGCTCCGCATCTTCGAAGACGTCAGGGGTTTTCCAGAGTCCGCTGATCGGATCGAAGCCTTTCGATGTGTAGGGAAAACGGATGCGCGCCAGGTGAACGACGGCGACGGCGCCTTCAAGCGCGGTGATTAGCTGCTTCGTATCGCGCAAATCAACAGGCAGCCAGGAACAGACTCTATCGGCGGGTTGGGCGGTATCGAGGCACAAAACTTCGTGCCCTTGGTTCGCGCATTCCTTAATGAGGGATTGCCCAAGTCTCCCCGCTCCTCCCGTAACAACGATTTTCATCTAAGTCGCCGGTAAATTTTCAGCGGTAGAGCTTTCGGAAAAAACCGCTTTGCTCTACTTCCTTGAGCAGGCTGTTGTCGACGAAATCCGCCGGCTTTGCCGGACGGGTTTCTTTGGAATCCATCCCCTTGAGGATTTCCTCGACGCCTTCCAGCCGCACGTAGGGGATCTGTTGACCGGTGTAACGCACGCCGTAGATCTGGTAGAGCTCGGCAAGAACTTCCGGATCGGTGGTCTTGGTGTATTTCGAGAGCACCCGCATGCTGAACTCTTTGTCGCTACGCAAGCGGTGCTGGCCCTCGCCAAATGCCCGTAATAGGCGGATCACGACCTCCCGGTTTGATTTCAAATAAGAGCGGGTCGTGGAGAGCGCGGTGTTGGGAAAAATGATTCCGAGCTGACCGATGTCGACCATCTCTCTGAGGCCAGCTTTTTTGGCGAGCAAATTGTTGGGCGGTGACAACACCGCGCCGTTCACGACGCCGGAGCGGAGAGCGGCAAGACTTTCCGGAAGCCCGCCGGTCTGCACCACGATAACGTCGCGACCCCTTTGAAGTCCCCATTTCTTCAAGGCGTAGTCGAGCGCGAGGTCGGCTGAACCGCCAATGCGCGTCACGCCGACCTTTTTGCCTCTCAAGTCCATCGGCTCCTTGATCTCCGGCTTGGTCATAACCGAATAGATCAGCGTGTCGCCGGTGTTGGCGATGAACACGAGATCCGAGCCTCTAAGCGCCGCGTTGACCACCGGAACCGAGGGGCCATAGGCGAATTGCACGTCGCCGCCAAGCATGGACTGGATCAGCAAGGTGCCGCCGCCGATATAAGGAAGCTCGATGTCCAGGCCTTCGCGGTGGAAATAGCCGCCTTCTTGAGTGGTCCAAAGCGGTGACATCGCGCCGCTGATGGCGCTATAGGCGACGCGGACAGGAGCCGCCTGAGCGTTGCCGACACAGAGCAGAAACAGCCCGAATGTGGTGTACAAGAACAAACACCGCAGATGCATTGTCCGTTTTAAAAAACTCCTTTGGCGCGGATACCGGTGAAAGAGTCGATCTTTACGATCTTTTGAGCGCGTTCTTTGGTTAGCACGCCCTGGGGCAGTGCGCCTTTTTGCACCGCCTTCATGGCGTTCAAGATTCTTTTGCGCAGCAGGATAACGCCGCGATCCGAAGCGGCGAGGCGTTCATTCCGCTCATCAATCCGGCCCTGAGTTCCCTGGGTAACAATATCTTCATGCCGGACGCTCCCGCGAAACGGCATGTGCTTGCGATGGTCATATTCTTTCTTCTCTTCTTTAAGAGGAGGGGGGCGGGTGTCCGCCAGTTTAGGAAAGAAGTCCGACTCGAGCCCGGTATAGGAGTCGGCGGTGAAAAGCATGAAATGATCGTCGTCGTTGGGTGTGACGAACATGATGTGTTCGATATGGCTGCCTTCCGCCAGCGCTGAACGAGGCTTGTGAAAGTGCGTGAACTCGAGATCGCCGATTTGAATGATACTCGGGAGCGCGACGCTTTTCTCGTCCACATATTCCGTTTCCGCAGTCGGACCGGGCTTGCGCGAGATCACCTTCACTCCGTAAGCCGTCTCAACGGCATCGAAATGAGGAATGTCATGGCGGTTGAAGAACCAGCTCCTCCACGTTCCGTCGCTGGGGTCGCTGCGATGGAGCACAGAGAAATGGACCGGATCGACGCCGTTCTCAATGAAGTTGAACCAGTTATAATCATAGTATCGAGTGAGCTCGATGTATTTCTGGCCGCCGTTTTCTATAAGGGGCGAATATCTTGGCAGCGGAGGAGGATTTTTTTGGTCGGGGCCCATGTAAGCGAAGATAAGCCCGCCCAGCTCCCGCACGGGATACGAAAGGTGCTTTACCTTTTTGTAATACTGGCTGTCTCTCGGCTCCCCGGGTTGTTCCAGGCAATTGCCCGCTACGTCGAAGAGCCACGCGTGATAGGGACAGCGAATGCCCCGCTCCTCGATGTCGCCATATTCAAGAGAGGTGCCGCGGTGAGGACAATGGAGGCCGATAAGCCCCATCTGTCCGTTCAAGTCGCGAAACAGAACCAGGTCTTCACCCAGAACTTTAAGGCCGAGCGGAATGTCGCGGAGCTCCTTGGTGGTGCCGACAACCAGCCAGTAACGACGAAACCATTCTCCCGCCGCTGTGCCGGGGCCGACGTGGGCGACATCGGCGATGCTAATTTTTGCGAGCTTTCTCACGCGCGCTATTTCTTTCACGAGCGGCCGTTCAGCAGTTGTGCGACCTGGGACTTGGTTAACACGGCTCGATACGCCTCGAGGAAAATCATCTCGTTTGCTTTTGCTTCGGGAATGATTCCCTTCGGCGTGCCGCCGTTCCGGACGGTTTCCATGGCTTCAAGAAGTTGCTTTCTCAGCAAGATAATGGCACGGTCCGACGTCGCCAAATTTTCGCGGCGATAGCCGACGTTGCCCTGCGTCGACTGGCAAACGTAATCCTCCTTCCAAACTTGTCCCTTAAAAGGCACGTATTTGCGTTTATCATATTCTTTCACGTTCGCCGCGCTCGGGCTCGCGCGTCGCGCCTTTTCTCTTTCATCGACAGGATTCGCAGCGTCCTTAGGGATGAAGTCACTGGTGTACACCATGAAATTATTATCATCGGCCGGCGTGACGAAAAGCAGCCGCTCGAAACCCAGGTCTTCTTCGCCGCGGCCTCCCAGAGAAAAAACCGTGGGCAGCGCAACGGTCGTCAACCGCACGTATTCGGTTTCGGGTTCGGGACCGGGCCACCGGACGATGGCTTTCAAACCATATTCCGTGGGCAAAGCATCCAGGTGATGATCGCCGCGATGGCGCCAGAAGGCATTTTCCCATGATCTCTCCGACCGGCTGTCTCGGTGAAGGACATACGCATGCAGCGAGTCGACAACATTCTCCCAAAAATTAAACCAGCTATAGTCCCAAAATCGCGGGGGCAAAACCAACCGCGTGCCGTCTTCTCTCACGAGTGCCGAGTAGCGAGGCAACGGAGGCGGATTGGTTTTAGCCGGCCCCAGGTACGTAAAGAGCAGCCCGCCCAACTCCCGTACCGGATACGACGGGTGTTTAACTTTCTGGCAAAAAGTACTTCCCGCTGGCTCGAGGGGTTGCTCCAAACAATTTCCCTCGACGTCATAAAGCCAACCATGATAGAGGCACCGTATTCCCTTTTCTTCGATGTCGCCGTATTCCAACGAGCTGCCGCGATGAGAACAGTGCAGCCCGACGAGCCCAAGCCGGCCCTGTCCATCCCTGAAGAGCACCAGCTCTTCACCTAGGACCTTGATCGCCTGAGGTATCTCCTTAAGATCCTCGGCCCGCGAGATCGCCAGCCAATAACGGCGAAACATTTCTCCTGCCGGAGTGCCGGGGCCGATGTGGCAGAGGTCTGAGTCATTCAGCTTGGTCTCGTTTGCAGCCGACATTTTAAATCCTCCGTCATCCATTGTAGTTCGTTCGATTCGTAACACCGTCAATAATCTCTTGTTTACATCATGTCAACTTCACACGCGCCGGGCCTGTGGCATGGGAGGGATCGCGGTTGGTCCTCGATAGCGACTAAAAACATTTCGGTCCCGCAACTGGGACGTAAACCACGTGTTTGGAATATTCCTTCTGGCCATACAGTGACAATGTAGCGAGGAGGTTCGCGAGGGGGATAGGGCGAAGCCCGTCCGTACAATCAACGAATCCGTAGACTCGAAAACGACATACGTAAGGATAAAAGAGAGCTAAGGCGAGACGACCCTGAACGTCATGAGGACGAACATCACGAACGCGATTGATGTCCGATAACCTTCCATCATGGTCGGAGGGTCAGCCAATTATTTTGGAAGACCCTCCGGTCGTTTCCAAGGCCTTAAGCGACCTTCGTGAGACGAAAGTTTACTTTTCATTATGGGGTTACTGGATTGAGTCGGGGCCGTCCCGGTTTCTGGTCACCCCGTCGGTTTTCAGCGATGAATTTATCGCGACAAGACTTTAGCTCATCCTGAGATGTTGCAGCTTGAAAACAGGCTTTTTCATCCTGAAGATGTGCGATCCGCTCATCGATTCTTTTCAAGACAACTGCTTTTCTGTGCTCGATGCTTGTCGGGGTCGGACTCGCCGCGTGGCCGCCTCCGGTTGTGAATCCGAGCACTGCGATTACTATTGCCAACATTACTGCTGCGGACTTTGCCGCATTCATTACTTTCCTTCCGCTCGCGGTTTTAAATACGCACTACTTCTCTAATGTCCCGGCTCGGCTTCGGTCCCTTCGGGATGACTTTGCCCAGTTGAGTGCTGCTGAGGCCAAACTGAGATTCCAACACTGCCGAGACAATCTCCCGGAAATCGGTAGTGACAGCCAGGTCTCGTCCTTCGTAGAGCTCATTCCCTGATAGTCCTGGCCATTGCCCGTAGACTTTTCCACCCCTGACGTTCCCTCCCATTATCCACATCACGTTGCCGTGTCCGTGATCGGTACCTGTGTTGCCGTTCTCATGGACCGTTCGACCAAATTCAGACATCACCAGAATCACGGTGTCTGAGTATAGCGGGCCTAACGCCTGCGCCAAGGTTGAAAGTGTCTCGCCCAAACCCTTTAAACGATTTGGGAGTTGCCCCGCAACTGATCCTTGATTGATATGAGTGTCCCATCCGCCCAGGGCAAAGAATGCTACTTTGATCGTCGAGTCACGCTGAATCAGCCACCCTAATTTCTGCGCCTGATCGGCGAAACCAACAGCAGAAGGCGCTCCATTGTCAGCCATGGTCATTTCTTCGGTCAGTTCAGAGAGGAGCTGTTTGCGCGAAGTTTGGCCTTCTCGGTAGGCGACGCTTAGCGGATCACTGCCTTTGTAGAGCCGATCGAAGGCCTCTTGAATCTCCGGCCGGTCAAGCGGCATCGGTCGGGTCGCTGCTTTGCCCAGAGGCAGGTTCGTGGCTGCCGCCCGACCTGAAAGAATCCGGGGTAGCGTAGGTCCCACGCTGATCGCTTCCGTTGCGCTTCGCGTACCCGGCAGAACGTCGAGTAAACGATTCAGCCATCCGTCGGGCGTGGACTTTAGCCCAGGCGTGGCAGTTTCCATGTAGTCCTGCGCATCAAAGTGGGACCGGCTTGAGTCCGAAGAGCCGGAAGCATGAACAAACGCCAACGTTCCTTTTTCCCAGAACGGCATAAGAGAAGAAAGCGCCGGGTGTAAGCCGAAATGCTGGTCTAACTTTAACGCGCCGCCGTTCTGGGCGGGCCGCTGAATTGCGATGGTCGGGCGTGACGTATAGTAGGAGCTCTCGCTGTACGGCACCACCACGTTCAACCCATCCACGGCGCCGCGCAGGAATACTACGACAAGCCGCTTCGGGTTTTTGTCATCACCAATTGCTTTAGCGGCCCAGCCATTCTCGCCCAGGAGCAACAAACCGGATGTCGAGAGCAAAGTTAATTGCAAAAACTCTCTTCGCTTCACCTTTTCTTCTCCTTCCGTTTGCTTACCGTTGCATGAACTCAGGACTGCCAAGAATCAGCGGCGCACGAAACGCCGGGCGTGAATTTTCGATCGCCGCTTTAGTCTCCGTGGAGAGCGTACCGCCGACCAGTTTGATGAGAGCTGTGGGATCTACAGGGCCGCTGCGAGCAAGCTGGTTATCTGCTGTTGTTCTCTTTGCTTCACTCATCTGTTCCATAGCGCCGACCGGCGGTTGGTTGAGCGGCAGGCGACCGGCGGCCAGGGCCGTCGCGAAGTTGATGCGCTGTGTCATAGCGTTCGGGTTGAGCCACGCCTCTTGGGTATTTTTGTATCCGTCGGGTGTCTGGCAGTGATAGAGCGGCATTCCGAGTTGGGCCATCATCCCCAAAAGCGGTCTGGTGTTCGTCACGGGAGTTCCCGCGGCGCGCACGGCGGAGATCACGTACTCGTAAGGTGTCTTGAACTTCTTACTGAAATACTGCTCATCCCAGAATTCCGGGCTATGAAACAAGGTATTCAGCACGGAGCGGATATTGCCGCGGGTTTCCAAATATTCCTTAGCCAATCGGTCTACCAGCGATTTGGGCGGGTCGTCGCTGACAAAATACTGCGCCAGCTCATAGCTTAGATGACGGGCGGTTGAAGGGTGCTGCGCCAGGATATCGAACGCCTCTTCTCCCTCTTGAATACCCGAGCCTCTGATGGTGCGGCCGAGGAAAACTTTGGTGCTGAAATCGTGGCGGTTTGGATCGAAATAAAAGCCGTTATTGTTGGAAAAGTTCTCGGCTCGTTGTGTTTGTACGAAACCAGCAGCGCGCGCTTGAAGCGTTTGTCCAGGCCGCCGAAAGCCCCAGCCGGTCAGAATGCGAGCCAGCGTGATTACGTCCTCTTGCGTGTAACCGCCATCGACTCCTAACGTGTGGAGTTCCATCAGCTCGCGGGCATAGTTCTCATTTAAGCCTTTGAAGTTGCCGCGCGCGCCCGGGCTATCCGGCGCCGTGTTCTGCCAGTTGTCCAGATAAAAGAGCATCGCGGGATGTTTGGCCGTGGCGGCGAGAAGGTCACGAAAACGACCGAGGGCGTAAGGCCTGATGGCCGCTCTTTCGTAGGAACCTATCCAAAGGTGATCTAATCCCTTTTGCGCAAAAACATTGAAGTGATTGAACCAAAAATTCACCATCACTTCTTCGAGTTGCCGTGGACTTTCTATGGCTCTAACGAGGCGCGCCTCCGTAGCTTGCTCTACGATCACGCGGGCTCTTTGACGCGCTCGCTGAATAGCCTCTTTGTCTCCACGTTCTCCGTGGTAGGATGGAGGGCCATATTCAACGAACAGTTCGGGAGCGCTAAGGCGCAGCGTCGAAAGGGTGTCGAGCTCATTAATCAGTGTTGCTGGGAGAGAAATGGAGTTCGGCGAGAGCTGCTCGTCTATGTATTTGTCGACTCCGACGGATTTGACGTGTTCGAGGTCGCCGGGGCTTGGACCGAAAGCTAAACGGTTGAGGACATGGATTGCTCTTAGGTCAGATGGAATCGCGGCTGCGTACCCGTTTGGTGCGGGCGCGCTCAATATCAAAATCAAACAAAATAGCAGGCTTGGAACTCGTCTTATTAGGGTTGGCGCATTGTTTTCAATGGGAAGGATCATCGAGGACCTCCGGATCAGGCTCAGGATCGCCGAGGGCGGGGTATATGCATAAATTGTCAAAGAAACTAAGAAGATTTCGGATTCTCGTCCTTTTGACGTATATGCGGCACAAATAGTTTACTCGGCTGGCTGTTCCATACGCAAGATAGTCGAAGGCTTTCATTATGTCCCGTGACCGGGACGCAAGCCATCGGTCAACCCATCCGTTTCTACGGCCTTCGCGGTAGCAACGAAATAGAAAGAGAAATTGGGCCTAGTGTAGTCGTCGGGGCTACGCCAACTCAGGTCGCGACGATCACAGGTCTCGCTAGGACCGTACGCTTCACGGCTTTGGTTCTCGAGGAGAAGACGCCCACGGCGGATATGTACTCAAGCTCCCGTTGTTCGCGGACGCAGCGCAACAACAAACCGCCCCGACTCATATCGCCGAGGCCGATGAAATCGGCGGGAACACGCAGCCGGTCGCCGAGAACATGGGTCAGGATCTCCAGATATTTGCCGCTCGCAATACTGCCCAGTAGGATAATTTCGCAGTCAGGAGCCGTGTCGGCGGCTAGTGCTCGCGCCGTTCTCAGAAGCGAACGCCGATAGAGCTGGTGCTTTTTGTGGATCGGCACCCGCGCAAATCCCCGGAGCCTTGAGAGCCGGACCGCTGTATCATGCGGAAGCAGTCCTGCCGTGGGCGTGATGATCAGCACTCCGTGTCCGTTGGCCGGAGGGCGAGCGAAGGCTCGCGCGTAGGCGAGCTTGCCGCGAAAATAAAGCGCGCTAAAAAAACTAAAGACTTCTCCTAACGGAACTCCTTCGGCGCCTCGGAGGCGCAAGGCGAGATCCGATCGTGCGCTTTTCTTGAGAACCCACTGTGCTCGCACGCCGTTGCAATTCGCCGGTGAAAGAAGAAAGACGCGGTTCATGGATGGACCGCTTTCATAAAATCATCCGCATTTCGGGTATTCAAGACCTCACCGCGCGAAAGCCAACCGCGCCGCGCCATAAAAACGCCATAGCGCAAGTTAGCCAGGTTTTTAGTGGAATGGGCGTCGGTGGAAATGATGAACTTGATACGGCGTTGCCGCGCCGCCCGAATCCAGCGCGGTTCCAGGTCGAGCCGCCGCGGATCGCCATTGACTTCAATGGCCGCTGCCGATTCGGCGACGGCGTCCAAAATTTCTTCCATGTGGCATTCGAGCGGAGGCCGCGACAGGATCAGCCTTCCGAGGGGATGGCCCCAGATTTTGAAGAACGGCGACTTTATTGCTCCCAGAATACGGCGGGTCATCTGATCGATATCCATCTTCGCCCTCACGTGAATGCTCGCGATGATGATGTCAAACTGTTCGAGAATCGGATCGGGGTAGTCCAACGAGCCGTCTTGGAGAATGTCGGATTCGGTCCCTTTGAGAAGCCGGATGCTCACCTTTTCTTGCACCCTGGCTATTTCCTCCCACTGTAACTTCAACCGGTCCGTTTTCACGCCCCTTGCATAAAAGGCGCTGGGCGAGTGATCGGTGATGGTGAGATACTTCATGCCGATGGCCTCGGCCGCCAAGGCCATCTCTTCTATGGTGTTTTTTCCGTCAGAGTAGACCGTATGACAGTGTGTCATTCCCTGAATGTCTTCGGGTGTGACTAGAATCGGAAGCGCCCCGGACAAAGCGGCCTCGATCTCGCCTTCGTCCTCGCGCAGCTCCGGCGGAATGTATTGCATTCCCAGGCGCCGGTAAATTTCCTCTTCGTCTTTTACGCTGACCTTCGGCGAATTTTTGCGCAGGCTGTCGGAACCGAACGAAATATTCTTCGAGCGCGCAAGCTCTCCCAGTTTAGCGATGTGCTTTGTAGATCCGGTCAAGTTGTGAAGCGCGGCGACGTAATCGTCCGGCGACACGACGGTGATCTCGGCATCCAGACCTCTGGCCAGACGGGCCTTACAGTATCTCCCGCTTCGTTCCAGAGACTGCAGGACAGCCGGATAGCGACTGAGATGATCCAGAACAGCTTCAGGCTCTTTGCTGGCAACGACGATTTGGATGCGGCGGATCGTCTCCTTCCGGCGCCGCAGGGAGCCGGCGATGTCCGCTTGCAAAACTGCGGGCAGGGTTTGAAGGTGCTGTAGCAGCCGCTCGCCTTCTTCGAGGGCGTGATTCAGTAGTGTCCACTCTTCACGTTTTTCCAACTTTTCGATCGCTTCGAGGATCTTGGTTTCGGCTTTTTTGCCGAAGCCCTTGACGTTTCTCACCAGACCTTTTTCACAGGCCGTCTTGAGATCCGCGACATTTTCGATTCGCAAGGCGCTATGGAGAGTGGTTATTTTTTTCAAGCTGAGGCCCGGAACAACACTGAGTTCGACAACGCCGGGCGGCAACTCCTGGCGCAGTTGCTCCAGCACGGCGCTCCGGCCGGTGCGGTGAAGCTCTTCGATGGCAGCAGCAAGACCGGCGCCGACCGCGCTGATTTCCGTGAGGCGCCGATTTTGCACGAGCACGTCGAGGTCGCCGTCGAATGCCTCCAACGCTGCAGCGGCGCGTTCATAAGCTCGGGACTTAAACGGATTATCGCCTTTGACCTGCAGGAGCCGCCCGATCTCCCGCAGCGCAGCGGCGATGGAAAACCTATCATTCATGTAAATCGACGTAAGAAAGTCTCAATCTGATGAAGGCAAATATCTGAAAGAAATTATGGCACGTCTTGAACACAATATCGCCGGCTGCTGTTACCGGCAACAGGTCTACGGAACATGCTCCTCGCAAACTGGGCTTAAGTCATGTAACTTTTCGTGAAAACTCTTTCTCCGGAAAACCAGATCCTTCGTTTCACTCAGGATGACAGACGAGGGAGTGAACCCGACGTTTCAAATGCAGGACAGTTTCGTTGAATGTCATGCTGAGCGCAGCGAAGCATCTCACGTATCGTTGCGCAAATGACCCACCCGAGGTTTGACAATCGATTTACTGTCGTCGCCTTTGACAGTCATGTGATGGCTAAACTATAGTCGCCTTGAAGAGATGAGAAAGGAGGGGTGATTAAATGATCGTGCTTAGTCCGGAAGGAAAAGCGCAGACCTCAGCGGCGCGGGTTGCCAGTTTGCCGCGATTCGCCGATCTGCGTGGTAAAGTTGTGGGATTGCTGGACAACAGCAAACCGAACGCGGATAAGCTGGAAGAACGCTTCGAGCAACTGCTGAGAGAAAGATTCGGCGTTGCCGGCGTCGTCAGGCGACGCAAGATCACGGCTCAGCAAGGAGCGCCGAAGCCTTATCTCGATCAGCTCGCTGCGCAAGCCGATTTCATTCTCAGCGGTCTCGGAGATTGAGGATCGTGCACGTCGTGGAGTATCCACGACTCCATAGAGTTGCAGAAGCGCGGCAGGTTTGCGGTCACGTTGATCACCCATGCGTTTGAAGCATTGGCGAAATCGGAACGCGAAGCGTTTGGCGCGCCGGATCATCCCATATTAATCGTGCAGCATCCCATTGGCACGGTCAAATTGGACGAAGTGAACAAGCGCGCGGACTCCGCCTTCGATAAACTCGTCGAAACCTTGGTTGAGCCGCAGAAACGGCAAGCGGCTTCCGCGGGTTAGCATCGCTCGTGAGACCGGATTGTTGAAAACGAGGAGCATGCTTCGACGAGCTCCGCACGAACGGAAAATCGAAAGCCGATTTGAGCTCATTCACTGTTCACCCTGAGCCTGTCGAAGGGCAATCTTTTTACAGGAAACAAAATGGAACAACCAGTACTGCAAGCCGAACGCTTTGAAGTCGAAGATGATCTTTGGGCAGTGAACGCCTTTTTCGAAGAAAAGGGCTGGACCGATGGGTTGCCGATTATTCCTCCAACGGAAGAGCGGGTTGGGCAGACGATCGCAGCGGTTAAGCGGAACCCGCAAGATGTCATCGGCGTTGTTCCGCCTCGTTGGGCACCGGCGAGTATTGAGAAGATCGCCATTAATGCGGTAATGGCCGGCTGTCTGCCGCAATATATGCCGGTCGTCATTGCAGCGGTGGAGGCTTTGACTGATCCCAAATTGAATCTGTACGCGCTGCAAGCGACCACGGGCGGACCGGCGATCATGCTCATCGTTAACGGTCCTATCCGAAAGCAACTCAACATCAACGGCGGCTCCAATGCGTTAGGGGAAGGCTGGCGCGCCAACGCGACGATCGGACGTTGTATTCGCCTGATCCAGCGGAACATCGGGGGCTCGTATCCAGGAACGACTTGCAAGGCGACGCTGGGATGGCCGGGAAAATACACACTTTGCATTGCAGAAAATGAAGAAGCGAGTCCATGGGAACCCTTCCACGTCGAGCGCGGCTTTGCCCGCGATCAGAGCACGGTTACGGCGATCAGCGCCGATAGCTCGGTTCGAGCTTCGGATTTAGACAGCACGACAGCTGAAGGCGTGCTGTCTAATTTCGCGCACCGAATGGAAGGACCTTCAGGGCCGGAAGCGATCATGGTGATTTGCCCGGAGCACGCGAGGATTATTGCCGGCGACGGCTTCAGCAAACAGGACGTGAAGAAGTTTGTCTGGGAAAGAGCGGTCTATCGGATGAAGGACCTGCCGGAGGAGACCTTTGAGCAAAGAGTAAAACGCCGGCCGGATTTAAAGCTGACGCGCGACAGTGTGATACCCATTACGGATAATCCCGGAGACATTCTCGTGATCGTCGCCGGCGGCGACGGCTCCCAATCACAGTACATTCACGTCTGGGGACAGAGCACGCCGGAAGGCGGTTCGACCCGTTCGGTGACCAAAGCGATCCGGACTTAGTTGGCCGGTCAATTAGTCTCTAGGTACGTTCTGACCGTGAACGTAAGTCCGAGTTAAGTATCAGGCGCCAAAAAGCGACCAGTCGTCATTCCGGCCAACCCCGGCGAAAGCCGGGGGCGAGCCGGAATCCAGGAATTTTTGTAGGGAGAGCGATGTTGAGACTTAGACTGTTTACGATTGTTGGATTAACTGCAGTGACACTCACCGGCGTTGCGCACGCCCAAAGCCTACCGAAGATCCGGGTTGCCTATACCTCAATCGGGATCCAGTTTGATCCGGTTTACATCATGAAGGAGCTCGACCTGCCGCGTAAATACGGCGTGGATGCCGAAATTCTTTTTGTTCCGGTAAGCTCGCGAGCCATTCAGGCGGCGTTAGCAGGCGAGATTCAATTTATCACCAGCGGAGGCGTGGCGAATATCAACGCGAATGTGAATGGCGCGACTTCGTCGGCTTGACGGCGACGCTCAACACCTTTGTGTTCAAAATCCTGGCGAGGCCCGAGCTGAAAAAGCCGGAGCAGTTAAAAGGCAAGAAGGTAGGAATTTCTCGTCTCGGGGGCGCCAGCGATTTTTCCATTCGCTATGCGCTAACTCACTGGGGCCTGGTTCCCGACAAAGACGTTGCCATTATCCAAGTCGGCGGCGAGCCGGAAGAGGTTATGGCGCTCCAAAACAAGGCCGTGGATGCAGTGATTCTATCGGAACCGTTTGCAACCGTTGCCACGCGGGCGGGGGCTTCTGTGCTTGCTGATTTAAGCCAGCTCGGTGTGCCTTACACCATGCATGGCTTCGGCGCACGAAAAAGCTTCATTCAGGCTAATCGGGACGTCGTCATCCGATTCATGAAGGCCTATCTCGAGGGTATCTATGTCTTCAAAACGAAAAAAAACGTTGCGTTGAACGTCTTAAAAAAATATACGCGGCTCGACGATCTGTCCCTGGTACAAGTGGCTTATGACGAGATGTCGCAGAGACTGATCCGTAGAGTTCCCTACCCGGACCGCGAAGGCATTCAGACCATCATAGATCAACTCGCCAAGACCCGGCCGCAAATGAAAAATCTCAACCCTGCCGACTTCATCGATCCATCGATCTTGAAAGAAATCGATGACAGCGGCTTCGTTAAAAAGCTCTACGGAAATTAGCGGTGACGGCTAATCCATAGGAGGAGCTAATCATGGTGATCGATGCCGATTCGCATGTCGAAGAGTCGCCGGCGATGTTCAGCTTTTTGGACAAAGAGTTTTACCAGCGCCGGCCGTTGCCGGTGGGATTGGATAACGACACCGCTTATGGCAATTACAATGCCGTCTGGCTCATAGAAGGCGAGACCTATCCTAAGTTAGTCGGCAAAGGCGGGACGATTTTTCGCACGCCAACCCTCATGGACTCGGCCAAATTGAAGCGCGAGACGATCGGCGCGCAGGAAATGACCGATGTCGATGCCAGAGTCAAGGACATGGACCGGATGGGGATCGACACGCAGATCGTTTTCCCAACTCTTTTCTTGACCACGACCGCGGACGATCTGAAGCTCGAAGCGGCGCTGCTCCGCGCTTACAACAGTTTCCTGGGCGATCGCTGCGCCGCGTCCAAGGGCAGAATCCGGTTTGCCGCGTTGGTGCCGATCCGCAGCGTCGGTGAATCCATTAAAGAGCTGAAGCGGGCGACGAAGCTCGGGGCGGCCGCGGTCATGCTTCACGGCATGGCCTGGGATAAGCGTTTGGATGACGAGAGCCTTTTCCCATTCTACGAGGAAGCCGCTAGCTTGAATCTACCCGTCTGCATTCATCTCGGTTGGGGTTGCCCAGCCATAACCGAAGTCTTTGATGCCTCTACGAACTTTTACAGTGCGACTCTGCCAGTATTGATGGGTTTCCACAGCGTCATGACTTCGAGCGCATTGGAAGCCTTTCCAAAGCTACGATTCGGTTTTTTGGAGGCGGGCTGCGAGTGGGTACCGTTTCTAATTCGCCAAGTGAGGACGGACAACGCGCGGCGAAAAAACGTCAAAGATCCGGTTGAATACTGCAAAGCCGGTCGAGTCTTTGTCGCCTGCGAGGGAGACGAGAACATCAATACTGTCATCGATCTGATTGGAGAGGACTCTTTGGTTGTGGGCTCGGACTATCCGCACGGCGATCCTTCACGTCAGGAGGATATGGTCGGAGAATTCAAAGGAAGAAAAGATCTGTCGCCACGATTGGTGGAGAAGATCTTGTCGGACAATCCACGGAGGCTGTACGGACTCTAGAAAAAATTAGCGCCCTGTATGAGCTATGCACGCGGAGGAATTATTTATTTCGCGAGGAGGAATTAAACCATGGCAATCCTCAAGATGCTCGATCCAAGAGCGTCGTTGAATACCGAAGACCGGCCGCTGGTGCCGGGCTTGGATACCCTGGAAGCAAGAGTCATTGGGATCATCGATAACGGCCAGGCCAATTCGACGCCGATGTTTCAAGAATTGGCGAAGCTCCTGCAGGAAAAATACCGTCCCGCCGAAGTGCTCTTCAAAACCAAGCCGACCCACATGCAGGCCGCGCCCAAAGCGATCATGGAGGAATTCATCAGCCGGTGTGATGCCGTGATCACCGGTTTGGGCGCCTGAGGGTCGTGCACATCGTGGAGTGTCCACGACGCAATCGAACTTCAAAAACGCGGCAAGCCGACCGTGACGCTCTGTCAATCAATATTTATGGAGCTGGGCAGAACCGAGGCGAAGTTTTTTGGTATGGTCAACCTCCCGCTGGTCGAAATTCCCCACCATCCGAGCGGCGGCGCCCGGCCGGGGGAGCATCGCGCGGATGCTGAGGGCGCGTTGGATAAGGTAAATGGGAAGCTGACGCTGGGTGCCGCAGCAGGGAAGAATACACGGCCGTATCTGGGATGATAGGTCTGGAGAGATAGTCTCAATTAGTTTTTTTCGGCGCGGGTCCCTTCCCCCGCCTAGGGGGAAGGTCAGGATGGGGGAAGTGACGTGACGACAGCGATTACGAGAGCCCGAGAGCTGAGAAGTAATCCAACGAATGCTGAGCGAACTCTCTGGCGGCACCTGCGGTTGCGCCAGATTCACGGCCACAAATTTCGCCGGCAGCGACCCATCGGACCCTATATCATTGACTTTGTGTGTTTGGAAA
>VBKE01000106.1 GCA_005879605.1 Deltaproteobacteria bacterium
TCTAACTTCAAGGAGCAATCGAATGGCTGCGAAAATGAGCGCGCGCGACGCCAGGGCTTATGTAGACGAGCTTTACCGGAAAGTGGCGAAGCGCTGGGAAGAACGGGTTACCAATTCTCAATTCATGAAGGAACTGACGACCGGCCGTTTGCCCAAGAAGACGTTCCGCCTATTCTTCAAAAACTGGGCCGCCTACACGATTGAGATCAATACACTGGAAGCGGCATCCTATCACAAACACATACATTTTTTTCGGCAGCATCGGGACCTGATGGCAGCTATGGCCGAAAAATTGGCGGATGAGCTCATTCATCCCAAACCGCCGGGACATATTCACGTGGTGATGGAGACCGCCAGGGCGCTCGGAATTACCGAAGATGAAGTTTTTGTCACCCCGATGCTTGCAGAGTTTCGCGCCAAGATCGATTACTTCCGCGCTATCGTTTGGGAGGGCACCGTGGCCGAGTTCTATGCGGCCGGGGCGACCGAAGAACAATTCGGTCATTGGGCCGGTGAAGTATTCGGCGCTTTGACCGCCCATTATGGGCTCACGCCCCAAGAGGCGATTTATTTCTCGCTCCACGAAGAGGCCGATACCAGAGAACACGAAGGTGGAATCATGGGACACGGCGGTTTTAGACGTCTGGTTTTGCAGCGTCTGTTAGAAGAAGGCGCCGAAGTTAGACCGGGCTACACGCTCGAGTACTGCGCCTTAACTTCAATGGATCTCCATGGGGCGATTTTGCAGGCGACGTTGCAAGCGGCTGCCAGGGAGGGACCAAATGGGGTGTTGGAGTAGCGGAGTATCGGAGTAGTGCAAAAGCAGAGTGATGGAGTATTGGAGTACTGGAGTATTGGGTTTGAAACGCATCACTCCCTTACTCCTCAATCCCGCACTCCAAGCTTTGTTGCGTTGGAGAAACTGATGTTTGCGTGTTGTCGCTCCCTACTCTCGAGATTGTTCGTCTCGATTCTAGTCGTCCCCGTGATGAGTTTCACGACTCTTCCCGGCGTCTGGGCTCAAGAACAACTCATCGTGGGTTACGATGGCCATGCCGGCTTTCAGGGTCCTATTTGGGCGACTAAAGATCTTGGACTATTCGACAAATACGGTCTCTCCGGCGAGCTGGTCCTGATCCCGGGTAGCGCACGCGGAATGGCAGCCTTGATCTCTGGAAGCGCCCCATTCGTGCAAGGCTCTGCTACCGCACCGCTGTCGACCTATTTGCGCGGCGGAGACGTTGTCGTGGTGGCTGCCGCCTTGAACAAGTTTCCTTTCAGCGTTGTTGCCAGAAAAGAAATGCGTAACCCGTCGGACCTCATCGGGAAGAAGATCGGAATTCTCAACTTTGGCGGCTCCAATGATCTTGCAGTTAGTATGGCGTTCAAAGAATGGAATATTCCTCGCAACGCGGCAACCATTCTTGTGAGCGGTGGAGCGCCGGAAAGGCTTGCGGCTTTGATGACCGGGGCGATAGACGCCACCGTGCTGTCGCCGCCGGAGACCGTGGCCGCCTCACGGGCGGGGTTGAAAATTCTCGCAAACCTTAGCGATCTCAATGCGTCATTCCCGCAAACGCTCATTATGGTGCGGCGCTCCTTTCTTGCGAACAAACGCGAAACCGTCAAGCGTTTCCTGCGCGCCTACAGCGAAGGTATCTACGAGTTCAAGACCAACAAAGAAAAAGCGATTAAGGTTTACGCCAATCGCCTCAAGCAAAAAGATCTGAATATTCTCGAAGAAACATATAGCTTTTATGGACCAAAATTTTCCTTTCCGCCGCGTGTGGACCATGGCGGCATCAATAACGCCCTCGAACTGGTTCGCCACGGCGTCGAAGTAAAGGGAGAAATCAACCTCGGGCAGTTTCTCGATGAGAGCGTGATTGACGAACTGGAAAGGGAGGGATTTTTCAAAAAGTTGTCTGAGGCGAGAACCAGAAAATGACTCTCGCGTCAAAGGCCGCGTGTTCCATGGTTCGTGGCGAGAGTTTCGAACGGATGCTGATAGAACAACGATGCGGGGATCGAAGCTGTAGCCGTATCGGGAGAGCCAAGGTTAGCGCCAGGCGGCGTCGGAAGGAAATCTCTTCAGCCACGCCCAAGTGATAGAGCTTGAATAGCTCCAGCGCATCGTCGGCCGCTCCTAGAGCGCCCCTCTGATCCGAAATGTATTTTAGCAACAAAGGAACGAAAAGATCACCGTGCTTCTCATCCGCCACGGCATGGGTAGCGAAATTGGGCATCTCTTCCCATTTGTAACGGAAGTCTCTAATCCACCTTAAACCGTCCCGGCGGGAAAGCCCGCCGCCCTGATTCGTCAGTCTGCGGTCTTCATTAACCCATTGGTCAGCACAACGATGCGGGGATCGAAGCTGTAGCCGTATCGGGAGAGCCAGATTAGCGCCAGGCGGCGTCGGAAGGAATCAGATTCTTGCCGAAGCGACGCTCGGGAGGGGTGGCCAGCCAGGGCTTGCTCTTCTCGGCGTAGAGCTTGAAGTGGGGCGTCTGCCGGTGCGCCTCTAACGCCGCCTCGTCTCGGTAGATCTCGTAGAAATAGAAACGGTTCGGGTCGTCCCGGTCCTGGATCACATCGAAGCGGAGGCAGCCGGGCTCGTCCTTCTCCGAATGCTCCGCGTCGTGGCGGACGACTTCCAAGAACTCCGAGACGTGCTCGGGTTTCACCTGGATCGTTACGTGCAGAACTACCATGGATGCATCCTCCTTTATTCTGAGTCCTCGTCGCTACCTGAGCGGCGGCCGAAACACCGCAAAGACCTTATCCGAGTTTGAAATCCACGATTCCAGAAACACCGCTTCATCGGGCTTCCGTTCTAGCTCGGCCATCGCCCCCGCCAGGCAGAACCAGTTGAGAAGCTCGTGGTGGCCTCGGTCCTCCGCCTCTTCCAGTCTCGTGTTGCGCCACGTCTCCCACTCGCCCGCGTGGAGCGCTTCATAGTAGCGCTTGTCCGATTCTACGACCAGCTGGAGGAGGCGATCAGAGCGACTTTCCACGGGCTATCCGCGAAGGCCCGCGCCGTTGCCGCGCCGATCTGAAAACAGCGCCATGGCTGCGGCCCCGGCGGATCTTCGTCGCCATCGAGGCTCAGTCCTTTGGAGGGCGTCGGTGAAATTCCTTGAGTGCCTGTCAAGTGGCGCCCGTAGCTGTTGACGGTGAATGGCACCAAGGCATATGGGAATCCGGTCCGGTCCCAGTCAAGGTAAAGCACTGAATTGACGAACGCGTGTCCTAAACCCATGTGCAGAGGCTTGTAGGCATAGGCGATGTCAAATCCTTCATTTAGCAGAGCCGATGCGAGATGCTTGCCGCCTTTCCGATGCCCGCGGATCGTGAAGCTTTTGTCTTTGGGTTCATTCCAAGAGTTCACGCCGCGCCGATTGTGCAGCCATGGCTGAACCTCCGCCGCATTGTAAGCGAGGACGGAAAAGGCGGGAACACAGTCTTCCCGATAGTTCTCAAACTGGTCGTCACCCCAGATAATACAGAAATCGGGTTGGAACTCATCGAGCGCGCGGCGCGCGCGGCGAAAGCCTTCGATCATTTCTTGTCGATGCAATTCGGAATGCGACTGCCCTTCATCCGTTCCCCACTGCCGGCGCATCGGCTCCGGCCAGTTATCAATGGAGCGCAAATGTTCCGGCAACGCCGGATCTGCCAAACACAGCTTGATGCGGCGGGTTAAGTTTCCCTGGATCGAGAGACCGGGATAATGCGTGATACCAAGGCCAAGTATCTGCCCCATGAATTCCTCCTTCTCGAGCGCGAGCAACCTACGACGCCTGGAGAGTTAACGGATGCAACGATGCGCTACCGTCTGTCGTCAGCCGGCGCGACCAGCCCGAACTGTAGAATCATTCCCAATTCGTCGCGAGTGACCCACTCCTCGATAATCCGGTGGTTGTCAAAACGAAAGATCGCAATCGCATCCCAGGACACCGTCTTACCGCTAACGTCGTAATTGCCTAGACGGGACGGCCACATGCCGCCTCCTACGCCGTGGTGAGAGAGCCGTACCACCAGCCGGTCTCCGGATCCAAAAATGTCATGGATTTGTGTTTCAAACTGTGAAAAGGTCTCCTTGCGCCGCTCGGCTACGCCACGAACGCTGTCGATTCCCACGATGGTTCCTCCAGGGCGGTGCATCACGCACTGAGGATGAAAGAGATCCTCAATGAGTTCCACCTTTCCCTGGTCGAGCACTTCATGGAAGTATCGCCGCACCAACTCCGCTTCAGCCGACAATTCATTCGTGAATTCTTGATCCGTCATCTTGATTCATCCAGCGCCCAACCTACCACGCGACAGCGTCTACTCCAACAGTCACTGTGCCGGGGCCTAAGTGCAGGTCAAACTTCGGCTCAACAATTTTCTGAGGAAGTGAAGATACAAAAGTCTTAACTGCTTCTGCACCGTGTCGTCTAAGCGACTGCTTCTTGGAAAGTCAGTGGAATCTCCTCGGAGGCGTGATCGTTCAGATTGACTTTCTTCCCGTCCTTGATGACCACCGCGAGGTTGGAAGGTTCTTGCAGCACTCTTATATCGGCCACCGGATTTTGTTTTAGAATGATAACGTCTGCTAGCTTTCCGCCCTCGAGTACACCAACTTCATTTTCCAAGCCGACCGCAAACGCATTGTCTCTGGTGCAGGCTGTGATCGCCTCGATGGTTGTGTAGCCGCCGTAACGAACCAAAATCTCCGCTTCTTTGGCGTGCATTTTTCCATAAGGCATCCACGAGTAATTACCGGTATCCGTGCCGCACAGTACCTTGATCCCGAAGGCTCGCGCCCGTTGCAGCACATTCACAAGACCGTCCATATTTCGCTTCATCCGGTCCAGGTCGATCTGAATTTGTTCCTGTCCAACTTCACGACCGAATTCCAACACCCTTTCGACAAAGGTTACTGTCGGCACGATTCGTACGCCCGCCTTGGCGACGGCTTCGAGATCGGCTTCGGTCGCGAGATCGGTATGCATGATCCAATCAACGCCGGCCTCCGCCGCGGCGCGCGTCGAGGCGGAACCTCGTGAGTGAATCGCAACGCGCACGTTGCGGCGGTGCGCTTCGCTGACCACGGCGGCTATCTCTTCTTTTGAAATGGTCTGACTCTCGCCGGACCGGCTATCGGCCATCTTGACGAAGTTGACCCCGTGTTTGCACTGGCGTCGCGCTTCGGTGACCATCTCGGCCGCAGTGTTGCAGAGGACGCCGATCGAGTGCTCCGGCGTGCCCACCCACGATGGTTCTTCGTCCTCTATCGAGCCGTAGGTCACGATCATGCGACCGGCGCAGTACACGCGAGGGCCGTCGATTAACCCGAGTTTGATGGCGTCTCGCACAGCCACATCCGTGAACCATGTCCCGCCCGGCACGGAGATGCTGGTCACTCCGGACCGCAGCACCTTCCGGGCGTTCCACGCCGCTCGAAGAGTATTGAATTCAGGTCTGGTTGTACCTCTTCCTCTGGTCTCGCCGGGCACTTTGGGGTTGCCGTACGAAAGGTGAGTGTGGGCATCGATGAGCCCGGGCATGATCCACTGTCCGGCGGCGTCGATGACCTCCACGCTGTCTCTGTCTTCGAGCTTTATGTCGCCGAGCAGGCGCCCCGCGCTCTTGATGCGATTACCCTGGATCACAATAGCCTCATTCCGAGTCGGAACATTCCCGGTGCCGTCTATCAACGTCCCGTTAGAGATCACGATGGGTTTTTTACCATTGCTACTCATGTTTCCCTCCTGTGTACGGTCAAAACTCGCCGCCGAAGCCGCGTTCCGATTCGTCTGTTTCCTCCGTTAGTCATGTCATGCGCATAAGCGGGCTCTATCACGGCCGGGCTTAGGACCGCAACGAGAAAAGTAGCCTGTCGCTGGTCAGCGGAGAGACGCCCGAGTCATTGCCAAAACAAAGTGATAGTCTACAATCATCCCTTCTCAAGTAGATTACTTAAAACTGTGTATTCAGGCTGCTCAAAAAGATCTCAGAGGCGAGATGCGTAACGACTTGAACGTTTTGAACGGCTGTAAAAGCATAGGAGGCTAACAATGAAATTGCCTGATCAAGTTGCGATTGTGGTTGGCAGTGCGCGAGGAATTGGTGCGGCGATTGCTCGTACCTTTTCAGAAGAAGGAGCAGCCATTGTGCTGGTGGATTTAGAAAAGATGAACCCCCAACTCGATGAAGTGGCTCAAGAAATCAACCAGAAAGGCGGCAAAGCAATTGCGATTGTCGCCGACGTCACGGATGATCGCCAAGTCAATCAGATGATCGACGAGACCGTACGGCGGTGGGGGAGAATTGATATTCTGGTCAACAGCGCTGGACTTCGAGGGCCTCTGGTACCGGTGCAAGAGATCACGGAGCAGGAATGGGATTCCGTACTCGCTGTTAACCTAAAGGCGGTGTTTCTTTGCTGTAAGGCCGTCTTAAAAGTCATGATGAAACAGAAAAGTGGCAGCATTGTCAGCATCTCCGGCACCGCAGGTAGAGAAGGCATGGCTCTTCGCGGCTCTCTATGCGCGGCCAAGTGGGGTCTATTGGGCTTAACCCAAACCATGGCCAAGGAGGCCGGACCTTTCGGCATACGAGCTAACGTTATTTGTCCGGGCACGGTCGATGAAGCGGATCTCCGGACCATGTATGCCGAAAGAGCAAAAGGCTTGGGCATGGCCTTTTCGGACTTAGAGAAAAGCGTCTTGGAGCAAACCCCATTGCGGAAATACGCATCTCACGGCGAGATCGCCAAGGCCGCGCTTTTTCTCGCATCAAGTGACTCTTCTCATACGACCGGCGAAGCGATCAATGTCTCCGGTGGTCGCTTGATGAATTGAACGGGCCGCTGTTGCATAAGGATGCCAGGATCCAAGACCTGAGCCTGAATGCACGCAACCATTTTTTACTTCCCCGCCTTCAATCCCGCGCGGCCGATCAGTTGGCCGCCCTCTGTTTCGAGATCAAGCCGCAGCTCCGTGCCGGGCGCAATGCGATCGAAGGTCCAGGCGGTCCAGAGGCGAAAGCCTTCCTCTCGTCCACCGATCATATTGTAAAAAGGAGAAGCGAAAATCAGCTTGCCGTTCTCGTACCAGCGGTGTTGCACCTTTTCCTTCAGCCCCAAAGGCGCTCTGATGGCAGTTAGACCGTAGAGCCGCAGAGAAGCGTCTGGATCGAGCCGAGTCACCGCGGGCTCAATCTGCAACGACTCTTGTTGAAAGCCGCTGCCAAATTCAGCGCTGACCAAACGCAAAGGAGCGGGAGGTATGAACGAACGCCCCAGCTCCACCAGCCCCACAAGCAAAACAGCAATCAGAACGCCGAATCCAACGCGGCGGCTTATTGACTGCGAGGGTGGAGGGTAAAGCGTCAGAAAGCCAATCAGCGCCAGCGCGGCGCTGATGCGCGTGGTCAAGGTGTTGCTCAGACTCCAGAGGACGGGAAGCATGACGTTGATCAGAGCGAAAAGATTGAAGGCAAAGAAAATCGCCGTCCAGTTTCGTTTCACCGAAAGATGGCGATCATAAATAACGTCGAGGATGGAAAGAGTGGCGGATAATCCGACCAACACGACAAAGACGATATTGCGCGACCCAAGCGTGGCGCTGGCATAATAAATCGGCAGCACGAAAAACAGCACCTGCTGATAGAAATTTTTGTTGAAAAAGTTGATGAGCAGCTGGACCCTTGGAGCCCATCGCGCCGGCAAGCGGGGTTGACTCAGTAGCTTCGGCAGAAAAAGGCTCGAAAGCCAGATGAAGCTGATGTAGAAAATCGCGATGCGCAGATAGGCGAATTTCCGCGCTCCCAGCCACATCATCCCGATACCCAAGATCAAGGCATACAAGCTATGCAGCCACCAGAGTATTTCTTGATGACGATGAAACCATCCGATCAGCGGACGGTTGGAATTCGACAAGGACTTTTCGATGGTTGAGTTAGAATCCGGCATATCGGTGAAGAAACAAATTGCCAGTAGACACCCGGTGATATGAGATAGAAAAAGGCGTCTACTCAGTTAAAGCAAGCTTACTGGAATTGTCGATGCGAGGA
>VBKE01000107.1 GCA_005879605.1 Deltaproteobacteria bacterium
GGGAGACATGAGGAAGAAGGAATCGGGTTAGATCGGGAAAACAGGTGGGGTGGTACCCGTATTGTGCACCGACGGCAAGGTTATATAATTTAACTATCGAGAAAGCCGTATATCCTTTGACGCGCTTTCAACTCGTTCCTGTCTCGGGGGATTACTCTAGCGGAGCATTGCTTCGATCATTTTAGCCGGGAGGAGACATCATGAGCAGGATCTTTAACGCTGACCATGGGCTTATGCGGTGGCGGAAATCACGAACATGGGTCATCGCGTGCTTAATAATTCTATGTGCTTTGGAAATTAGCGGCTGTAGCATGATGGGTAAACCACCGACTGAAGCCTTGGCTAATGCAGAACTGGGTCTCCGCGCGGCGAGTGAAGCCAGGGCTGCCGAATTTGCCCCGATGGATTTGCAGAGCGCCAGGGAAAAACTAGAGGGCTCCAAGCAGGCTATGGCCGCCAAGAGATAC
>VBKE01000317.1:0-19178 GCA_005879605.1 Deltaproteobacteria bacterium
ATTCACAGCCTGAGCCTCATAGCCAAGTTTGCTCACGATATTGCACAGAAGCGCTCTAGCGTTCGGTTGATCATCAGCTATTAGGACTTTCATAGTGTTGTTATAGATCGGATGAGGTCACGAAATTGTAAACAATCACGCTGAAGCGCTCACACAATTGGTCCCAAGCGTGCGCATCGCCGAGGCTCCCTGGTATCATGGATATCATGCGAAAATTGGCGGCGCGCGGATTCGCACCGCTGCATCGAGGCAAGAACCGCATGACCACCAAGTGATAACGAATGAGCAATTTACTTATTCTAGAAATAATCCCGGCACTGAGCAAGATGGTTTGCTAGGGAAAATTGGAACGTTTTTGGAACTTTCGGGAATCTTTTTTCTCCCGAAAAGCGCCGGTGGTTTGAGCCGACGATCTGACACCTGAAATGCCGCCTCGGGGTGCAAAACAGTCAAGAACGAGTCATGCTTCTTCGTTATGTGTGACACATTGACAGGCTAGCGCACCGATCCGGGCACGACCAGCAAAACGGGCCGCGATGGCGAGCAGCACCGCGTCCACGAACCAGCCAAGGCCATAAGCCGGGGCGTAAAAGGAGATGGCGACGCCAACGAGCACCACTGCCAGCCACAGTGCGAGAAACCTGGCCCAACCCTTTGGCGATTTCGCCGCCGAAGTTTTCGGCCTCTTTCTTTTTCTTGGTGGAGAGGCGCAACACGCGCTCAATCAGATGCACGCGGCGGCTGGCGAATGAAATCAAGCAGAAAATGGAGGCGGCGAGCGGATTCGAACCGCTGCATCGAGGTTTTGCAGACCTCTCCCTTAACCACTTGGGTACGCCGCCCCACCCCGATACGTAACATGAACTTTCCGAGACTTGCAAGAACAGCGGGAACAGATTGACAAGCCAAAACGAAACAAGTAATTATTTGTAACTAAACAAAGATTTTCATGGCGACCACGATCACTAACGACTGTATCAATTGCGGGGCATGCGAGCCGGAATGCCCGAATAACGCAATTAGCCAGGGAGATCCGGTCTATGTCATCGACCCGCTCCTATGCACGGAGTGTGTGGGCTTTCATGATTACGAAGCCTGTGCGGCGGTTTGTCCGGTTGACTGCTGCGTAACGGATCCGAACAACATCGAGACCGAAGAGGTTTTGATCGCCCGGGCTCGTTCACTTCATCAAGACGTTGATTTCGGGGAGAATTTTCAGTCGCGATTTCGGAAGACCCAAGCTGAACCCGTAACTGCTAGTACCACACAGAAACCGGCCGCCCCGGCTAGTCCCGCGCCGGCGCCGCAGAAGGCCGCAGCACCCCCGGAACCAGGCGGAACGCCGCCGCCGGCAGGCAAACCTACGCCGCGCCCCGCCGCTCCGAAGCCCGCGCCCCCGGTCAAGAAGGAGGTTAGGCCCAAAAAGACTTTTCCAAATGAGGTGTCTGTCAGCTTCGAAGAACTCTCGAATCAATACGAAAGTAGCGGCTCTTTGAGGAAGGGAGTCGGAAAAATTTTGGTGATTGTAGCGCAGCCTCTGCTCGGAGCCTTGCCGCACGACACGAAGAAAAAACTCGAGGCCGCGGTTCAAAGTCCTCTATTTACTGTGGCGGGGAGCACGGGACTCAATATTTTGCTTAACGGTCTGTTTTATCCGCTGCTCTGTATGGGGTTTGCCGCGGCTATTTACGGTCCCGCTGTTTTTTTTAGCCAGGAAATCAATATTTATATTTTTGTGGGGCTTTTGCTCGCTGCGGGGGAAGGCGTTTTTCGCCTTCGAGACGGCATATTTCACGCAAAACCTGCGGATGAAATGAATTTTTTCGCCTCTGTTTACGGCCCTCCACTGGGACTGATTTTGCAGCCGTTATTGGCAAAACAGGCGGGAATAATTCGAGAGTTGCCGATTCCGGTGGATGGATTCTATTCAAAGGGCTTTGTCGAAAAGCTGGAGAGAGAGCGTCGTTACGGCAATGTTTATACCATGGAGGAGCGGGGAGGAGCTTACCTTCTGCGGATGGAATTTCCACGCCGGATGCCAGACATAGGTTTGCCTAACAGGTTGCAGCTGCCGGATGAGATGCCCGACTATGATTACGACCTGGCTTTGAAGAACGGCCAGTTCATAATTAAAGGGAAGTGCACAGACGAGCGGGTTCGAAAGATATCATCCAGCATCGGCGCTTTTCCACCTGAATTCACGACGAGTATTCCCTTAGTGGAGAAAGTAGTTGGTTTTGCCCACCATTTTGACAACAAGCTCCTACAAGTCTTTCTGTTGAAGGCTAAGGATAGCCGTTGGGGAGAAAGCTATCGTTAAGCAAAGTCTCAGATCTCTCTTCACTAAAGGGCCACAGGAAGCAAATACATCCTGTGGTTTTTTTGCGTCCGGTCATCCAGTGTCATTCAGACCGATGACAACGGCCGATTTGCAAGCAGTGATGGCGATCGAGAAAGCCTCCTTCGCCTATCCCTGGAGTTCGCGATTTTTTCTCCAGGAGCTTCAGGTACAATGTGCTCGTGCTATTCTTGCCGAGATCAACGGAAGGATTGTCGGTTATGTTCTTTTCTGGCTACTGCCTGGGGAAGCAGACGTCCACAACCTAGCGGTTCACAGCGAATTTCGACGCCAGGGAATAGGACGGCTCTTACTCCAACAGGTCGTGATTGAAGCTCGGCGACAGTTTTCGACCCAAGTAATGCTGGAGGTTAGACAGTCCAACATAGCCGCCCAAAAGCTTTATCAATCTATGGGTTTTGTAACGAGCGGGATTCGCAAAGGCTACTATTCCGACGATGGTGAAGACGCCGTGGCTATGACCTTGGAACTCAATCCGGAATAACCTGATCGTTCCTCAGGATTCCCGAGGCAAACCAGGACTAGGTCCGGATATTTCATACCTAAACTATCGAAACATTTATTCTTTTGTTAAAAAACAGCCGGTCTTGACGACCTCGCGGCATCCAGTGTATAAAATAAGTATTAAGCGGAATGAAATGGCGGTCGGAGTTGGTGGCCGCCAATATTTTTTTAAGCTATCGCTAATAAGACGGGACGGAAAAGGGTGTTATTTAGAACTCGTGAGCAATTTGAGTCTCTTCGCCGGTCATTCCTCAGATCGAAATCAAATCATTCCATTTTCTCTCCCCGCTCTACTAACGGTTCAAGCATTCAGGATCCACCAAAGTTTGAACAAAAGCTCGAAAGCCATTGTTCACGAGGAGGTCACCATGTTTAAGGTCGGCGAAAAAGTCGTTTATCCTGCCCATGGGGTAGGAGAGATCGAGGCCATCCGAACCCATGTCATTTCGGGTACGGAAAAAAAGTTCTACATGCTCCGGATTCTCGAAACGGATATGAAGATCATGATTCCCATTGACAACGTCGAATCGGTTGGTTTGCGCAAGGTTATCGATCGGGCCATGGTCTCTAAGGTTTATAAAGTGCTGCGGCAGAAAAAAATCGAAACGGATCAACAAACCTGGAACCGGCGTTATCGCGAGTATACGGAAAAGATTAAGACGGGATCGATTCTCGAAATCGCGAAAGTGTTGCGTGATCTCTTCGTGTTAAAAGGGGATAAAGAGCTTTCATTCGGCGAGAGAAAGATGTTGGATACCGCCCGGAATTTGCTGGTTAAAGAACTGTCGATCGCGCGCTCTCACTCCGAGGAAAAAATCATGGAGGAGTTGCGCCATATTTTTACCCACTGAGTTGTTCGTCGCTATAGTAGCTATAACAAGACGAGCCGAGAGATGATCTCTCGGCTCTTTTATTTTTGGCTATCGATGAGTCATACAACGGCTATTATAGTTGCAGCGGGCGAAGGCCGTCGGATCGGAGGGGAAGTTCCAAAAACCTATCTGCCGGTCTGTGGTCGGCCAATGGTTCTCCGTACACTGGATCAATTTTTCTCGGCTCAAGCCATTGAAGAGGTCGTTCTGGTAATTGCGGCCGACGAGTTCTTGCGCTGTGAGACGATGCTCAGAGACGACTCAGAGTTGGCCAATCGTCGATGGATTCTACAGAGCGGCGGACCGACTCGGCAGCAATCGGTCAAAAAAGGATTGGAAAAGATTGGCTCCGATACTGATATTGTCGTAATTCACGATGGAGCTCGGCCGTTTGTTTCTCCGGCGCTGATCGATCGGTGCGTGCAGGCCAGCCGCGACAAAGGCGCAGTTGTCGTCGGCGTGCCGGTGCGCGATACCATCAAAATTGTTTCCAATGACCGTTGGGTCCAAACCACTCTGTCTCGGAGTTCCTTGTGGGCAATTCAAACGCCCCAGGTGTTTCGCAAGCAATGGATTGTAGAGGCGCATGATCGGGCCGCACGGGAGGCGTTTGAGGCCACGGATGACGCCATGTTGGTAGAACGAATAGGCAAGCCGGTATTCGTTGTGGACGGAGAAAGCACCAATATAAAGATTACAACGCCAGAAGACGTTTGGTTTGCTGAGGCTCTCCTCCGGCAAAAACGGATTCCCTAAAGACTTTTGCTGCGTAAGGCTTCGTTCATACTCCGGTGCGATAGCCTTGCAGATCGTAGTTAAAACCCACCTCTTTGAATTTTACGATCTTAGCTAATGTGCCTGGGCTCGACAAATTCTGTAGAGTTCGTCTTTGCAGAAAACATCGGTTGGCCGGATTCTGCGCAAATGAAGGATGGGTCAGTTCGTGGGAGTCAGAGCAAAAGTCGAATCCACGCCGGCCGAGAAGGCAACCAGGACGTCGCTGGTTTCCTGGAGTATGCTTTTCAATTCCTCGAGCTTTGTGTCCATCGCTTATCGCTGAACAAATCCGTGCTCAAGTAATGCTCGCCTTTATCCGCAAAGATGGTGACCACGACGTGGCCTTTGCCTAGGTTTTGAGCCACCTTCAAAGCAGCGCAACAGGCCGCACCCGAAGAGATGCCCACGAGAAGCCCCTCCTCTGCCGCCAAGCGCCGCGCATAAATTACCGCATCCTCGTCGCTGACCGTGATGATCTCGTCCAAGACTTGCCGGTTAAGAACCGCTGGAATAAAGCCGGCGCCGATTCCCTGAATCTTATGATAACCGGGCTCGCCCCCTGAGATAACCGGAGATGCGGCAGGTTCCACGGCACAGACGCGAACATTTTTTATCCTGTCTTTCAAGACTTCCCCGACGCCGGTAATCGTGCCGCCGGTTCCGACACCGGCTACGAAAGCATCGATTCGTTTGAACTGCTTCAATAGCTCCACGGCGGTCGTCTTGCGGTGTATTTCCGGGTTTGCCGGGTTGTTGAACTGCTGTGGCATGAAGTAATCGCTGTGCTCTTGCAACAGCTCCTCGGCTTTGTGAATCGCGCCGCCCATTCCTTTTGTATCCGGGGTGAGAATCAAGCGCGCGCCGTAAGCGGCTAAAAGGCTTCGGCGTTCTTCGCTCATGGTGTCTGGCATGGTGAGGATCAACCGATAACCTTTGACGGCTGCGGTCAACGCAAGCCCAATGCCCGTATTCCCACTGGTCGGCTCCACGATGGTCGCGCCAGGCTTGAGCTTTCCCTCGTGCTCCGCGGTCTCGACCATATTAAGGCAGATGCGGTCCTTGACTGAACCGCCGGGATTGAAGCACTCCATTTTGGCCCACACTTCCGCGTCGTTCTTCCCAGGAAGGCTTCTGAGTCTTACAACTGGAGTGGAGCCGATGAGATCCAGGATGGATCGCACACCGTTCAAGCTTGTCACAGGCTGCTCGTCTTTCTGTTGGGGGAGAAATTCGAATTGACGTTCGAATCATGCTATATTTTTGCACTATTAAAGTCAATGAAAACGCACGCTGTGTCTCATTGTCCTATTTTTCCAAACCTCAACTGTCTTGCGTGCGGCCCTTCTCTACGCGTCCTTCGGCGCGGGAGTCTTACGGCAGCGGCCGGTGGGCCTGTACCTCGAGGGCCATCCACACCGACCCCCAAGGGCGCTTACTCCAACGGTTAGGGCCTGCCGCAAAAACATTACTTCTTGGTCCGCCGCGTGCATCATCACCCCCTCGGACATCAATGGGAGCCACACTTGAAACGCCCAGTCAGGACAATTCAGATCTGGATTGCGGGCAATTGAGGTGTGGAAATGGGGGATCGATGTCTGAGATAACTTCTTCAAGAATATGCGTGCTTTTTCCCGGCGCACTGGGTGATTTCATTTGCTTTCTCCCCGCGCTGGAAGTCTTAGCGCGCAGGTCGCAGGCCGATCTTTTTGCCAGAATCGAGTTCGCTGGATTGGCGCCTCCCCAGGTTAAAGTTCGTTCGCTGGAGTGCTTTGAGGTGAGCCGGCTCTTTGCCCCGGGGACGACGTCAGATGAGCGGTTGCGTGATTTTTTTGGCTCTTACACGGGTATTTATTCTTGGATGGGGAGTCGTGAGAAGGAGTTTGTTAACCAGTTGGCGAATGTTTCCGGCGGACGTGCGCGGGTTTATCCGTTTCGTGCCGACGAGAGAAAGTTGCATCAAGCGGATTATTACTTATCTTGCTTAAATGAGCCGCTCGAAACTTCGCGCCCGCCGACCGTCGTGCTGCAATCGGACGCTGTCGCATGGAGTAACAGTTACTGGGCGAAGCGCTCACTGGAAGGAAAAGCAGTTTTGAGTTTGGCCCCCGGAAGCGGTGCCCGTGAAAAGAATTGGCCTGTGGCTTTTTATTCTCGTATCGCTGATTGGTGGCGGCATCGAACCCGAGGTGCCGTTGTCGTGCTTATGGGGCCGGTGGAAGGAGAAAGAGGAGGATTCGAGCTGCTTTTGAATCGCTCCACTGTCGCGAGCAGCTTCACGCTGGAGCGAGTGGCCGCTTTGTTAGCGCGCAGCGATTTATACCTTGGCAATGACAGCGGAATTACACACCTCGCCGCGGCAGTCGGAGTGCGTACGGTGGCCATGTTTGGTCCGTCGGATGTGCATCAGTGGGCGCCCCGGGGGGCTAGAGTCACGATCTTGAGTCGCCGTGTCGATTGCTCGCCATGTGAGATTTCAGTCATGAAAGGTTGCCCACATCGCAGATGTCTAACGGAGTTCTACCCAGAAGAGGTGATAGATGAACTTGAAAAGTTGCCGGAAGTCGCCACCTTGACAAGAGGGGGGTCGGGGATTTAAAGTTTGAACTAAGATTTTTCTTGTAACTTACTCACCACCGGAACGTTCATGCAGGCGATTAGCCGCACAGCGGCGTGCGTGGGTGAAAATAGAATCGACCGTATTTGACAAAAGGACGCCTGGGAATCCGCCGGCATAAGTCGCGGGAACTATTCCCAGGCTCTTTTTCTCTATTTATCAGGGAGTGCGGCTCAGATATGGCTGGAGAAGAAGAAAAACAGGAAGGCAAAGGTTTTACGGTCCAAGACAGGCGGCGCTTTTCACCGGATACAGGTGAAGCCCGGGAAAGCGCGCCAGAATCCGAAGACACGGCAAAGCCGCAAGCGAAAGAGAGTCAGGTGCGATCGGAAAGCGATACGGAAGCCCGGCAAGAAACCTTGCCTGAGATCAATTTCTCGACATTTGTCATCAGTCTTAGCACCCAGGCACTCATGAATCTGGGTGAAATTGCGAATCCTTTAAGCGGCAAAGTAGAGGCCGACATTCCGGTGGCCAAGCAAATGATCGATATCCTTGGGATGTTGCGTGAAAAAACGCGCGGCAATCTAAATGCCGGTGAAGAACAATTAATGGAAGACATTCTTTTCGATCTGCGCATGAAATATGTCGAGGCGGTGAAAAGGGGATAGGAGTATTCCATGGATTTGAAGAGCATCTGGCGAGGGAGCGTGAGCTACAAGGGAGCTGTTTTGGTGGCTTTGATTTCCCTCGTCGTGGGGCTTGGCATCAGCGGCAGCCTCGACTGGTTGGCTCCAAGCCGAGCCGTGATGGGAGAGGGCGGGAGTTCGGACGCTCGGTCGCCCGGCCAGTTGCCCGATTTTGTCTCGTTGGCAAAAAAAATGCGCCCCGTCGTCGTCAATATTTCGACCACTCAAGTGAGCGAAGGCCGCGGTCCGCAAGAGTTCGGAAACCCGTTTGGCGAGGATGATCCGTTCAACGATTTCTGGCGGCGCTTTTTTGGTGCTCCGATGCCACGGGGGCCGCAGCGGCAGCGCAGTTTGGGATCGGGCTTCATTATTGATAGTGACGGTTCCATCTTGACGAATAACCATGTGGTCGAGAATGCGCAAAAAATCGTTGTAAGGTTGTCGGGCGATGAGCAGGACTATGAAGCCAAAGTCGTGGGCCGCGATCCCAAAACCGACATCGCGATCATCAAGATCAATGCCAAAACGAATCTTTTAGCCGCAACCTTGGGCGATTCGGATCGCCTGGAGGTCGGCGAATGGGTTGTCGCCATTGGCAATCCCTTTGGATTGGATGGCACGGTGACCTCGGGCATCGTCAGTGCCAAGGGGCGGCATAATATCACTCAAGGGGCTTACGACAACTTCATTCAAACCGATGCTTCGATCAATCCCGGGAACTCAGGCGGACCGCTCATTAACCTGCGCGGCGAGGTGGTGGGAATTAATACCGCCATTTTTAGCCGGACCGGAGTGAACATCGGTATCGGCTTTGCGATTCCAGTCAACCTCGTCAAAGAATTGCTGCCGCAACTCCGGGGTAAAGGCAAAGTCACCCGCGGCTATCTAGGAGTGCTTATCCAAAAGGTCACTCCGGACATTGCCGAAAGTCTGGGTATGGACAAGGGCTACGGCGCGTTAGTCGCAAACGTCTCCAAGGACGGGCCGGCGGACAAGGCAGGGGTCAAGGTCGGAGACGTCATTGTGGAATTCGATGGGAAAGAGGTCAAGGATTCGGGCGACTTGCCGATTGTCGTCGCGCGGACTCCCGTTGATAAGAAAGTGCGGATGAAGGTTTTGCGTGACAAAAAAGAGGTTACGCTTACAGTCGCGGTGGGAGAGCTCAAAGAAGAAGAGGTGGTGGCCGCAGTTCCCGACAAAGGCGAGCTAGGGATGACCGTGCAAAAGCTAACGCCACAAATCGCTGAGAGCTTGGGTCTGGATAAAACCGAGGGAGTTGTCGTAACGGCAGTGGAGCCGGGCAGCGCCGCCGACGAAGCGGGCATTCGTCGTGGCGATGTCATTGTGGAGGTCGATCGCAAGCCGATTCGGAGCCTCGATGAGTACAAAAAAACCGTGGCCGCGATTCGCAAAGGCAAGGGAGTTCTTTTCTTGGTCCGTCGCGGTGAGAGTACGCTCTTCCTGGCCTTGAAGCCGCAACGTTAGTTCATTTTCTTCCGTTGATATTTTCATAAAATGAAAGAGGGTCGGGGATGACGAAACCGGGCCCTCTTTCATTGCTTTTAGCTAGGATCTGGGCGATTATGAGAATGGTTTTGGAGCCTTGGGTTGAAGAAGTCCAACCTTCGAATCTTTAGCATTTCACTAGTCGCCTTTCTCCTCATTACCTCTAGCGGTCTGGTTTTTGGGAGCTGGTACCTCAAGAGCCTGGAAAAAACCGTCACGGAAAAATTTGAGGGCCAGAAATGGCGTTTCCCATCCAAGATCTATTCTGACAGCTATCTGCTTTACGTAGGCATGAGCCTCCAGGTAGGTGATCTGTGGGATCAGTTTCGCCGCCTTGGTTACCGCGAAATGCAATCCGCACCGCGAACCAAGGGGGAATATCGCTACCAGCGGTCGTCAGGTCTTCTGGATATCTATCTCCACGACTTTGTCTATCCCACGGAATCTTTCAAAGGAGTCCCGGTCCGTATTTCTTTACAAGGCCCAGTGGTTGCCAGAATTGAAAACCAAGCCACCGGACAAGAGATGTTTTCTCTGGAGCTTGAACCCGAGCTGGTTACCGGACTTTACGACCGTATTTGGCAGGAGCGAAGGGTCGTTAAGTTATCCGAAGTGCCGCCATTGCTGATCAAGGCGATCCTGGCGATCGAAGATGAGCGGTTTTATCACCATCACGGAATCGATCCGGTTTCTATTGTGCGCGCCACGTGGGTCAATCTTCGAAGCGGAGGAGTGGTCCAAGGGGGAAGCACGCTGACACAGCAGTTAATGAAGAATTTTTTCCTTACCGATGAGCGCAAGTATAGCCGCAAGATCAAGGAAGCGATCATGGCGCTCATCGCTGAACGAAAATATTCAAAGGACGAGATCCTGGAAAACTATCTGAACGAGATTTACCTCGGCCAGAGAGGGTCCCAGGGGATTTTTGGGGTTTGGGAGGCCTCGCAGTTTTATTTCTCGAAGCCCATGTCCGATCTCACGGTGGGAGAGACGGCGCTTTTGGCCGGATTGATTCGGGCGCCCAACAAGCTTTCTCCGTACCGTAGTGTTGACGCCGCCACCAAGCGGAGAAACGTGGTGTTGGCAAAGCTCGTGGATGACCGGATTATAACGCGCAAGCAATATGAAGCGGCGATGCGGGAAAAACTGCCCCACCGCGAGTTGATCAAAGTGACCAACGATGCGCCTTTTTACGTAGATTATCTGCGTCGTGAACTGGCGGAAAATTATTCCAACGATGCGCTCACCCGGGAAGGATTAAGAATATTTACCAGCCTGGACTTGCGTCTGCAGAGAATTGCCGAGCGATCGCTCTCCGAAGGATTAAAAAAGTTGGAACAAAGCTACTCAAATCTGCGGCGCAAAGGAGATGACGACAGTTTAGAAGGCGCGATCATCGTCATCCGCCCGCAGACGGGCGAGATCAAGGCGATGGTCGGTGGGCGCAGCTATCAGAAATCTCAGTTTAACCGCGTGTTCCAAGCGAAGCGGCAGCCCGGATCGGTGTTTAAGCCGTTTGTTTACCTTGCTGCGCTCATGGCCGGGGCCGATGGCGGCAAGAAGTTTACGCCCGTTACGATGGTTGAAGATTCTCCTTTTACCTGGAATTACGAAGGACAGGAGTGGCAGCCGGGAAACTATAATGACGAATATTTCGGCACGGTCACCCTCCGCCGTGCATTGGAGAAGTCGTTGAATTCCGCTACCGCGCGGGTGGCGCGCGATGTGGGCATCAAGCGGGTTAGCGATATTGCCCATCGTCTCGGTATTCAAAGTTCCTTGCCGATCGTTCCTGCCCTTGCTCTGGGCGCTGCGGAAGTGACCCCACTGGAGGTCGCGGTCGCTTTCTCTACGCTGGCGAACAATGGAGTGCGCGCCACGCCGCTGACAGTAAAGCAGGTTATGGATCCCACCGACCGTGTGCTCGAAAAACGCGACGTCCGGGTGGAAAAGGTGCTCTCGCCGCAGTTGGCCTTCTTGATGAACTACCTGCTCAAAGGGGTTCTGGATCGTGGCACGGCAGAGTTCGCGCGGCGCTGGGGTTTTACTCGACCCGCCGCCGGCAAGACGGGAACGACCAACGATTACAAAGACGCGTGGTTTGTAGGCTACACGCCTGATTTATTGGCCGTTGTATGGGTAGGGTTCGATGGCCAAAGCAAGCTCGGCCTCTCCGGCGCTCAGGCTGCGCTGCCGATCTGGACTGAGTTTATGAAGCAGGCCACGGCCGGAACGCCGATCACCGACTTTATCCCACCCCCTGGAATTAAAATCGTTGAGATCGATCCACTAAGCGGCCAGCTGGCGACGCCCAACTGCCCTTATATATTGCGTGAGGCCTTTCTCGAAGGAGATGAGCCAACGGGGACCTGTCCACTTCATCCGAGCTCGACCTGGCAGATCTCGCAATCGCCGTGAAGAATATCTCTTGTCCTGTGAATTTCTTCGTACAGAAGATCGTTCTCGGCGTCGTCGCCTTGGGTTTCGTCGCTGCTGTGACGGAGAGTTGCGCGCCCCGCCCGCCGTACCGAACTCCGATCCCGCCGGCGGTTTCGAGGCCGCCTGAAGCGCCAACATTACCGCCGCCACCACCACCGCCAGCTCAAGAAAGTGTACGGCAGCCGCTGCCTCAAGAGTCGAAGATTAGGGAACAAGACTTAAAGACCAAGGGACCCGTGACGCCGCCCGGCGGAAAAGAACCATCGAAAGACGCCAACATCGGTGAAACGCGCACGTCTCCTGAGGCTGTCGGGCAGCCGTTGCCTGACGACAGTTCGCTGCTCGCCAAGATTACGCCAGGGATACCGCCCCAACGGGCTGCGTCGCTTCGGCTCACGGAGGAAGGGAGAAAGTTGCTCGATGCCGGCGATCCAGGAAAAGCACTGAGTCGCCTGGAAAAAACGATTGTCGTCGATTCGACGAATCCCTATGGTTATTTTTTTCTGGCCAAAGCCCATTATCGTTTAGGGCGGTATAAGGAATCTCTCAATTTCCTCGACGTTGCGGAATCTCGCTTGAGCGAGGAACCCTTCTGGCTCGCCGAAGTTCATGCGCTGCGAGGGGAAAACTTCCGCGCCCTCGGGATGCCCCAAAAGGCTGAAGCCAGTTATGCTCAGGCGTTGCGCTTGAATTCCGGTAACCGCACGGCCATGGAAGCGCTCTCTCGTTTACAAGCCGAAGGCTCTTCCAATCCGCGCTGAAAATACCCAACATGTTAGTCCTTGGTGTCGAAACTTCCTGTGATGACACAGCTGCAGCCGTATTGCGCGATGGGCGCAGGATTCTGGCGAACGTGGTCTCGTCCCAGGACCAAATTCACGGACCCTACGGCGGCGTGGTTCCCGAATTGGCATCGCGCCAACACATCCGAAACATTCTTCCCATCGTCGATGACGCATTGCAGAAGGCAGGCGTCGCTCTGCAGGATCTCGACGGCATGGCGGTGACCTATGGGCCGGGGCTTGTCGGTTCTCTACTCGTGGGACTTTCGCTGGTGAAAGGAATCTCGTTTCGCTCGGGCATACCGTATGTGGGCATCAACCATCTCGAAGCCCATCTCCTCGCGATTCAGCTAGAACATGAGGTGTCGTTTCCTTACCTGGCGCTGCTGGCTTCGGGCGGTCACACCTTGCTTTACTGCGTCAAAGATGTCGGCGCCTACGTCCATCTCGGCGGCACGCGCGACGATGCCGCGGGCGAGGCTTACGACAAGGTCGCCAAGATGATGGGATTGGGTTATCCGGGGGGTCGAATCATCGACCATCTCGCCAAAGATGGCGACCGCAAAGCGATTCGCTTTCCGCGCGCTCGCCTGAAGAATTCTTGTGATTTCAGTTTCAGCGGTATCAAAACCGCAGTATGGCACTATCTGAAATCTCGGGGACCGGAACAGTGGGAGGGCCACAAAGCGGACATCGCCGCGAGCTTTCAGGAAGCCGTAGTCGATATGCTGGTAAACCCCACGATCAGGGCCGCCCTGGCGTATGGCATGCGGCGAATTGTTTTGGCTGGCGGCGTGGCGGCCAACAGTCGCTTGCGTGAGAAGATGAAAGAAAAGGCGGACGCGGACGCAATCGAGGTTTTCTTTCCTTCACCCAAATTTTGCACCGACAACGGGGCGATGGTCGCCCTGGCCGGCTATCACTGGCTCAAGCGTGGACGGTGTGACGACTTCCGTCTCAATGCCGACGCCGATCTAACCTTGTAAATGAGTGTCTCTTGCGGCGGATGGTGGAAACCTCCGCATTTTATGCGGCGGCCTTTAGGTTACTGGATTGAAAGGCTATGTGAGAACCCTCTACGAGGAAGTCCGAACGGCGCTCAGGGAATCCGAATTCAGGCCGAGAAAGCGGCTGGGACAGAATTTTTTGGTTCATGAAAGAGTCATCGACTCGATTCTGCGCCTTTTGGAACTTTCCCCTCAAGATGAAATTCTTGAGATCGGTCCGGGCTTAGGTTTCTTGACGCGGCGGCTTGTGGAACACGCAGCCAAGGTGTGGGCCGTCGAAGTCGACTCGTTTCTGGTCGATTGGTTGCAACGGAGCTCGCTGAGGAATCATCCCGCGCTCCATCTGATTCACGCGGATATCCTCAAGGTGCCTTTGGATGAGACGTTGCCGCGACACAAAATCAAGTTGGTTGCCAATCTGCCTTACAGCATCTCGACGCCCGTGCTGTTCCGTTTGTTCGACTGGCGTGAGCGTTTCGCTTCGATGGTATTGATGGTGCAGAAGGAAGTGGCCGACAGAATCGCCAGCGGGCCGGGTAGCAAGGCCTACGGAACGTTATCGGTGTGGTGTCAAGTGCACGGCCGCATCACCGACAAGGTTTCGGTTTCACCGGAGGCTTTCTATCCAAGGCCTAGAGTGCGTTCAACGGTGCTGAAGATCGAGCTGTTTCCCGAGCCATTGGTACCGATAAAAGAAATTGTCCACCTGCGCGGTCTGGTACGGTCGGCTTTCGGGCAAAGGCGCAAAACGCTCGCCAACGCATTAACAAGCCGATTGAAACGCAGCCGAGCGGAGGTCGAAGGATTTCTTCGCACCGAAGGAGTGGACCCTGGCCGACGGGGCGAAACGCTGCGTGTCGAAGAGTTTATCCATCTCGCTCAGGCCTTGTCCCGCCACGGCCTGCTAATCCCTGAAAGCTGATATGCCCGAATTACCGGAGATCGAAACCATTTGCTGCGGACTCAAGCCCCATCTGGAAGGGCGACGTATCCTGAGTGTCAACGTTGTGGAGCGGCGGTTACGCTGCCTCGTCGACCGGCGATTGGCTGAGCGCTTGAAAGGCAAAACCATACTTCAGATCGGACGAAGAGCGAAGTACATTCTGATTTCTCTCAGCTGTGACATGGTTTGGATGATCCATTTGGGGATGTCGGGAAAGCTCATTCGCGTCGATCCCCGAACGCCGAAGCAAAAACATGATCACATCGTCGTAAGTCTCGATAGCGGACAGGAACTCCGCTATCATGATCCCCGCCGCTTTGGTTTATCACTCGTGGTTGCGGAAAATGAACTTCATGAACTGCCGCAGTTGAAACATCTGGGGTTGGACCCCTTCGATCCTGGGTTCAACGGTTCATACCTGTACTCTTTCACCAAACAATCAGACCGCCGGATTCGGGATCTTCTGCTCGATCAGCAAACTGTGGCGGGAATCGGCAATATCTACGCGAATGAGATCCTTTGCCGCGTCGGCGTTCGACCGACAACCCGCTCCCGCAGGCTCACGCGGACCCAGGTAGGAGAAATCGCCAGGATGATTCCCACAGTCTTGAACGAAGCGATCCGCTGGTGCGGCACGTCGTTTTCGGATTATCGCGACGCCGATGACAAGTTCGGTGAGTTTCAGCATCAACTGCGGGTCTACGACCGCGACGGAGAGAAGTGCCGTCTCTGCCCGAGCCCAATCAAGAGAGTCGCCATCGGCAACCGGAGCGCTTTTTATTGTCCGTCTTGCCAGAAATAAACAGCCGTCGAGATCTTTGAAGCTAATCACACGTTGCTTTCTCCGTTGTGCCACCTTAGATTTTCGCATCCTTCATTTCTTCGGAGCCGAATTATCGGTCATGACCGGAGGCTGATCATCTTGTCGATTGTGGCAGTCCTCGTGCTGTGCTTCCCGCATGTTCGCCAGTTTGAGATGGCGCAAGCTCGGGAAGCGGCGGCGCCACGTTGAAGGTGCTGATCATGAGCACGGACCAATCGCGCTCGCAACACTCACAAGAAGAGCACAGCGGCGATTCATCTCAACGAGCGCCGCCCCGTAACGGCTTCTTGGACTTAGCGTGAAGGAAGGCTCAGAAACTTTTTTTGGACGCCGAAGATCTTGATGAACTCACTAAACACGCGATCGCTCAATTGATGAAGCCTGGAGATATATTCCGGTGTTTCCCTGTGGATTTGCTCGGGATCGATTCCTTCAAGGCCGGCGATCTCCTGCCGGTTCTCAGGCACTTTCAGCCAACGGTGGATCATCCGCTCGTCCACTTCGAGGTGAAACTGCAGGCCGTAGACATTGGCGCCGTAACGAAATGCCTGGTTAACGCAGACCCGGGAGAAAGCCAAATGAACCGCACTCTTTGGGATGTCAAAAGTATCGCCGTGCCACTGGAAAATCTTTTCCGTCCCACGAAACTCGACCAGTAGAGGGTCGCGCTCCGCCTCTTCGGTCGGACTAACGTCATACCAACCTATTTCTTTTTCTTTGTTCGGGTACACGTTAGCGCCGAGCGTCTTGGCGATCAATTGTGAGCCGAGGCAAATTCCTAACACGGGTAAGTGTCTTTTCATGGCTTGTTCGATCAACTTCATTTCTGTGGTCAGGTGGCGTAATTGACCGGCGTCGTTGACGCTCATCGGACCACCGAGAACCACGAGGCCATGGTATCCCTCCAGTCTCGGTTCCGCGTCGGGATGGCGGCCAAAGTTCACATAACGAATCCGAAATCCAGCGCGCTTCAACAGAGGATTGAGAGTGCCGAGAATCTCATGCGGCACGTGCTGGCAGACGAGAAGTTTCTTCATGATTGAAAAACAAGGTTTCAGGAATGTATCTCGATGATTTGTGCGTGCTCGAATTATAACTAGTTGCACGGATGATTTGAAATGGCTGATCGCTCCCGAGGGCCGTTCGCGCTGAGCTCGTCGAAGCGCGAGCGGCACGCTGTGCTGATGAATTATCTTTTACAAGCGCTAGTGGTGAGTGCGTGCCAGTGATAAGAGTAGAAATGGTGAGAGCAGGCCATGAAAAATCGTGAACTCGAAGCCACGTGGATTTATCATAACGGAACCAAGCATTCCTATCAGAGCATCCGCACGAACCCGCACTATCTTGACTGGGAGAACCAGCCGATTCCCTTCAAGATCTATTCCGAGCTGGAGCCCATTCCTCTACCGCAACATCTATCATCTTCGGGAGTGGCGGCGCTTGAAGCTATCGCAGCTTTGGAAGCTCCGACCGAAACTCAGGCCATCCCCTCGATTCAAGCTCTGGCGGAAATACTTTTTCTATCCGCAGGCATAACCAAACGTAGGAGCTATCCCGGAGGGGAGATGCTTTTTCGCGCGGCGGCTTGTACCGGCGCGCTCTATCACATCGATCTGTATCTCGTCTGCGGCGATCTGCCAGATCTAGGAGCAGGAGTTTATCATTTCAGCCCGCAGGATTTTGCCCTCCGGAGATTGCGGAAGGGCGATTACCGTGGAGTCCTCATTCATGCCAGTGGGGAAGAGCCGTCGATTGCGAAGTCGCCGTGCGTGATCATCTGTGCTTCTACATATTGGCGGAACGCCTGGAAATACCAAGCCCGTGCCTATCGCCACTGTTATTGGGACAACGGCACGATTATGGCGAATCTTCTCGCTGCTTCGGCTGCGCGTAACATTCCGGTAAAAGTCGTGATCGGTTTCGTAGATGCTACCGCCAATGAGCTCCTAGCTTTAGACAGCAATCGCGAGGCTCCGCTTTCGATGGTAGCTCTGGGGAATGCCTCGCCTGCGGCGGTCAGTTTATCTCCACAGGTCGAGCCGATGAAGTTCGAGACGGTGCCGTTATCAAACCAAGAGATCGATTATCCGACTATGAAGGCCATGCATGAGGCTTCTTCCTTGGAAAGCGAGGAGGAAGTTGTGGCATGGCACGCGGCAGCGCAACAGGAAACCGCCGCGACGAAAGATGACGGAGAAAAAGAAGCACGGCTCTTCTTTCCGTTAGGTGATGATGGCGTTCCCCGGGATACTATTGAAGAAGTCATTCAGCGTCGCGGCTCTACCCGCGAGTTTTCCACTGATTCGATTAGCTTTGCGCAACTCTCCACGATGCTCGATCGAGCAACACACGGGATATCGACAGATTTTCTGAATCAATCAGAACCCTCGCTCAATGACCTCTATTTGATTGTCCACGCGGTAGACGATCTTCCGTCCGGCGCTTACGTCTTTCGGCGGGATAAACGCGCACTCGAGTTGCTTAAAGAAGGCAACTTTCGCCACGAGGCGGGATATCTCGGCTTAGGCCAGGAAATCCCCGCCGATTGCAGCGTCAATATTTACTTTCTGACGGATCTCAATCGCGCTTTGGAGCGCTTCGGCAACCGCGGCTATCGCGCGGCCCAACTCGAAGCCGCCATCCTGGGCGGAAGACTCTACCTTGCTGCCTACGCCCAGCGTCTGGGCGCGTCGGGACTCACCTTCTTCGACGACGATGTGACGGAGTTTTTCTCTCCCCACGCCGCGGGCAAGAGCGTCATGTTTTTGATCGCCTTGGGGAAATCCGTAAAGCAGAAGGGCTTGAACGTTATATAACTTTGCCGAAAGCAGTTCCTGACCCGACATCGACAATCACTCGTAACTCATCGCGCCGCGAGGCTGCAGGACTCTGATCTCCAAAGAGGAAGGCAGCGCATCTTTGCTGACCGCCAGCGTATCGGTCTTCAAAATCTGCGTTTTAAGGCCGGCGCTAAACTGCTTAACAAGATACGGATTGTCTCGGTGATGCATCGGAATGGCAATCTTGGGTTTCAGCTGAGCCAGGACTTCTCTGGCGAGGTCAGGCCCCATGGTGCGACCGCCGCCGATGGGCGTGAGGGCAACGTCCACCTTGCCGAATGCTTTGATCTGTTGCTCGTTCAGCTTCTGGCTCAGGTCTCCCAGGTGAGCAATGCACAAAGTGCCCAGGTCGAAGACAAATGCAGATCCCTTTATGCCCTCTATGACTTCGGCGTTTTGGTGGATCGGCACGTTGTAGATGAAAGTATCCTTGAAGCTCATGCTGACCTTGTTCCAATCGGACCCGTAGTTTATCAAACCACGCAGGATCAGCGGATTGCCCAGGACGATTTGAACGGCATTGTGATTAAACATTTCTTTCCCGACGGTGACCACATCGCCGCCAACGTTCGGGTTCGGATACCATCCCGGTCCCAAAGGGTCGGTGACGATGCGGGTTCCCTTGCTGGTTGTGATGAGAAAAAAGTTGTGACCGAAGTATTGAATCGTTGCATCGACATTCGCCGCGTAGGCAAGCGATCCAAAGCCGCGCGCCACGTCCGGATCACGGCAAGCGGAATAGGCGGAAGAGCATAAGAATGGCAGTGCGCTTAGAAAAACTGACGCACTGACAAAAACAAGTGAGCTTCTGCTTCGCTGGAACCGGCGCATAGCGTTCACGACCGCGGCTGACATGGCTATTGAATGGAAATAAAAAAAACAATCACGGCTTCTGCTTCATTGACGCTGAGAGATTCGGCGCAGGACTGCTGGGTTTCATCGACACCGGTAAGCAGTACTGTCCTGGAGAGGGGTTCATGAGTCCCCGCACGAGGGTACGGGAGCCGCGGCGCTCGGGGCGCGCACCGGAGTCTCCCTCCCAGTGCCATTTCAGATGCTCCCGCGCCCGTGCGGCGCTCACCG
>VBKE01000317.1:19219-19773 GCA_005879605.1 Deltaproteobacteria bacterium
CTGGCAATTGATGCGCATGGCGTCTGTTCCTGGGGCACTGCCAAACGTCAATCCCCAACCCGCCGCCTCAACCGGCGTCGGAATTTGGGTGACCGTTTCGGGTGCCGCCGGAGATTGTATCGGTTCGGACCTTGATCGAGGCCGGTTGGTCGCCATGTCGGAAAGGGAAGCACCGGCTTTGCTAGACTTCCAAGGAAGATCGGGATAACCCTGACGTAATCGGCTAACCAGATGAAAGAGTTCCTGATTTGTACAAATTCTGTGCGACGAAAGGACTTGACGGGGAATTCCAAGGACTTCTGTGTTCCTAGTTTTTCCAGCAATCGCGCAATATGATAAGCGCGTAGCCGGCTTGCCGATCTCAGTATCTCTCCAGTGTTGATTTTGTAATATGTCATTCCTGAGAATGTCCCATCCATCCTTTGACATAACGAATAGCATTTCCGGCTGAAATCGAAGAGCCGCCAAAATTGACTCCTTGATGCACAAAAATAACCAAGGATAATGGTTGGTGCACTTGGTTAGACCGTCCTTTGCAGAATGAAAAGGGAAGA
>VBKE01000578.1:0-1370 GCA_005879605.1 Deltaproteobacteria bacterium
AGAAGCGAATTTCGAGGTATTCAATTTAGGAGTGGCAGGCTATTCGTCCATTCAAGGGTTGAGGCTGCTAAAGACAAGAGTGCTCGATCTCAATCCTGATGTTGTAGTCGTTGCCGTTGCCATGAACGAACCCCATATGGCGGGTGTCGATGATAAACATGCGTCTCCGGGTGAAGAATCTATTAACTTGGTGCAGACGCTGAGCAGTCTGTTGAACAAAAGCGAGTTCTTCAAACTTCTGCGCTACTGGGCCCTGCTGTTAACATGGAAGCCTAGGTCAATTAGCGAATATCTCGAGGATAAGTCGTATAACGCCACATGGAGACAGGAGGTGACTGGTAATGATTTTAATAAGTTCGAACCGTGGATGAGGGACTCACTGAGAGACTATGATAACTATCACCGCGAGATGATCAAGGTGGCCAGGAGCCGCAATATCAGTATTGTCCTACTGTACAACGAGTTTTGGAGGGACAGTCCTTACCTCAAGGTGCTACAAAGAATTTCGAGGGACGAGCGCGTCCCGCTCGTGGATAGCAGTGCTTTGATCGCAGGGGCACAAAAGCGGATCGAGGAAGAATTAGAGAAGAAATTAGACCTTCAGCCTCGTAAATCTCAAAGAGACAATGCTCATGGAGAAATCGAAGTTGTCTTTCGGCTGTTCGCGGACAAATGGTCTGTGCCAAAGGCGATGTACATTGTCGGAAACCATCCGAAGCTGGGAAATTTAGCGCCCAACAAGATTGCCATGTATGACGATGGAACACATGGGGATCAAAGGGCGGGGGACCACGTCTGGTCTTATTCAGCAACATTTGCGCCAGGGACCAAGCTCTCCTATATCTATACCGACAGTGGCGAAGAGGGGAAATGGGAAGGCTTAGATGTTCCACATATTAGGAGTTTCACGGTCGAAGCTAAAAACGGCGAGCAAAAGCTTTACAGACCCATCGAGTCCTTCGGGAAAATTTACATGCACGCTGATCCATGGCATACGAACGCCGTCGGATATCAGCTGATTGCTAGGGCCTTACTCGACAACCTGAGGAAAAATGAGCAAGTGAAAGACTATCTTCGACAAGCTAAATGAGAACCGCTCAAGTCCATCCATAATCGATAATATGTCGAACCGGAAAGTGGCTGGCATCTGAAGAAATCCAACCCGCGCACACCGGGTCGTTCGATAACCATCATCCAGCCATCGCAGCTGCTTCGTCGCGCATAGGAACGCCGATGCCACGTCGAGCCGATTGCGTCACTTCCACGATTGAGGAAGGCCCGCTCCCATTCGCCCGTACCAGAAGCTGGCGAGAGTGGAAAGTACGCAGTGTCGCGCGATGGCCCACGCTGAATACCGTCGTCCCCGCGAG
>VBKE01000578.1:1381-3713 GCA_005879605.1 Deltaproteobacteria bacterium
CGCTGCTGCTCACCAGGGGAGAGTTGGAGCGCCCAGTGGCCGGCCTCGCTGAGCCGCCCGGCTAGCCCAGGGAGCCCCACCGCCTCCAGCGCCTCGCTCAGTGTCGCGTCACCCACACCGCATGTTGGCAGCGGATAGCTCACCACTTCCCGGAGCGTACCGATCGGCAGGTAAGGCTTCTGCGGCAGAAAGAGTACCCGACTGTCGTGCGGCGTGCGGATCTCCCCGCGGCCAAATGGCCAAATTCCGGCAATGGCACGGAGGAGCGTACTCTTCCCTGATCCCGACCCGCCCCCTAGCAGAACGGTGTCACCGCGCAAGACCGAGAGATTCACATCGGCGAGGAGCGGCTGACCGTCGGGTAGATAGAGATCCACACCTTCAACTGTCAGATGCCTGGCGTCTCCGTCGGCGCGCCGGACGCCGCCGCCAGTCGCCGCCTGGATGCGGACACGGTCAAGCGCCCGCTCGAAACCTGAGAGCCGCTCCACCACCGAGCACCATTCAGCGATCTGCTTATACGAATCGACAAAGAAGCTGAGCGAAGCCTGTACCTGGCTGAAAGCCCCGATGGTCTGTATGAGCCCTCCGAGCGTAAGCTCGCCCTTGAAGTAGCGCGGCGCGGCGACGACAGATGGGAAGATCCACGCCGCTTGTTGGTAGCTAGCGGTGAAGTAGGTCAGCCGCTTCTGTCGGCGCATGATGTCCCACCAGTTGGTCGCTACCGCCTCGAACCGTTCTCGAAAGCCACGGAACTCATCTTCCTCGCCACCGTAGAGTGCGACCCCCTCGGTGTTCTCGCGGAAGCGGACCAGGCCGAACCGGAAGTCGGCTTCACAACGCTGCTGGTCGAAGTTCAGACGCACAAGCGGCCGCCCGATCCAGTGAGTTAGCCAAGTGCCAATAAGGGCATATAGGAAGGCGGCCCATACCATGTAGCCAGGCAAAGTAACGGAGAACCCGCCAAGGGCGACTGTGAGAGTTCCGGAGAGGCCCCATAGGATCGCCACAAACGCAACCAAAGTTACCAGCGCGCGCAAGCCTCCGATGAGGAGAGCGAGAGTATGGGAAATAAGCAGGTGCACGTCTTCGGCAATGCGTTGATCGGGATTGTCTGTTTCACCCGCGACGAGCTGCATCCGATAGTATACGCCCTTGGCCAGCCACGCGCGGAGGTAGCGCTGGGTAAGCCAGCGCCGCCATCTGATCTCGAGCATCTGGTTAAGATAAATCTGGTAAACGGCCAAAAGAATGGTAAGTCCCACAAGCCAGGAAAGGCGTATCAGCTGCTGGAGAAAGACTGTATTATTCCTGTCCTGCAGCGCGGTGAAGAAGGTGCTGTTCCACTGATTAAAGAGAACACTGATGTAAACCATCCCGAGAGTGAGTGCGACGACGACGAGGAGCAGCCCCCAGGCCGACCACCGGTCCTCCGAGGACCAGTACGGGCGTTGTAGCTGGGTCTGCAGGACCATAGGGAGCGATCACGCCAGCATCGACCCGACGGGCGCGAAAAGCTTCCGGATTTTGGCCCACAGGTCCCGGACGATCGCCAATGACAGAATTTTTACGTTCTTTTCCACTATCCATTTGCCTGCGCACTAGTCACCTCCGCAGACTCTCTAGTTGTTAATTTTCCGTTTGGCGATTCGCCGATTTCTCGTAACAAGACCGCCAAAGTAGCTGCGCGTGCCTGTCTATTGGAGACGACTGAGCCCGCTGTGATACACACGTCATCCCACAGAGAATTCGCACTACTACCGACAGACTTCCGCCAATCAACCCCTTCTAGGAGCTTAAGTTTCCCTTGCCAGCCTTCAGGATATTTTTCGAGCAACGTTCTTCCGACGCCTCCGAGCGCACGCAAAATAACCGCATGCGTATTGATTTTCTCTTGACGAAGTTCGGAAGCGCTAAGTTCTCCATTTTTGACTTTTCGCCAGTCGCCGATGATCTTTGAAAGCTCTGTCCAGTATGCGACAGCAGTCTTGAGAACTTCTGCGTAAACCGTTGAGCCTTTTTTCGCGATTTTCTTACCCAGCAACTCTTCATTCGCCTCGTATAAAGCGGAAATGGTAAAAAGCTTGGGGGACCTCAGCGGAATCGTAATCTTCTCTTTGTCCACCATGCCTCGGAATACGTCCACCTGGTCGGAGACTTCCATTGTGAGTGCGGAAAGGTTATCTCGATGATCATAGAGCATACCTAACGATTTTGAGGTCTGCTGCACGAATCGATTCAAATCTGAGAACATCTGCTGAAGCCGTTCCAAACTTTCCGTCTCAAAGAGGAGCACCGAAATTTTTTCTTTCCCAAGCGCAGGATTTTCTTT
>VBKE01000108.1:0-515 GCA_005879605.1 Deltaproteobacteria bacterium
GATTACTAGAGACATTCTGGAAGAGAGAAAAAGTGGCGGGAGAAATTCAGATACCCTACTCACTTCCCTTGATTATCGCAGTGTATGTTTCACTCTACCTTGTCGTTTTCTATGGGTGCTTCCGTCTCGATGAGCAGAGCTTTCGGCGCCCGATTGTAATGACGGGAACCATATTGGTAATTACTTCCGTGATCGGGCGGAATTGGGCAATCAAAACTTTAGGTGTGTTCCATAGCATCCACATAGAGATCCGAAACAAACATGACCTGATCCAGTCCGGGCCATATAAATACGTCAGGAATCCTTACTATTTAAGTAATATCATTGAAGCCATTGGGTTGGCGCTAATGGTTGGGTCCAGATTAGCATTGTACATTTCTGTTTTAGTTTACGTCCCTGTTTTGGTTCATAGAATGTTACTTGAGGAAAAGTCGTTGTCGCAAAAATTTGGTGCATCCTTCGTGAAGTATGAACAGCAGGTGCCCAGGATCATTCCTAGGCTCTTTCATGCAAAA
>VBKE01000108.1:534-8217 GCA_005879605.1 Deltaproteobacteria bacterium
AATGGTTAAAGTTTGCCTCGTGCACCGCTCACGCTCACGCGGCTAGCAAGAGCGCAATGTTGAATAGGGCTATTTAACGATGAGCGGCACACAGAAAGTAGTTATTACTGGGATTGGTGTGGTGTCACCGATCGGAGTTGGCAAGAAAGCATTCTGGTCAGGGCTTTTGGAAGGTAGGTCAGGGACGAAAAGAGTGACTGCTTTTGATGTTACCAGTTATCCAACACAGGTTGCCGGTGAAATTCATGATTTTGATCCGAATGATTTTATGTCCCATAAATATGCGCGCCGAATGGATCGTTCATCCCAGATGATTCTAGCAGCGGCGTCAATGGCAATGGATGATGCAAAGATCAAAGTGGATACAAACCCGTCACGGATTGGCGTTTTTACGGGTACGGCGATCGGTGGCCAGGCGTGGGCATTCCGCGAGTATGAGGTGTTTCGAGAGAAGGGTATCAAGAGAATAAATCCTTTTACTGCAATCTCGACATTCCCGAACGCAAGTTCCGCGCAAATTTCATTTAGATTCGGATTGAAGGGGCCGAGCGACACGATTTCAGCCGGCTGTGTATCGAGTACGGTCGCAATTGGATATGCGCTGGATCATCTCAGAGCTGGCCGTATTGATGTCGCATTTGTAGGCGGAACAGAAGCTCCTCTTGATCCAGCGATTTTTGGTGCCTACTGTGCCGCACGTGTAATGACGACCGCCAATGAAAACCCTTATCAGGTGCCTCGACCATTCGATATCAAGAGAGACGGAATTGTCCTGAGTGAAGGAGCTGCCGTGGTACTATGCGAGACTTTGGAGCATGCATTGAATCGTGACGCACGAATATATGCAGAGATTGCAGGCTGGTCTCATAATGCTGATTGCTACGGTATGATGACGATGAACCCGAATGGAGGCCAAGCACAAGCGGTAATGCGTGAGGCTATATCAAACGCTGGCATTACCCCTCGGGAGATCGCTTATATACAAGCCCATGCCGCGGGAACCGTTGCGGATGACCGGACTGAAGCAGGCGCGCTGCGGGATCTGTTCGGAGACAAGATAGAAGATATTCCTGTAGTATCTGTCAAATCCATGATTGGGCATACTCAAGGAGCCAGCGGTGCCATTGAAGCTGTAGCAGCGGCTTTGTCCATTCACAAAGGTGTAATTCTACGAAGTATCAACTGTGACACAATAGATCCGAACTGTGCGATTCGGCTAAATCGAGCTCAATGCTTAAACATACCCGTTCAAAATGTATTGCTTAATACTTTCGGCTTCGGTGGCAAGAACGCTTCCGTTGTCTTGCGATCCTACGGTAGCCTTCAGGACGAAAAATTGTGGATGCACTGGGTTTGACAGCAGCGACGCATATTGGTTTTTCCGCCGCCCTTACCGCCGTGACGACTGCAGCGTTAGGGATCTTTGTGCTCATTAAAGAAAGCCGATCGAATCTATATCGTGTTTTCTCTCTCTATTCTTTGAGTATTGGCCTGTGGAGTGCATTCTTGGCCATCCATGTTTTCGCCGAGAATCGGTCACTTGCCCTTTTTACCGGTAAGTATCTCCATATTGGTGCCGCTGTCATCCCGGCTCTGTTTGTTCATTTCACCATGGTTTTCTTTGGAGATATAAATAGAACTATCTCCAAAGTGTTTCTCACGTTGTTATACTCCTTTGCTTTTGTATTCATTTTTCTCTGCATCAACGGAACACTAGTTTCCGACGTCGGCCCGAAGTACGGCATAAAGTATCTGATGATCGCCAATTCGGGCTACATCTACTTTGTCGCATTCTTCGCATTATGTGCTTCGTGGGGGCTCTTGAAGTTATTTCGCGCTTATATCGCAGCTGAGGGATTGAGAAAAAATCAACTTAAATACTTGTTATTCGGATCGTTACTTGGATACATCGGAGGCGTCGATAATTTCCTGTATCTCTATGACATCACAATTTTTCCTTTGTTCCCATATGGCACATATGCGATACCGGTTTATGTCTCTACCACTGCTTACGCAATTGTCCAATATCGCTTGCTCGATATTAATGTAGTCATCAAAAAGAGCTTGATTTATGCTTCTTTGCTTCTGCTCTTACTTGCTCCGTGCTATCTGCTCGTCATCTGGGGGCAAAAAGCTTCCTTTGGCAATATAAATTATGTGTTTTCCATGTTTACGCTACTCCTGTTCATCATCGTGGCATTTTTCTTCCCCAAGGTACGATTTAGAACTGAAGAGGCATTAGAAAGAGCGCTTTTTCAGAAGCGCGTGGATTATCGAGAGACCCTCCTCCGTTCCAGCAAAGATATGGTCTCAATCGTGGACCTCGAAAATCTGTCTAACAACCTCGTCAAAACAGTTGGCAGGGCACTGGGAGTTGAGAAGGCATCCTTGTATCTGGTGGATGAAGCCAAAGGATCTTACAACTTAAACGCCAAGGTAGGTCTGGGTGCGGATCAATATTTAGAGACGGCGTTGTTACGAGATGATCCCTTAATTCGACGCTTGCAGAAGAGTCGTGAGGGTGTCGTAAAAGAAGAGCTGGAGATGGCGCGCAATGATCCCGCGAGCCGACTAACCGCGGAACGGATGGGACAGCTCGATGCGGAAATCAGCGTGCCCATCGTCTCTAAACAGAAACTCATCGGGATTCTTAATTTAGGCCACAAGGAAGGGAAAGAGATTTATTCGAACGAAGACTTAGAGCTGCTATCCACTTTGGCCAATCAAGCGGCGATCGCCATTGAAAACGCGAGACTCTACGAAAACCTGAAACAGTCGTCCTTGGGGTTGCTTACTGCCGGTCTTGCGCATGAGATTCGAAATCCTCTGGTGGCGATTCGGACTTTCACACAACTCTTGCCGGAACGTTACGACGATGCCGAGTTCCGTGAGGGATTCCAAGGTCTTGCATTAAAAGAAGTGGACTGTATTTGCGGTCTGATCACCGACTTGTTGAGTTTCGTTCGCCCTTCGCGCCCCAATGTTGCAGAGGAAAATCTCAACGATGTTGTCGAGAGCATCGCGCGCATTTTGGAGACGGAGGCTAAAGAGAAAGGTGTTGAGATTACAAGGGAATTTAGCGCGAACTTGCCCAAAGCATGGATTGACAGAGAGCAGATGAAGCAGGTATTTATGAATCTCATACTTAACGCCATACAGGCCATGAAAGAGGGCGGCTCAATCTACATCTCGACTCGTTCCTACTCCAAAAACGAGGCGGGCCAGCCAGAACAATTTGTCCAAATTGAAATCCGGGATACCGGCGTGGGAATTCCGGAAGAGAACCTCGATCACATTTTCGATCCCTTTTTCACCAGCAAGGACGAAGGCAGCGGCTTGGGTCTTTCCATTTCTCATCAGATTGTTCAGGAACACGGAGGATATGTCACTGTAGAAAGCAAAATCGGTGCAGGAACATCATTTTTCATAAATCTGCCGGTCGGTAAGCCGGTTCGCCAGGCAAACAACGGGCGCGCTCACACCAATGAAGCGAATCTTAGTCATTGATGAGTCCGAGGTCATTCGGGAGACGCTTGCCCTCATTTTGGGACGCGAGTTTGTCGTCATGAAACGCCCGCATAGTAGGGGAGCATTTTCTTTCTCCGACTCCGACACCGAAGTAGATCTGCTGATCATGGGACTGACTCCCACGATCGGCGTGGAATCGTCGGCTCTTCTGCGATTCGCGGCACGGGCGCCTTTCGCCGTTCTTTTTCTCGTCGACTCGAAATCGGTCGCAAAGGCTATCGAAGATCGCGACAAGGTCGGCTGTCTAGCCAAGCCGTTTAATCCTTTTGAGCTCAAGGAAAAGGTTGGACGACTCTTGGCCCGACGAAGCGTCCTGGAGAAGAAGCTCCCCGAACCTAGACAGGACGAACTTGCTGGTTATCTAGAGTTTCCTTATCTCAGTCGCACCGCAGCTAGCTTAGTCCATAGATTTGCCACTACTAAGCTTGCGCTGTTGATCACAGGAGAAATCGGTTGTGGTCAGGAACGTGTTGCCCGTGCGGTTCATGGCCGACAAGCACGCCCCACCTCTCGCGTCTCATTGAATGCAGCTGAAATCAGTGCCGACTATCTTGCCCAGAAGAGCTTTGAGATTTCGTGCAATGGCAGACTCCAAGAAACCGTGGTGACCCTGTTGATCGAGAATCTTGAAAAGGTGTTACCCTCAGGGCAGTCTGCGCTTCTGAATTTCTTGGAAGAAGACAGGTTAGGCGAGTGGCGGCTGCTGACGACTGCTCGGGCCGATCTTTTGGCAAAGGTATATCAAGGAGAGTTTCTCGAGTCGCTTTACTACAAGTTGGCGACCCTCACATTGAGACTGGCGCCGCTTAGGGATCGGAGAGAGGATATACCCACGATTACCACGTGGCTTGCACGACTCTACGCCAGGACGGTGGGACTCGGCGAAGTTACTTTTTCTCCCGGCGCGAGCGAACGGCTCAGCAACTATCTCTGGTTTGGAAATTTACATGAACTGGAAACGGTGGTAGCCCGCACGTTAGTGCTTCGTCGCAAGAATGTTATCGAGGCCGGGGATCTTATATTCGATTTTTCCGATGAACGGGATCTGGTAGATCTCGCAGAATTCGAAGAGTTTGTGTCTTCTCAGCCGGCAGCTAAAAAAGAATTGAAGTTGGTCACCGCCGAGACGGTCGTCCAAGATGGCCTGTCGGTCCAGTCCGGCTCGGGCAACAGCCATGGTAAATCCGTAGATTTAGGCGTTGTGATCCATGAGTTGGCCCACGAGCTTAAAAACCCCATGGTGACGATCAAGACTTTTGCCCAGCTTCTGGCAGATCGGTATCAGGACGAGAGTTTCCGTGCGCGGTTTCAAGACGTGGTCGGGGACGACATCGAGCGCATGGATGATCTTCTGGAGACGATGATTGAGTTCGCCGATTTCCCACGCCCGCGTGCCGGCAAAGTGCCGCTCGAAGAAAAAGTGCGAACGGCGGTTAACGAGATCAGCGATGAGTGCGCCAAGCGGCAGGCTCGTATTCGGTGGAAAGGCAACGGCTACAACCGTGAGATCCGCACGGATGAGGCTCAACTGAAATATATTCTAAAGAACGTGCTGTTGGCGGTATTGTCTCAAGCCAAGATGAACAGCGAGATTGAAATCGACGTGGAGAAGCCGGGATGCGTGGCTATTTCTTACTTGCGTGAAGGAGCGCGCGTCGCGACCATTGCCCACTACTTCAACGCTTCACCGCCGAATGCAGATATGATGAGCACGCTGCCGCTGCGGATATTGTTGGCAAAGCAGCTGGTTGAGAGAAACGGCGGCCGGATGGTCATGGACCAGTCGGACAGCGAAAGAGATATTTTAAGAATGGAGTTTCCGGTTGCCTAGCGCGGAAAAGAAAACTGAAATGAGTCAGCCGTTATTGTTAGTCGTAGACGACGAGGCGGGGGTCAGACAATCCCTGCAAATGATCTTTAACAAAACCTTTCGCGTTCTCGAAGCCGTGTCCGCAGATGAGGCCATCCAAAAGGTGACCGACGAGACACCCGATGTCGTGTTGCTGGACATCGTCATGCCGGGTGCCGACGGCTTGGCGGTGCTCAAGCAGATGAGGACCCTGCATCCGGAATGTCAAATCATCATGTTGACCGGTCTCAACACGGCGCGCACGGCGTTCACGGCCAAGGGGACCGGTGCCTTCGACTATGTGACTAAGCCCTTCGACGTCGAAGAACTCCGAATGCGGGTTGAACATGCAGTGGAGAAGGTCCAATTGTCGAGGGAACTGGAGCGCTTAAAGGAAGAAGTCGGGCGCAAGTACGGTATCGATCACGTCATCGGAAAGTCCAAACAAATTATCGACGTATTCAAGGCGGTCAGCATGGTGGCGGCGAAGAAGAGCACGGTGCTAATCACCGGTGAAAGCGGCACCGGGAAGGAGTTGATCGCCCGCGCCATTCACTACAACAGCGATCGGCGGTCAAAACCGTTCGTGGTCGTCAATTGCGCCGCGCTGCCGGATACGCTCATCGAAAGCGAGCTCTTTGGCTACGAGAAGGGCGCGTTTACCAACGCGTCGCAGAAAAAAGTTGGACGGTTTGAACTCGCCCACGCCGGTACTCTTTTTCTCGATGAGATTGGAGAGCTCAATCTCGGCACGCAGGCGAAGTTCTTGCGCGCGGTCGAGCAGGAGACCTTTACCCGTCTCGGTGGCACCGATGACATCAAAGTCGACGTTCGGGTCATCGCGGCCAGCAATCGCGATCTCGAGCAGGCGGCAAGGGCCGGAGAGTTTCGCCCCGATCTCTTTTATCGTCTGAACGTTGTTTCGCTTTTTCTTCCGCCCCTAAGAGAAAGACGTGAAGACATAGCATTGCTTCTGGACCATTTCTTGAGACTCAAAGCCCAGGAACACTCAATTGCGCCCAAGGCCCTCTCTCCTGAGGTAGTGGATTTCTTCACTTCGTATTACTGGCCCGGCAATATCCGGGAGTTGGAGAATTTGATCGAGCGGCTGACGATCCTAACGCCCCATGAAACAGTCATGCTGCGCGACCTACCGGCGGGGATGCGTTCCACGGATCACACGGCGACACTGAAAGAGGACGTTTTGAGTGGTGCCAGGCCGCTCAGCGACGCCGTGGATGAGTTCGAACGCGAGCTAATCGTTAAGGCGTTGCAAAGAACCGGTTTCAATCAAACCAAAGCTGCTTCACTTTTGGGAACCAGCCGTCGGATCTTAAAATATCGCATCGAAAAGCTGAAGATCCACGACCCCAACGACGGAGGTGACGAAGTAAAATTATCGACATAATTGGACAAAATTGTTCCTGCGCCCGTCTTTTTCACCTTTCCTTTCCATAAACTTCCCTTTTTAAATCAATAGGTTGACTGTGGCATACCACTTGCTCCCTTTCAGCAAGGTATGGAAACCACCAAGCCCCACATTTTGGTCGTCGATGATGAGATGGGTCCGAGAGAATCGCTCAAGATGATTCTCAACCCGTATTACAACGTTCACCTGGCGGAGCGGGGAGGACAAGCGATTGAGATCCTCGGCAAGTATCCCGTAGATCTCGTCACTCTGGATCTCAAAATGCCCGGCCTCACCGGAATCAATGTCCTGGAAAAAGTCAAGCAATATGATCGCGACATCGAAGCCATCATTATTACCGGCTATGGTTCCCTTGACACCGCTATTGAGGGACTGCGTCTGGGAGCGTTCGACTACATTTCCAAACCCTTTGACGTAAATCATATTTTGGCGCTGGTGCGGCGTGGACTTGAACGGCGGACCGCCAAGGCTAAGCTGAGACAGGTCAAGTCGGATTTCCTTTCCAATATTTCCCATGAACTGAGAACTCCGCTGAGCGTGGTCGTTGGATTTGTCTATCTTCTCCTGAACCAGGTGATCGGCAAATTAACGGAAGAACAGCACAAGGTACTCGAAACGGTTTATCGCAATTCAGAGGAGCTTTTGGAGCTCATAGATAACGTTCTTTGGATGACTTCACTGAACTCGGGGGATAGCGCCGCCACGATGGAGAAATTTGATGTCCATGATGTGGTAGCCGAAACGATCAAGCGTTACGAGGGAACGCTGCGTGAAAAAGGATTACGTCTCAATACCGATAGGGTCGAAAACGGCGTGTTCCTGTTCAGCGACCGCTCTAAAGTGGAGAGAATTTTTCAAAACATTTTCAACAATGCCG